>JBAZSR010000330.1:0-2507 GCA_041662295.1 Elusimicrobiota bacterium | reverse complement strand
CCTCCACGAACGTGCGGCCGGGCGACATCCTGGTGGGCAAAGTCTCCCCGAAGGGTGAGCAGCAGCTCACCCCTGAGGAGCGCCTGCTCAAGGTCATCTTCGGCAAGAAGGCCGAGGATGTCCAGGACGCCTCCCTGCGCGTGCCGCCGGGCGTGACCGGCAAGATCATCGGGGTGCGCATCTTCGTCCGCCACGAGAAGCTCTCCAAGTCCGACGAGAAGAAGCGCATGCAGGATGTCGACGACCGCCTCGAGAACGCGCTCAAGGCCCTCAAGCAGTACAAGACCGAGCAGGCGGCCGAGGCCAAGGCGAAGGGCCGCAAGAAAGAGGAGGATGACCGGCTCATCGCGTTCTTCAAGTTGATGGAGAAGAAGATGCATGAGGACGCCGTCCGCGAGAAGGAGAACCTCAAGCAGGGCGACGAGCTGCCGGTGACCGTCAACAAGGCGGTCAAGGTCTACGTCGCCTCCAAGAGGAAGCTCCAGGCCGGCGACAAGCTGGCCGGACGGCACGGCAACAAGGGCGTCGTCGCGAAAGTCCTGCCGGTCGAGGACATGCCGTTCCTGCCGGACGGCACGCCGCTCGACGTCGTGCTCTCGCCGCTCGGCGTGCCCTCGCGCATGAACGTCGGCCAGCTGCTCGAGATGATGCTCGGTTGGGCGGCGCACACCCTCGGCGTCCAGGCGGTCTGCCCGGTCTTCGACAGCGCGAAAGAAACCGAGGTCTACGACATGATCCGGGAGGCGAAGGACCACCTCCGGAAGCAGGGTACCCCGGAGAAATACCTCCCGACCGACGACTGCCGCATCACGCTCTACGACGGGAGGACCGGCCAGCCCTTCTGCGAGAAGGTCTCGGTCGGCCGCATGTACATCTTGAAGCTCATCCACCTCGTGGAGGACAAGATCCACGCCCGCTCGACCGGGCCGTACAGCCTCATCACCCGGCAGCCCCTGGGCGGCAAGGCCCAGTTCGGCGGGCAGCGGTTCGGCGAGATGGAGGTGTGGGCCGTCGAAGGCTACGGAGCGGCCTATGCTCTGCAGGAGTTCCTGACGGTCAAGTCCGACGATGTCAACGGCCGCACCAAGATGTACGAGGCGATCATCAAGGGAGAGCCGCCGCAGGCTCCCGGCACCCCGGAGTCGTTCAAAGTGCTCATCAAGGAGCTGCAGGCCCTTGGGATGAACGTCAAGCTGCTCAATCTCGGACGGGACAACAAGGCCGTCGCGAGCGAAGTGAAGTCTGTCGAGAAGGTGGAGGCGGCCTGAGCATGACCACCCATAACCTGGCGATCGCGGAACGCAAGCTGTTCGGCGGAGGCAGAAAGAAGAAGAAGGAATCGGAGCTCGACTTCCAGAACTTCGACGCCATCCAGCTCTCCCTGGCCAGTCCGGATCAGATCAAAGCCTGGTCCTACGGCGAGGTCAAGAAGCCGGAGACCATCAACTACCGGACTCTCAAGCCTGAGCGCGACGGCCTCTTCTGCGAGAGGATCTTCGGCCCGGCGCGCGATTTCGAGTGCGCCTGCGGCAAGTACCGCTGGATCAAGTTCAAGGGCATCGTCTGCGACCGGTGCGGCGTCGAGGTCACGGAGTCGAAAGTCCGTCGCGAGCGGATGGGCCACATCGAGCTCGCCGTGCCCGTCACGCACATCTGGTTCCTCAAGAAGACCCCTTCCCGCATCGGCATCGTCCTGGACATGAAGACCGCCGACCTCGAGAGGGTGATCTACTACGCGATGTACGTCGTGCTCGCCGACCTCGTCGACCCCAACGGCCGGACGGTCTTCCACGCCACCGACCTCCTCAGCGAGGAGGAGATGCAGAAGGCCAAGTCCGAGTACGGAGCCAAGCTCAAGATCGGCATCGGCGCAGGCGCCATCCGCGACCTCCTGGAGCGGATCGACGCCAAGACGAAGACCGAGGAGGTGCGCAAACAGATCCCCACGATCCACTCCGAGGTCGAGCGCGCGCGCCTAGTGCGGCAGTTGCGCCTGCTCGAGAGCTTTGCGGAGTCGGGGACGAAGCCTGAGTGGATGGTCATGACCGTCCTCCCGGTCATCCCGCCGGAGCTGCGCCCCCTCGTCCCCCTCGAAGGCGGCCGCTTCGCGACTTCGGACCTCAACGACCTCTATCGGCGCATCATCAACCGCAACAACCGCCTCAAGCACATCGAGGCCCTCCGCGCTCCGGAGGTCATGATCTACAACGAGAAGCGCCTCCTCCAGGAGGCGGTCGATGCCCTCATCGAGAACGGCGCGCGCGGAAAGGTCGTCATCGGCGCAGGCTCCCGGCCGCTCAAGTCCCTCTCGGACATCCTCAAGGGCAAGCAGGGCCGCTTCCGCCAGAACCTGCTCGGCAAGCGCGTGGACTACTCGGGCCGCTCCGTCATCGTCGTGGGTCCGAGTCTCAAGCTCCACCAGTGCGGCCTCCCCAAGGAGATGGCCCTCGAGCTCTTCAAGCCTTTCGTCATCCGGGAGCTGATGAAGCACGACAACCTCACCCTCA
>JBAZSR010000329.1:0-2529 GCA_041662295.1 Elusimicrobiota bacterium | reverse complement strand
TGCCACAAAACGCTAGATGATCCTTCTGCGGAGGTTCTCCGTGAGCTTGGCGATGTCCTCATCGGTCGGCGCCGGGGCTTGATGGAACTCGAGACTGCTCCCCAGGAGGCCCTGGGATTCCTCGAAGAGGCCATCAGAGAGCACGGCATGGATGTGGATGTGAAGATCGAGGTCAGAGCCGAAACGCTGGACGAAGGGCAAGAGGTCATCTGAGGAATGGGCGACCGTGAGCTCGGCTCTCTTGGAGTCGCAGGATGGACAGAGGCCTCTCCTCTTGCAGGAGAAAGGCACGAAGAGGTCCTCGCCGCAGTCAGGGCACTGGTGGCGGACGGTTCCGAACCTGTGCCTGGCGTTTCGGCCGCGGTACCGGCGCTTTGGGGCCTTGGGAGGGGCATGGGACACTCACTCCATATACGAGCGAGCCCCGAAAATAGATCCCTTGCCAGAAGGCCGTCCAGTGCCATAGCGGGAAGATCAGCGTCGAGGACGCCTGTCCTCAGGCGAGGGGACGCTCTCCGAAGGCAAGCCCCAGCGGTCGTCTCCGGCTTCCTATCTCTGGACGCCCGGGACGGCTATCAATGGCGGCCCCGCTGTTGTCGATGCCGGTGTCGTAGAACTTTCCGACCTGGAGGCTGCGGCCGAGCACGAGGGCGCGGCCTGAGTCATCTCCCCCCAAGCCTCCCCAGGATATTCTCAAGTGTAGGTAAGTCGATCCGGTCGTTGCGCCTCTGCTCCGGCTCGACTTCCTGGCGCGGGGTTTGCCGGGGGGCCTCGACAGGCTGGTCGCGCCTGACGAATTGCCCAGCCTGCCAGTTCACCCAGGCCACATTCAACCTGAAACCGCGAGACTCGGACCTGTTGATGCGCGCCAGCGCGTCGTAGAGGTCCTTGGAGCACCTGTCCGACCACATATGAGAAGGGAAGGAGTCTGCCGTGCCCAACCCCAGCCTTGGATTGGGAAATGACATCTCCTCGAGCTCCTTGACGTCCGCCTGGGTCACGCTCCCCGGATCGGCGCAAGCCTTCTTGGCGAGCAGCATGAAGGTGGGAAAGCCCAGTGGCGGATGATGGTAGGCGTAGGCTCTCTGCCAGGCCTTCCGTTCTTGACCGCCTCGCTGTCGCATTGGGGCCAGCAGATGCCGTAGTGTTCGCGCGCCAGCTCGATGGCGTAGTTGAAGTGGTACTCCATGTACACCTTCTGATCAGCCACCTTGCGGTTCCAGTCGTTCCATTCCTGCAACTTAGTCAGGTCCTCGTCTGTGCTTGGGTACTCCCGAAGAGCTTTCTCTTTGGCTCGCGCGTTTTTAAGCTCCCTGAAGGAGTGCATGCCGGCTCTGACCGCCCGCATGATGGCGTCCCGCTGGGCATCGTTGATCGGCTTGGGCTGAGGACTCGCGAACACCAAACCAGGCAACAGAATCGCGCAAGCCAGCAAGGTCATGGAACCACCTCAAATGAAATAGGCTTGGAAACGATGCGGCCCACATGCGTCGGGACATCTGTTCGGTACATTCTCATCGTTGACTCGCGGCTGTAGCCGCGTTCAATTTCTCGCTGAATGCCAGCCTCGGTAGGCTTCCGGGGAAGCGGATCATCATAGACCACCTTGAGCTTGTACTTGCCTGGTTTCTTGAACTGGTAGCCGACGAAAAGCTCGCGCCACCGGCCTGTGGCGTAGTTCGCGCCCGGGTCCTCGCCCCGGTCCCGCATGGCGTATGCCTCCATGATCGGGATGTCGTGCCACGCCCGGCTGCGCAGCGTCTCTCCCGGCTGGAGCGTCACTTCCATACTTGAAGAGTCCCAACTGCACCTGCTGGAAGAGGCCAGCAGTTCCTTGGCCTGCTCCTCGGTGATTCTGGTCCCGCCGTTCTTCCAGCGTCTCAGGTCCGGCAGGTCCATGCCAGGGCCGTCATAGGCAGGATGCAGCTTGATGGTCTTGCCATCAGGCTGCGTCAGGTAGAAGTCCCATCTTATCCCGAAAAAATCGCCGAGTTTGAGATAGGAATCAGGCTCATGGAAATAGACAGGCTCGCGTCCCACGTTCTGTATCTCCAAGGCGAACCAGAACTGCTCGCCGGCCTTGATCGTCGTGGACTTCGGGATAAGGGTGAGTTTGAGCTTGCGCTTGACGTTCTCCGGTTTGAATCCTTTGGGGGGTGGCGATACCAGCTCCAGCCGGTCTTGCCCTCTTTTCTCATCCTCAAAGGACCGGCACCTCTCGCCTGCAAGCCAATGCGCCCTGCTTTCACTCGACATGTTGAGCCAGTACGCCTGGACCTCCGGCTTCCACTTGTCGAAGCCCTTGGGGACCTCCTCGCTTGTCGCTGCCGGCAGGCTTGCCTTGGGGGGCGAGGCCGGCTTGGCCGGCTCCTTTTTGCAGGAGGAAAGCACGGCCGAGACGAGCAACGCCGTCAATGTCCATCCGCGCATCTTCATAAATAACAAGACCAAAGGAAACGCAGCCATGCATCGGCCATCGTCTCCCCTGGTCTCGCCCCATTGAGGTGGGGCCGTGGATACCCCGGGGCC
>JBAZSR010000328.1:0-2596 GCA_041662295.1 Elusimicrobiota bacterium | reverse complement strand
TCGGGCGGGCCGCCTTCGTCGGGAGCCTGAGCTTGGCCGCAATCGCGGGCTGCGCGCCCCCCGGCGTGAGCCTGGAGCTGTGCGACGAGAGGCTCGGGGCCGCGGACCTGGAGCATCCGGCCGAGCATGTCTGGATCACCTGCAGCAGCAGCCAGTTCGCCAGGATGAGGGCGCTCTCCCGGGAGTTCCGCGACCGTGGAAAGACCGTGATGGTCGGCGGGATCCTTCCCACCATGGCTCCCGACGCGGTCCGGCCTTGGTGCGACGTCCTGTTCCGCGGAGAGTTCGAGGGGGCCGCGGAGGGCCTCTTCGAGGACTTCGCGGCCGGCCGCTGGAAGCCCGAGTACGACGGCGGCCGGGCCGACCTGGCCAGGGCCCCGAGGCCGCTCTGGGACCTGTATCCGAACGACCGGACCATGCTGGGCTGCGTCCAGACCTCCCGGGGCTGCCCTTTCGACTGCTCGTTCTGCGAGATCGTCGCCTACTATGGCCGGGGCCAGCGTCACAAGCCCGTGGGCGCGGTCATCGCCGAGGTCGACGCCTTGTACCGGCTCGGCTACCGGAGCATCTTCTTCACGGACGACAACATCGCGGGCGTCCCCGAGAGGGCCAAGGAGGTGCTCGCCGCTGTCGCCGCGTGGAACGACCGCAGGCCGGCGGACCGCGTCCAGTTCCTCGCGCAGATGCCCTTGTCCGCGGCAAAAGACGCGGAGTTCCTGGCCCTGTGCGCCCGGTCCGGACTGACCCACCTCTGGGTCGGGGTGGAGACGCCCGACCCGGCCGGCATGGAGGAGGCGGGCAAGAAGCCGAACATGGGCGTGGACCTCGTGCCCGCCCTGCGGGCCTTCGCCGAGCATGGGATCTCCGTGGTCCCTAGCATGATCCTCGGCTTCGACGCGGACGGGCCCGAGGTCTTCGGCAAGCACGAGCGCTTCCTCACGGAGGTGCCCGCGCCTCTCGCCCAGCTCAATCCGCTGGTGGTCGCGGCCGGGACGCCCCTTCACGCCAAGCTCAAGGCCGAGCACAGGCTGACCTGGGGCAGTCTCGTGGCAGGGCGGCGCTGGGCCACGAACGTCATCCCCCGCCAGCTCTCCCAGGAGGCGCTCCTCTCCGGCCTCCAGGACCTCGCGGTCAGGCTATTCGCCCCGGAGGCATTCACCGCGCGGTTCAAGGGCTTCCTGGAAATGGCCGGCCGCCGGGGGGGGGCCGTCTACGCGGCTCCTCCGGGAGCCGGGCCCTGCCATTCCGCGTTCGAGGATGCGTGGGCCCTGGTCGACCGCCGCCTGTCCCAGGACCCTTCCCTGGTTGGCTTGAGGGACCTTGTGGCGGCCGAACTCCGTGCTCGGCCGGAGCGCGAGGCTTGGCTGCGCACCTTGGTCTTCTTCTACCTGCAGGCCGAGCACGCCGTGTCCGGATGACATTCGGTCGGGTCCCTCGGGTGAAGAGAGAATTAGCTATAATCTCGCCACGGTGTCTCCCCAAGGGACTCGGATAAGCGCTCCTCTTCGGAGGGCTCTGGTCAGGATGTACCGGAGCGACGCTCCCTTCCCCGTCTATTCGGCGCGCCAGCTCAAAGACCGCTATGAGCGCTACGGGCTCGACCCGCGCTCGACCCATCCCTGGCTTTTCGACCAGGAGTCCCTCTCCTCCTTCGGCCAGTCCGGGGTCCTGGAGCTGTTCCGCGGCCTGAGGATCCGTCCGGAGCACAGGGTCCTGAGCCTCGGCGAGGGGCATGGCGCCCCGTCGCGCCTGCTGGTCAAGACCGTGGGCTGCCGCGTGACCGGCGTGGACGTGGTCCCGCGGCAGGTGGCCTGCGCCAGGGAGCTGGCGCGCTTCATCGGGCTCTCCGGCAGGCTCGAGTACCTGTGCCAGGACGTCCACGACCTCGACCTGGGGCGCCGGCGTTTCGACCGCCTCTACGCCAATGACACGATGTGCCATTGGTCGGACAAGGCCGCGGCGCTCAAGGGGGCCGCCCGCTACCTTGCTCCCGGCGCTCTTGCCGGGGCTCATGACTGGCTCCTCGGAGACGAGGGAGACCTCGAGCTGGCGGCTCGGCGCCTGCCGCAGATGCGCGGGACCTTCCAGAGGGGCGTCTTCTTCCAGGAGACCTTGGTCGGCATGGCCCGGGCTTTCGAGGCCGCCGGCTTCGAGGTCCTCGAGGCATCCGACCTCACCCGCGCCATCGACAGGGTCATGCGCCGCAGGCTTGCGGCCCTGCGCAGGCTCGAGAAATCCCTGGCCCCGGGAGACCACCGCTGGATCGCCTACTTCAAGGGGATGGTCCGGGCGCATTTCCGCTTCTTCCGCTACGGCCGGGTCATCGCCCGCCTGTCCGCCCCTTCCCGGAGCTCCCGGTGAGCAGCGGAACAAGGGCCGCCATCGGCGCGGTCTACGGCGGACGAGGTCCCTTCCCGGTCTACTCGGCGTCCCAGTTCAAGGCCCTCTACCGCCGCTACGGCCTGGACCCCAGGTCCAGCCACCCCTGGCTCTTCGACCAGGAGTCCCTCTCTCACTTCAGGCAGGCCGGGGTCCTGGCCCTGTTCCGGGCGCTCGGGATCAGGCGGGAGCACCGGGTCTTGAGCCTCGGCGAGGG
>JBAZSR010000327.1:0-2600 GCA_041662295.1 Elusimicrobiota bacterium | reverse complement strand
CTTGACGAGGCGGCCCCCGCTCCCCGGCTTCCGGCCCGGATTCTTGAGGCTGTCGACGATCGCGGGGTAGGAGAGACTGCAGTCGAAGACGTTGGCCTCGCGGCCGAGCTTCTGCGGGGAATGGGCGTCCGAGTTGGAGATGAGGGAGAGCCGGTCGAGGGCCGAGATCCGCCAGTTCATGGGCGGGTCCGAGGAGAGGCCGGTCTCGATGGCGAAGATCTCGGGCGCGAGGTCCTCGAAGCACTCCTCCAGGGTGTCGAAGCCGGACTGCGAGCCGAAGACCGCGAAGTGGGGGGTCCAGGCGTGCGCCGGGATGAGGACCGCGCCGGAGCCGGCCTCGAGCACGATGGAGAGGAGTTTTTTCGAGTCGAGGCCGAGGATCGGGCGCCCGTCGGAGCGGAGGTTGCCGATCTCCGAGAGGCGGGCGTTGAGGGCCTCGGCGGCCTCGAAGGAGGGTGCCAGCACGATGTGGTGGGCCTTGCGGACCCGGCCGTTCTTCTTGTAGATGCAGCTGATCTCGCCCTGGAGCAGGAACCGGACCGGAGCCCGGCAGGAGCCGGGGACGGCGCCGCTGGTTTCCTCCGCGAGGCTCTCCGCGAGGCGGTAAAGCCCCTCCTCGGCTGGGACAAGCTTCTCCTTGAGCTCCGAGAGCCACTTTGGATGGGTGAGGTCGCCGGTTCCCAGCACCGAGATCCCCTTGAGCTGGCACCAGCGGTGCAGGGTCTCGGGCCTGAGGTCCTTGCTGCACGCGCGCGAGAGATACGAGTGTATATGCAGGTCCGCGATGAATTCCACGGACCCATGGTACCACACCCTGGAGCGCGGCCGCAAAGACAGGGCGGCCGGCCGGGCATGACGGCGGTCATGGCCCGGCCCGGGCCGGTGTTTGGTATCATGCAGACGTAGAGACCCGGTCCAGGGCCGGGATCGAATCTCAGGGGGGATCGACATGCGCAGAGCGGTCTGGTGCGGGATGCTGGTCGCGACGTTCGTGGCGGGCTGTCTTCTGGTGAAGGGAGCCTGGGCGGGCGAGGCGAAGAAGGAGAAGACGGGCAAGGGCAAGGCGGTCGCGTCGGAGAAGAAGGAGGCCGCGGTCGAGAAGAAGGAGGCCGCGGTCGAGAAGAAGGAAGCCTCTGCGGAGAACAAGGAAGCGGCTGGCGAGAAGGATGAGGCCGCGGGCGAAGCCAAGGGCCCGGATGCGGTCGTCTTCGAGAAGGTCGGCAAGCTCGCGCCGGTCAAGTTCAGCCACGCGGCGCACGTCAAGAAGAACAAGTGCGACGACTGCCACGGCGGGGACGCGCCGGTTTACGGCCAAAAGATCAGCGGCGGCGGCGTCACCATGAAGGAGATGTACGCCGGCAAGTCCTGCGGCGCCTGTCACAACGGCAAGAAGGCCTTCAAGGCGCAGGCGGGCTGCATGAAGTGCCACAAGAAAGGGACCAAGTAGTCCCAGACTCTTGGTCGAGGCCGAGACGCTCGCGGGGCCCGGCATCGGGCCCCGCGTCCGTTTGTCAGACGGAAGGGATCATCAGGCCCTGGACGCCGCACCCGCCTTCCTCTCCGGAGAGGGCCCGGACGAGGTCCGACGGCCGGTGGAACCTCGCCTCGGGCCTGGGGTCGAGGGCCCTGGCCAGGGCCGTGTTGACGTGGGGAGGCAGGCCTGGGACCAGCATGGTCGGGGGCTCCATGCGCATGGCGAGCTTCTGGCCCGCGAAGTCGGGCCCGGGGAACGGCAGGGTCCCGGTGAGGAGCTCGTAGGCCATGACGCCGAGCGCGTAGGTGTCCGATTCGAAGGAGACGGCGCCGTGCTCCTGCTCCGGCGGCATGAAGTGGGGTGTTCCGGCGGCATAGGTCCGGGCCGAACCGCCGCTCTCCATCATCTTGGCGCGGTGGGCGATGCCGAAGTCCGTGATCTTGGCGCCGCCCTCGTTGGAGATCAGGACATTGGCCGGCTTGAGGTCCCGATGGATGATGTTCTTGCCGTGGGCGCACTCGAGTCCCGCCGCGATCTGGCCCAGGAGGTGGAGGGTCTCCTGGAGGTCCAGGCGTCGCTTGGATGCCAGGAGCTGGTCCAGGGGCCGGCCCGAAACGAATTCGAAGACAAGGTAGGTGACCCCTTCCTCCTGGAGGACCGCGTAGATCTCCACGATGTTCGGGTGCTTGAGCGAGGCCGCCAGGCGCGCCTCAGTCAGGAAGGCCTCGGCATGGGGCGACCCGGCCGGAAAGTCACCGCGCATCCTTTTGATGGCGACACGGCGCTGAAGGGCCTGGTCCATGCCGTCATAGACCACGCCCATGCCTCCTTCGGCGAGCTTGCGGGTGATCCGGTAGGCGCCTGCGATGACCGGGGGCGTTTCTCCGGCCGCGGGCATGGGACCCGTTGAGCCTGCCGGAGCGGAGCCGGCCCTGTCGGCGGTCTTGGGGGCGGAGGGCTTTGAGGCGAGGTATTTCCATATCCCGAGCCCGGCCAGGATGATGAGGCCGGCCGGCAGGATGTCGCGGAGCGGGAAGAGGCTTGTGTCCCGGCTGGGACCGGCTTGGGCCTGGGAGCCGTCTAGCGAGGCCCCGACCCCGTGCCGGTCGGCCGCTTCGCGGTGGAA
>JBAZSR010000326.1:0-2659 GCA_041662295.1 Elusimicrobiota bacterium | reverse complement strand
GGCTTGCCGTTCTGGTGGTCCTTGAGTCCTGCCCGGATGGCCTCGAGCGTGTTGTACGCATTGAGGGCCGAGAACGAGGTCAGGCGCTGGGAGACCGCTGCCGGCGGGATGCCGCCCCCGACCGCGGGGTTGACCTGGGCGACGAGGAGAGTCAGCCCAAGGACCCAACCTGACCTGAACATATCTTCAGTATGTGTGGAAAAGACCCTTCGGGGCAGTGGCCTAGGGCCTAGGCCCATATGAGTCCAAGGGCCTACCCCGGTTTTTCCAGGCTAATTGGTATGATGTCATCGTGAAGGGGAGTCTCCGGACGACGCATTTCGACCTCAAGCAGACCCTGGAATGCGGGCAGTTCTTCAATTGGCTCAGACTTGGGGACGGCTACGCTGTCCGGACCCATGGGAGGGAGTTCGAGGTCCGGCAGGATGGCGAGCTTCTGGTCTTCTCCGGTGTTGAAAAAAGCTTCATTCAGCGGTTCTTTTCCCTAGACCATGATCCGGCTGCCATCAGGGATTCCATTCCCGGCGACCCCTGGCTCGACCAGGCTTTTCAATCTTACGGCCGATTGCGCCTGCTGAGGCAGGACCCCTGGGAGTGCCTGGTCGCCTTCCTCCTGACCCCTGTCTCCAACATCCCCCGCATCCAGCGCAACCTGTTGTCCGTTTATGAGCGCACAGGCTTTGAGCCGGAGAGGATGCGGCCCGCGGTCCTCAAGGGCTTGGGCCTCGGGTTTAGGTGGAGGTTCCTTGATTCAGCGGCGCGCCGGGTCGCGAAGCCTGGCTTGGAGGCTTGGCGGAGATCGGGTCCAGAGGGAATGGAGGGCATCCTCGGGGCCGGTCCCAAGGTCAGGGATTGCGTCCGGCTCTTCGGCTATGGGGAGTACTCCTCGTTCCCGGTGGACACCTGGATCAGGAAGGTCCTCCGCCGCCTCTACGGTGTCAGGGTCAAGGAGGCCGGACTGAGGGATTGGGCGAGCCGGCGCTTTGGCCCTTGGGCGGGCTACGCCCAGCAGTGGCTCTTCGCCTGGTCCCGGACCCATCCCCATGCCCGGTTCAAGGGGATCAGGTCCGGACGTATTCCTGCCAGGACTTGATGGAGAGGTCCTTGGACTGCTTGCGCGAGACCGCTTCCACGATGCGCTTGGCCTGCTGGATGTTGGTGACGAGCGGCACCCCGGAGTCCGCGGCGGCCCGGCGGATGCGGTAGCCGTTGGTCAACTCCTCGGTCTGGTAGTTTTTGGGGATGTTGACCACGAGGTCCACCTCGCCGCGGCGGATGCGCTGGTCCGCGGCGTCGGCCCCGCCGTCGAGCGGCCAGGACGCGGACGCGGCCTTGAGGCCGTTCTCGGCGAGATATCTCGCGGTGCCCGGGGTGGCCAGGAGACCTACGCCCATATCGGAGAGGCGGCGGGCGGCTGGGAGGAAGTCGACCTTGCTCTCCTGTGGCCCGGTGGAGAGCAGGACGGCCTTCAGGGGGAATCTGAAGCCCACGGAGGTCAGGGCCTTGAGGAAGGCGTCCTCGAAGTCGTCTCCGAGGCAGGCCACCTCGCCGGTGGAGGCCATCTCCACGGAGAGGGTGGGGTCGGCGCCTTTCAATCGCGTGAAGGAGAACTGGGGGGCCTTCACCCCGACGTAGTCGAGGTGGAAGGGCTCCTGTCGGGGCGGCGGCACCGGCCAGTCGATCATGATCTTGGCCGCGAGCTCGATGAGGTTGGTCCCGCAGACCTTGGAGACGAAGGGGAAGCTCCGGGAGGCGCGCAGGTTGCACTCGATCACGCTGACCTCGTTGTCCTTGGCGAGGAACTGGATGTTGAAGGGGCCGTGGATGGACAGGGCCCCGGCGACCTTGGCCGCGATGCCCTGCGCCTGGCGCATGGTCTCAAGGTAAGTGCGCTGGGGCGGCACGACCATGGTGGCGTCGCCCGAGTGCACGCCCGCGTTCTCCACGTGCTCGCTCAAGACCGAGGCGATGATCTCGCCGCGCCGGGCCACGCCGTCGATCTCGACCTCCTTGGCGCCGAGGATGAACTTGCTCAGGACCACGGGGTGCTCCGGGGAGACGCGCGCCGCCTTCTCGAGGAAGCGCTTCAGCTCCGACTCGTTCATGGCCACGGCCATGGCCGCGCCGGAGAGGACGTAGGAAGGCCGCACGAGCACGGGGTAGCCGACGCGCTGGGCGAAGGCCGAGGCCTCCGCGACCGTGGAGAGCTCGCTCCACGGCGGCTGGGCGACTTTGAGCCGGTCGAGGAGCTGGGAGAACTTGTGCCGGTCCTCGGCCATGTCGATGGACTCGGCCGAGGTCCCGAGGATGCGCACCCCGGCCTTGGCCAGGGCCAGGGCCAGGTTGTTGGCGGCCTGGCCGCCCACGGAGAGGACCACGCCCAGGGGCTTCTCGAGCTCGTGGATGGCGAGCACTGTCTCGAGGGTGAGCTCCTCGAAGTAGAGCCGGTCGCACTCGTCGAAGTCAGTGGACACGGTCTCGGGGTTGCAGTTGACGAGCGCGACGCCCAAGCCCAGACGGCGCAGGGTCTTGGCCGTGTTGACGCAGCACCAGTCGAACTCGACCGAGCTGCCGATGCGGTAGGCGCCCGAGCCCAGCACCATCACGGCGCGCCGCGAGGCGGGATCCGCGCTCGACGTCGACGCGCCGTCGGCGGGGG
>JBAZSR010000325.1:0-2666 GCA_041662295.1 Elusimicrobiota bacterium | reverse complement strand
CGCGGATGTGCGACCACACGCTCCTCAAGGCCAACGCCACGCAGGAGGAGGTCGCCAAGCTCTGCGCCGAGGCCCGGACCTACTGCTTCGCCTCGGTCTGCGTCAACCCGAGCTATGTCGCCTTCTCAGCCCAGCTCCTGCGGGGCTCCGGGGTCAAGGTCTGCACGGTCATCGGCTTTCCGCTGGGCTCGACGACCTCGACGGTCAAGGCCGTCGAGGCCCGCGACGCCATCGCCAACGGCGCCGACGAGATCGACATGGTCATCAATATCGGGGCGCTGAAGTCCGGCAACGACGCCGTCGTCTTCGACGACATCCGCGCCGTGCGCGAGGCGACCCGCGGCCGGGTCCTGAAGGTCATCCTGGAGACCTCGCTCTTGAGCAGGGAGGAGAAGGTGCGCGCGTGCCTCCTCTCGAAGAAGGCGGGGGCGGACTTCGTGAAGACCTCGACGGGCTTCAGCACCGGAGGGGCCACGGTCGAGGACGTCCGGCTCATGCGCGAGACCGTGGGCCCGGCCATGGGCGTCAAGGCCTCGGGCGGCATCCGGGACGCCAAGATCGCCCAGGCCATGATCGAGGCCGGGGCCACGCGTCTGGGGACCTCCGCGACGGTCGCCATCGTCACGGCGCAGGGCGGCGCCCCCTCGGGCGAGGGCAAGGGGTACTGAGATGGCCAAGAAGGAGCCGGCGAAGTTCACCCTCTCCATCGACATCCAGTGCGGGGTCTGCGGCTCCCTCAACCACCAGGGCGAGGGCTTCCCGAAGTTCTGCCCGTGCTGCGGCGCGGCCCTGGAGCGCTACTGCCTGCGCTGTCAGCGCAAGGCCGAGATGTTCTTCGAGGAGTGGTGGCCGCAGGAGGACCACTGCATCAGGACCTATTCCCCGGCGAAGCGCTGCAGCCGCTGCAACGCCGTGCTGGAGATGGAGAGCGACAGCCGCGGCCATGAGGACCGCGAGGAGTTCCGTAATTAGGGACCCAGATATCGTTATGGACCAGGAGGATTAAAATGGCGGAAGGAAGAGAGGCGCTGGGATTGGTCGAGACCAAGGGGTTCGTGGGCATGATCGAGGCCTCGGACGCGATGGCCAAGGCCGCGAAGGTCAGGCTCCTGGGCTACGAGCGCATCGGCTCGGGCCTGGTGACCACGCTCTGCCGGGGCGAGGTCGGCGCGGTGCGCGCCGCCGTCGAGGCCGCCGCGGCCGCGGCGCAGAAGGTGGGCGAGCTCGTCAGCGTCCACGTCATCCCCAGGCCGCATGAGGACCTCGAGAAGTACCTCGGCCAGATCTCCATCCGCGTCGAGAAATAGCGTTGCTGACGCGGGACGACGTCGTCGACATCATCCTCGAGCGTTTGCTCCCGGACAGGGCCTCCTTCCTGTCTCCGGGACCCTCCGGGGCCGCTTCCGCGGCCCCGAGGCGCCCGGGGAGGCCCGCCCCCGCGGCCCCTGGCCCCAAGCCAGGGGCTCCCGGCAGGCGCTTCCTGTCCGAGTACGACGTCAAGAGGAGATTGACTCCTCCCTCCGAACTGCTTAAAATACCCAAAGACGCGATCTTGAGTCCCCTGGCCCTCGATTGGCTGGTGCTAAGAGGAATACGTATAGTCAGGGAGTGATCGCTTTGGGTCCGCGGGACCTTCAGTTCCATCCGTTCGGAGGTTGTCATGGCCATCGACGTCAACGCCCTTCTGAAGCTCATGATCCAGAAGGAGATCTCGGACATCCATTTCAAGGCGGAATCCCATCCCGCCCTGAGGTTCCACGGCAGCATGATCCCGGCCACGAACCTGCCCAAGCTCTCCGGCGAGGATATCAAGACCGCGGCCTACCAGCTGATGAACCCGGAGCAGCAGAAGGAGTTCGAGAAGGAGATGGAGCTCGACATCGCCTACAGCCTCGAGAACATCTCGCGCTTCCGCGTCAACATCTTCCGGCAGAAGGGGACCATCGGCCTGACCCTCAGGGTGGTGCCGGTCAAGCTGAGGACCTTCGAGGAGCTCAACCTCCCGACCGCGCCGCTCAAGAAGCTCGCCGGCGAGAGCCGGGGGCTTATCCTCTTCGCGGGCATCACGGGAGCGGGCAAGACCACCACGCTCAACAGCTTCGTCCACCACCTCAACAACAACTGCCAGTACCGGATCATCACGGTGGAGGACCCCATCGAGTTCTACCACGCGGACGCCAAGTCCTCCGTGGTCCAGCGCGAGGTCGGCAAGGACACCAAGTCCTTCGCCACGGCCTTGAAGCACATCCTGCGGCAGGACCCGGACGTGGTCGTCATCGGCGAGATGCGCGACCATGAGACCATGGCCGCGGCCTTGAACGCCGCCGAGACGGGCCACCTGGTGCTCTCGACCATCCACACGATGAACTCGTCGCAGACCGTGGACCGCATCGTGGACGCCCATCCCGTGCATCAGCACAACCAGGTGCGCCAGCAGATTGCCAACACCCTGAAGGGCGTCATCGGCCAGCGCCTCGTCATCTCCAAGGACCACAAGAGCCGCTACCCCGCGACCGAGATCCTCCTCGTCAACAGCGTCATCCGCCGGCACCTCCTCGAGGGCAAGGCCGCGGAGGTCTACAAGGTCATCGAGAACGGAGCCTACTACGGCATGCACTCCTTCGACCAGGACCTGCTCCGCCTCTACTCCGAGGGCAAGATCGACG
>JBAZSR010000324.1:0-2677 GCA_041662295.1 Elusimicrobiota bacterium | reverse complement strand
CTGGCCGCAGAAGCTGGCGAGGTTCTGGTAGAGCCCGCGGTCGCGGCCCTTCAGGGGCTTGAGCACCGTGACGGGGGGGAGGAAAGGCTCGGCATCGGCCCTGGCCCCGCTCCGGAGCACGAGCCCGGCGCAGACCGCGGAGAAGAGCGAGAACCCGGCGGAGAACACGGCCGCGAAGGCGGCGGCCACGCCAGTGACGCTCCTCAGGATCTCGGGAAGAGAGGGTGGATCGAGGAGCCAGGCCTCAAGCATCGACGGCGCAGCCCTCCGGCGCCTTCTTCGCAGTCCCGGCCTCACAACCGCACTCGTCGCGGCCCCGGAGGTAGTTCAGGAACTCACGCCCCTCGCGAAGCCTGCGGCGCCGCTCCTCGGGGTCGACCGCCATCCTCATCAGCATGCGCAGGATGGGCTTGGGCCGGCCGTAGAAGCGGCTGTAGAAGCGCTTGACCCCGGCCGTGATGGCGGCGGAGGGCAGGTGGGGGTACTGCAGGGTGCAGCCCTGGGTGCCGTCGTTGCGCACGAGGGAGCTCTCGTCGAACCACTTGTTCTTCATGGCCTGGCGGTAGAGCTCCGTCCCCGGGTAGGGGGCGGCCAGCGAGACCTGGATGGTGTCCATGTCGAGGTCGCAGGCGAAGCGCAGCGACTCCTCCATGGTCTCAGGGGTCTCGCCCGGAAGGCCGAGGATGAACGTGCCGTGCACGGTCACGCCGAGCTTGCGGCAGTCCTTGGTGAACTGGCGGGCGATGTCCACGCGGATGCCCTTCTTGATGTTGTTGAGGATGTCCTGGTTGCCGGACTCGTAGCCCACGACCACCAGGCGCAGGCCGTTCTCCTTGAAGACCTTGAGGTAGTCGTGGGGGACGTTGGCCCGGGCGTTGCAGGACCACATGATCCCAAGCCTCCCGAGCCCCCGCGCGATGGCCGCGGCGCGGTCGAGGTCCGCGGTGAAGGTGTCGTCGTCGAAGAAGAACTCCTTGACCTGCGGGAAGAGGGTCTTGGCCCGCGCCATCTCAGCGATGACGCTCTCGGGGGAGCGGGTCCGGTAGACGTGCCCGCCCACGGTCTGGGGCCAGAGGCAGAAGGTGCAGCGGCTGGGGCACCCGCGCCCCGTGTAGAGGGAGAGGTAGGGGTGCTTGAGGTAGCCGATGTAGTAGTTCTCGATCGTGAGATCGCGCTTGTAGATGTCGAGGACGCTCGGGAGCTCGTCCATGTCCGCGATGAGCTCGCGGTCCGGGTTGTGGTGGATGCGGCCGTCCTTCTGCCAGCTCAGGCCCCTGACCTTCTCGATAGGCTCGCCGAGCGCGACCTCCCGGAGAGTGTAGTCGAACTCCTCGCGGGCCACGAAGTCCACCGCGGTCGAGACCTTGAGGGACTCCTCGGGCAGGACCGCCACGTGCGCGCCCACCAGGCCGATGGTGACGCCCGGGTAGCGCTTCTTGAGGAGCTCCGCGACCTTGACGTCGTTGTCGAAGGACGGGGTGGAGGTATGCATGACCACCAGGTCGTAGCCGGCGGCTAGGCGGGCGGCGTCCTCCACGCTCAAGCCGTCGGCCGGGGCGTCCACGAGCCTGGAGTCCGGGATGAGGGCCGCAGGCTGGGCGAGCCAGGTCGGGTACCAGAAGGAGCGAACCTCGCGCCGCGCCTGGAACCTCGACCCTGCTCCGCCGTCGAATCCTGAGAATGATGGGGGGTTGAGGAATAGGGTTTTCATCGTTGGTTGGGAGGGAGATTTTACCAAAACCGCCCCTGGCGAACAAATAAATTATCTGTTAATCTAGTCACATGCCTTCATGCCGCCGAGGCACGGCCGCTTTTCCCCCTGTTTTCGGGCCCCTCCTCGTCCTTGGAGCCTGGCTCTGGCCGTCCCCCTGCGGGGCCATCGGGTCCTGGAACGAGTCCGTCTCCCCGCACTTCGTCATCAAGCACGAGTCGCCCTGGATGCCTCCGGCCTTCACCCTGAGCCTGGAGAAGATACACACGCGCCTGCGCATGGACCTCTCCCCATTCTCTCCCTGGATGGCCAAGGAGCGGCTTACCCTCTACCTCTACAAGAGCAGCGCCACCTACGTCGCAGGCGAGTTCCAGCCTCCGGTCTGGTCCAACGGGCTGGCCCTCTACGACAAGAAGGCCGTGGTGGTCTACGACCAGAAGGACGACCGCAAGAAGCTGCTCGAGGTCATCGGCCACGAGGCCACGCACCTGCTCTTCGAGGGCTACTGGAGCGAGGTCAACAAGTCCCCGCCCACCTGGATCAACGAGGGACTGGCCATGATGGAGGAGGGCGCCTACGGGGGCCAGCCCGAGAAATCCGACTGGTACCAGACCATGGCGTACTGGGACCCGAAGAGCTTCATGCCCCTCCACGGCTTCTTCGACACCTCCCCGACGGTGGACATGAAGGACAAGGGCGCTGACGACAAGGCCGTGGCCGGGTGGTACATCCAGGCCTACTCCCTGGTCTTCTTCCTCCACCGGGCGCACTCCTCCCCGATGCAGTTCAAGACCTTCTGTGCCAAGCTCCGGGACGGCGCCACCCTCGAGGAGGCTCTCTGGACCGGCTACCGCTACAAGACCCTCAAGGCCCTGGAAAAGTCCTGGCAGGGCTGGCTCGCGGACCCCAAGCATAAGCGCAACGTGGCCCGCGTCTCAGCCTCGGCCAGCGCTCCGGGAGGCCTCG
>JBAZSR010000323.1:0-2699 GCA_041662295.1 Elusimicrobiota bacterium | reverse complement strand
CTTGCAGAGCACTTTCCCATGCCTCTGGTTGATGTGCTCCTCGAGCTGGCAGGGCTCGATGCTCGGGCAACGGTCCGCGGCCTTGACGGAGGGCAGCGCGACAGGCTGATCAGCATCCTGGTTGAGACGCCGCTGACCGTGGTCGGCACAGCGGGCTATGACCAGGCCTTCATCACGCGCGGCGGCGTGTCGCTGAAGGAGGTCGATCCGGACACCCTGGAGAGCCGGCTGCAGCCCGGCCTTTACCTCTGCGGAGAGCTCCTCGACCTCGATGGGCCTTGCGGGGGATTCAACCTGCAGTGGGCGTTCGCCAGCGGCTACCTCGCGGGGGGCAACTTCACGACCATCAACCGGGGCATCGGCTATCGCTTCAAGCTCTAAGACCGCGGATCCGCGGTCCTGACGCCCCGGACCCAGCCGAGCTCGGCATGCGCTTGCCGCTGTCGGGGGAAGGCTTGCCTCGATACTTGGTATAATTCGCGATGTCGCAGACAGACCGATGAGACTCCGCGCGAATCTGGCGTTGCTGCTGTGCCTGGGCGCGGCCGGCTGCGCCGGCATCTCTCCGCTGCATAAGGCCGCGATGGAGGGCGACACCGCCAGGGTGGAGGAATTGATCCAGCGGGGCGCGAACGTCAACGCTCGGGATGCGGCGAATCAGACGCCGTTCATGTACGCGGGCTATTCCGGCAACGTCGCGACGCTCAAGGTCCTCCTCAAGCATGGGGCCTCGGTCTCCCATCTCGCGCTCAGCTACGCCGCCGCCAAAGGATCCCTCGAGGCAGTGAAGTTCCTCCACTCCCTTGGAGCCAACCCCGAAGCCAAGAATTTTGCGGGCCTGACAGCCCTGCAGGTGGCCGAACGCGAGCAGCATGCCGATGTCGCGGCCTACCTTCGCGCGCTCCGGGGCCCGACGCCGGCTCCAAGCGCGCCGAGCCCTGCCGCGGCCTTCGTCGAGCCGGCACAGCCTCAGCCGGAGCAGCTGTCCTCCGACATCGACAAGCCGGCCTATCGCATGTCCCCGCGGCTGAATGATTACGCCCTGATCATCGGGGTCGGCCGTTACTCCGCGCTGCCCGAGGCCCAGTTCGCGGAACGGGACGCCGAAGCGGTCAAACAGCACCTGCTCGCTTTGGGCTTGCCGGCGCGCAACATCATACACCTCTCGGGCAGCAAGGCCACCCGCGGCGGCATTCAGGGCTACGTTGAGGAGTGGCTCCCCAAAAACGCCAAAGCCGACGGCACGGTATTCTTCTACTATTCGGGGCACGGCGCCCCGGACACCAAGACGGGCCAAGCCTATCTCGTGCCGTGGGACGGCGATGCCGCGTTCCTGCAGTCAACGGCCTACCCCCTGAAGCAGCTCTACGCCTCCTTGGGCGCGCTCACGTCCAAGTCGGTCATCGTCGCCCTGGACTCATGCTTCTCGGGCGCCGGGGGCCGCTCGGTCCTGGCTCAAGGCGCCAGACCGCTGGTCATGCAGACCGAGGAAAGCGTCGAAACCCATGACAAGCTGACCGTCTTCTCGGCGGCGTCATCCGATGAGATCACGGGGACGCTGGCCGAGCAGGGACATGGCGTGTTCACCTATTATTTCCTGAAGGGCCTGGGGGGAGCGGCCAAGAATCCCTCAGGGGCGGTCACGGCCAAGGGCCTCTTCGAGTATGTGCGTCCCAACGTCCAGGATGAAGCCCACCGGCAGAATCGCGAGCAGACCCCCAGGCTCCTCGGCGAAGCCCGCGAACAAGTCCTCGCATCCCATTCAGCATCCCAGGAACGGCCATGACAACATCCAAGATCGTGTGGACCAAGACCGACGAGGCGCCCTTGCTGGCGACCTACGCCCTGCTTCCCATCCTGCAGGCCTATCTAGCCGGTTCCGACGTGGAGGTGGAGCAGAGCGACATCTCCCTCGCGGGCCGGATCATCGCGAATTTCCCGGACAAGCTCAAGCCCGAGCAGAAGATTCCCGACCACCTCGCGCAGCTCGGCAGACTGGCCCAAACCCCTGAGGCCAACATCATCAAACTGCCCAACATCAGCGCATCCATCCCGCAGCTCCAGGCCGCGATCAAGGAGCTCCAGGCCAAGGGCTACGACATCCCCGCCTATCCCGAGGAGCCCAAGACCGACGCGGAGCGGCAGCTGCAGAAGCGGTTCGCCAACGTCCTCGGCTCCTCGGTCAACCCGGTCCTGCGCGAGGGCAACTCCGACCGCCGGGCCGCGGCCTCGGTGAAGAAGTTCGCCCAGAAGAACCCGCACAAGATGATGAAGCCGTGGCCCGCGAGCGGGTCCAAGGCGCGCGTGGCCTACATGAGCGGCGGAGACTTCTACGAGACCGAGAAGTCCGTGACCCTGGACAAGGCCCGCGACGTGAGGATCGAGCACGTCGGCAGCGACGGGACGAAGAAGACGCTCCGGGAGAAGCTCCCCCTCATCGAGGGCGAGGTGGTGGACGCCTCCGTGATGCATATCGCGGCCCTGCGCAGGTTCTACGCGGAGCAGATCGACGCGGCCAAGAAGGACGGGGTCCTGCTGTCCCTACACCTCAAGGCGACCATGATGAAGATCTCCGACCCCATCATGTTCGGCCACTGCGTCTCGGTCTACTACAATGACGCCCTGGACAAGCACGCCGCCGCGCTCAAGAGCGTCGGGGCGAACGTCAACAACGGTCTGGCCGACGTCCTGGAGAAGCC
>JBAZSR010000322.1:0-2709 GCA_041662295.1 Elusimicrobiota bacterium | reverse complement strand
AAGGTCCGTTGTAACATTCATCGCCTGCCGAATGGTCCGCTCACCGGATTCTCCCCGGACAGATGTGAAAACTCAGCTTCATTGAGTTGGAACATGAAATCCACTGGGTAAAGGTCCGCCAAGTGGGAGCTCAGCATGACTCTGCGGCCGGAATCGCGCCGTGAATTTGGCTAAAATACCTCTGTGATCCCGGTCTGCGCCGCCGTCATCATCCGCTCGGGCTCGGTCCTGCTCGCGCGCCGCGGACCCGGCCTCAGGCACGCCGGCATGTGGGAGTTCCCGGGCGGCCGGATCGAGGAGGGTGAGACCCCGGCCGCCGCTCTCGTCCGCGAGTTGCGCGAGGAGCTGGGCATCGAAGCCGAGGTCGGGCCCGAGGTCGCCCGCGCCCGCCATGTCTACGACCGAGGAGAGATCGAGCTGATCGCGCTCCTCGTCCCGAGGTTCAGCGGAGAGCTCAAGCTCATTGACCACGACCAGGTCGCTTGGGTCGAGGCGCGGCGGGTCCTCGAATACGACCTTGCCCCGGCTGACATCCCGATCGCCAAGGCCGTGGCGGAGCACCGCAGGCGCAAGCGCTACAAGGGCACGCACCCGCGGAGCTTCGCGGAGAAGTACAAGGAGCTCGGCTCGGACCCCGAGGCCGTGGCCAAGGCCAAGGCCCGCGGCTCGACCCCGGCGGGCAGGCATCTGCCGGTCATGCTGGCGGAGGTCCTCGAAGCCCTGGCCCCGCTGTCCGGAGCGAGCATCCTGGACTGCACGCTCGGCTGGGGCGGGCACAGCCAGGCCCTGGCCGCGGCCAAGGGGCCGGAGGGCAGGCTCATCGGTTTCGACCGCGACGGCGAGGAGCTCGGCCGCGCGGAGGAGCGCCTCCGGTCTCTTGGCGTCGGGATCACTGCCCGGCGATGCGACTTTGCCGGCGCCTTGGGGGAACTCCGCGGCCTCGGGGTCGAGGGCGTGGACGCGCTCCTGGCGGACCTTGGAGTCTCCTCGATGCAGCTCGACCGGCCGGACCGCGGCATGTCGTTCAAGACCAACGGCCCGCTCGACATGCGCATGGACCGCTCGCAAGGCCAGACCGCGGCCGAGTGGCTGGCCTGTGCCTCCGAGGCCCAGGTCGCCGACGCCCTGGCCCGCTTCGGAGACGAGCCCGACGCCAAGGCGATCGCGGCAAGGCTCGCGGCCCTCTTCGCCGCGGGACGCGGTCCCAAGACCACGTTCGAGCTTGCCGCCGCCGTGGCAACGGCCAAGAGGCTCAAGCCCGGGCGGTTCCAGAAGAAGGACGCTTTCTCCGCGCACCCCGCCGGCCGCACATTCCAGGCCCTGCGGATCGTCGTCAACGCGGAGCAGGAATCCCTGTCCGCGCTCTTGCGGGACCTGCCTTCGCTGGTTCGCTCCGGGGGACGCGCCGTGTTCCTGACGTTCCATTCCGGCGAGGAGGTTCTCGTCGAGGCCGCCCTGGCCGAGCAGACCGCGGCCGGGCATTGGCTCGGCCCGCTCGCCGGTCCCCGCAAGGCCTCGTTGGAGGAAGTGCGCGAGAACCCGCGAGCACGGTCGGCCCGGCTTTGGCGCGTGGTCCGGGCTTAAGCCGGGACGGATCCCCCGGCCGGCGCGTCGGCCGCGTCGGCCAGATGCCGGAGCTTGGCGAGCAGGCCGGGCAGCTTGGCCAGCGCGGAGTTCATCTTGTGGGACTCGCGCGCCGGCCGCGCAGGGGTGCCGAAGTAGGCCTGGCCGGCCTCGGTGTCCTGGGCCAGGCCCGACATCCCCATGACGATGGAGCCTTTGGCCAGGCGCAGGTGGTCCCGGACGCTCACCATCCCGGAGATCATCACGCCGTCCTCGGCCGTCACGGAGCCCGCCAGCCCCGTGTTGCCGGCGATGTACATGTAGCGCCCGAGCCGGCAGTTGTGGCCGATGTGGACCTGGTCGTCGATCTTGGTGAAGTCGCCGATGGAGGTGGTCTCGATGGTGGCGCGGTCGATGGTGCAGCCGGCCCCGATCTCCACGTCATCTCCGATGGCCACGCTGCCGATCTGGGGGACCTTGTGCCGCCCTCCCTTGTCGTCGTAGAAGCCGAAGCCGTCCGCCCCGATGACCGTGCCGCCGTGCAGGATGCCGCGCTTGCCCACGGTGCAGTGGTGGCCGATGACCGTGTTGGGGTAGACGACGGTGTCCGCGCCGATCTCGGCGTGCGGTTCGAGGGTCGCTCCGGGATAGAGCGTGCAGCGCTCGCCCACGACCGCTCCCGCCATCACCACGGCCCCGGCCATCACAACGGCGCCCGCGTCGATGCGGGCCGCGGGGTCCACGAGGGCCTGGGGCGATACGCCGGCCTGGAACTTCGGGGCTTTGTCGAAGAGCGAAAGCAGGCGGATGAAGACCAGCCGCGCGTCTCCTTCGACCGCGAGCGCGCGGCCGAAGCCCTCGGCCAGCGCCGTCGGCGCGAGCGCCGCGCCGCTGGTCGCGGCCAGCGGGTGGCGCTTGAACACCGCCTTGGACTCCACGAAATAAAGGAAGTGCTCCTCCAGCGGCTGGTCCGCGGAGAGGCGCTCGATGTCGCGCACGCCGCGGATCTCATAGTCCGACCCGCCCTTGACGACGCCGCCCAGCAGGCGGCCCAGCTCTGTCAGTGTCATGAGACCTCCGCGGCTCGACTGAATATAGCTCAGTACAGGGCGGTGTAGGAATAGCTCTCTTTCGGGTACTTCCTCA
>JBAZSR010000321.1:0-2765 GCA_041662295.1 Elusimicrobiota bacterium | reverse complement strand
ATGGAATCCTGTTTCACCAGATTGCGCGTCGAACGATCGAGCGACATCAGAACGAGCACCTTCCCCCCAGGCCGGGAGGGCAGCCGGATCTCATCGACGGTGCCTTTCCGAACGCCACCGACGCGGACCTCGGCTCCGTTCAGAAGCCCGGACACGGTGGGAAACTCCGCGCGCAGATAATAGGAACGGGTGAACATCCGCTGCTGGTTTCCAATGACAAAAACACCGGCAAAGAGAATCACCATCGCCCCAAAGATGAACAGACCCAGGAGTGCCATTTTTTCATATCGACCACCTTGAAAAGCGGGACACGATTCTTTGGGCCGACGGGGGCCTTGGAACCGGTTCCTATCCATTCCGGACAAAGAGCGAGACGAACGCGTCATCGCTTTTTTTCAATTCCTCAAAGGTTCCGTCAAACACGATGCTTCCCTGGTTCAGCATGGCGACACGGTCCGAGATCTTCTCGGCGCTATGGATCTCATGGGTGACGACAATGGACGACATGGCGCGCTCCTCCTGGAGCTGCAGGATCAGCTCGTTGATCTCGCCTGACGTGATCGGATCGAGACCCGCGGTCGGCTCGTCGTACAGCATGACGTCCGGATCGAGCGCCAGCGCCCGGGCCAGCCCGACCCGCTTTTTCATGCCACCCGAAATGTCGGTGGGCATTTTGGCCGCGGCTTTGTCCATTCCGACCTGGGACAGAATCTCGATGGCGCGCTCCCGGCGCTGGGCCGCCGTCATTTCCCCGTGATACTTGAGGGGAAATTCGACATTCTCTGCAACCGTCAAGGAATCGTAAAGGGCTGAGTTCTGGAAGACGAAGCCGACCTTCTTCCGGATTTCATAAAGGCCCTTTTCAGGCAGTCCCGTGATTTCCTGTCCCATCATCTGAATGGAACCCGAATCCGGCTGCTGTAGCCCGATCAACAACCGGAGCAGCACGCTCTTGCCCGTGCCGCTGCGGCCGAGGACCACCAGGGTCTCGCCTCGCATGAGCTGGAGGTTCACGCGGTTGAGCACTGCTTGGCCGTCGAAGGCTTTGCACAGATCCGTGAGGTTGATGACTGCCTCGCCATCGCCTGGTTGGTTCATGGCTGGAACACAATCTGGATCAGGCGGACGAGCCACACATCGGCGACGATCACGAACAGTGAGGAGAGAACCACCGCACTGGTGGCCGAGCGTGCGACCCCTTCGGTGCCTCCGGTCGTGCGCATTCCCTGGAAGCAGCCCAGCAGTCCGATGATGAACCCGAACAGGGCCGTTCGCGCCGTGGCTGGGAGCAGGTCCTTGAAGGTGACTTGCTTGAAGCCGTCCGTCAGGAAGGGGACCAGGGCCACATGCTCGATCATGGTGTTGGCCATCCAGCCGACCAGGATCCCGGAGAAATCGGCCACGAGCGTCAGCAGCGGGAGCATCAGGACACACGCCACGACGCGTGTCACCACCAGCAGCTTGAAGGAATCAACGGCCGATGCCTCGATCGCATCGATCTGCTCGGTCACTTTCATCGAACCGAGCTGAGCGCCAATGCCTGCACCCACTCGACCGCAGACAACCAGCGCGGTGATGATCGGGCCGCTCTCCTTGATGATTGTCAGGACGATGACGACCGGCAGGAGTGACTTCGCCCCAAAGCGGACCAGGCTTTCGCGCATCTGCAGGCTGAGAACGACCCCGGTCGCGGCGCTCGCCAGCACAACCAGGGGCAGAGAGCGCGTGCCGACCTCGTGCATCTGCTGGAACAACTCTTGGAAGTGATACGGGGGTGAGCATGTCGACCTCACCAGCTTGACGGTGAAGGCCCCCAGCTCCCCGATCCATTCCAGGAACGACAGCATCGAAGGCTTGTCGCTGGATCCCGCCTGCTCCGCCTTCTTGGACATAGGCTCAGCTTTCTGATGGAGAGAAGACCGGCTTCGGTTCGGTGGCGCGGGCGAGGGCGCAGCACGCGGCTTGCGGATCCGTTCTCCAGGCGGGTGAAAGCACGGCACCTGGGGAGAGCATCCTCAGGGAATGGGCATCTTGCGTGCCACGATACAAACCTTTTATTTATAGCTATTTTGATAGGTGTCGGGTCCACGTTCCAGCAACGAACTCAATCAAGATGAAGGCATGCATCCTTCAATTCGAGGGAAAGCGGGTCAGTTTTCCGGAAAGCGCGCGAGGCGGGACTCGTAAAGACGCACCAGAAATTCCATGAGGACCCATTCGTTTTCCCGATGGTTGGTGCGAAGCAGGCGGTTGAGGTGCATGTGCGACAAGGTTCCGGCGAGGCTGAGTGGACCCTCTTCAATCAACCCCTGGCCGCAGGCCTCCCGCATGCGAGGCAGGCCGCACACACCTGGGGCAAGAGGCGAGCCCGGGACAACGGGAAACCCCGACTCCAGCTCCTTGCGCAGATCACGGAACCGCGCGCCCATCTGCACAGCGCCTTCCCCTGAATCCGCGAATTCCTTCCGGAAACCATTCCGGGCGGCCTGGGCCAGCCCTTTCCGGGCCTGGATACTCAAACCCATGGCGGCCCAGATCGCATCCGTATGCCGAAGTCCGACGCGCCAGCGTTGCTCCAGCGTCAGGCCACCCACCAGCAGATTCAGGATCTGTTGGCTGTCCTCAAAGAACCACCCTTCCGCCAGCGCAAAGCCGAGCGAACCCCCATAGCGCTCCCATTCCGGCTCAAAGGTATCCACCTGCCATTTCCAGAGAAGGCCTTGCGCCAGGTGTTCCTCAAGGTGCTTGTGGAAATGGGGCAGAAG
>JBAZSR010000320.1:0-2798 GCA_041662295.1 Elusimicrobiota bacterium | reverse complement strand
CGGGCCGCGGGAGCCCCGCGATGAGCCTCTCCTCGGTCTCCATCCGCAACCCGGTCTTCGCGTGGATGCTGATGTTCGGTCTCATCTTCTTCGGCTGGATCGGGTTCTCGCGCATGGGGGTCAGCCTCATGCCGGACGTGGACTTCCCCGTGCTCTCGGTCTCCCTGAGCTGGGAGGGGGCGTCCCCGGAGATCATGGAGACCGAGGTCGTGGACCTCGTGGAGGACGCCATGACCACGGTGGAGGGCGTGCGCGAGATCTCCTCGAACTCCCGGCAAGGCTCGGCCAACGTGACGGTCGAGTTCGAGCTCGACCGCGACATCGACGTGGCGCTCCAGGAGGTCCAGGCCAAGCTCGCCCAGCTCCAGCGCCGCCTGCCCCGGGACCTCGACCCGCCCTCGGTTTCGAAGTCCAACCCAGAGGACAACCCCATCATGTGGCTGGCTCTCTCCGGGACCGCGCCGCTCAAGGACATGATGGTCCTCGTCGAGACCCGGGTCAAGCAGCAGTTCCAGACCAGCCCCGGGGTGGGCGAGGTCTTCCTCGGGGGCCTCGTGGACCGCAACCTCCGGGTCTGGCTCGACGCCAGGGCCATGGAGGCCAAGCAGATCACGGCGGTCGACGTGCTGACCGCCATCAGCCGTGAGCACGTGGAGGTCCCGGCCGGAAGGCTCGAGACCCCGGCCAAGGAGTTCAACGTCCGCGCCCTGGGGGAGTTCCCCTCGGCGGAGGAGTTCGAGGGCCTGCTCATCACCCAGCGCGGCGGCGCGCCGATCCACGTGCCCATCAAGCTCCGCGAGGTCGCCCGCGTCGAGGACGGCCTCGCCGACGCGCGGCGCATCGCGCGCGCCGACGGCGTGCGCGCGGTCGGCATGGGCATCCGCAAGCAGAGGGGCGCCAACGCGGTCAAGGTCGCGGCCGAGGTGAACCGGAGGCTCGGCGAGGTCCGCAAGACCCTGCCGCCCGGGGTGGATATCAACCTCAACTTCGACACGACCCGCTTCATCAAGGACGCGGTCCACGAGCTCAACTTCAACCTCATCCTCTCCGCCCTGCTGACCTCCGTGGTCTGCTGGCTCTTCCTCGGCACCTGGTCCTCCACGGTCAACATCCTGCTCGCCATCCCGACCTCCATCCTGGGCACCTTCATCGCGGCCTACTTCCTGGGATTCACCCTCAACACCTTCTCCATGCTGGGCCTGACCCTGGCCATCGGCATCGTGGTCGACGACGCCATCATGGTGCTCGAGAACATCGTGCGCCACCGCGAGATGGGCAGGGACCGGGTGCGGGCGTCCCTGGACGGCTCCCGCGAGATCACGTTCGCGGCCATGGCCGCGACCGCCTCCATCCTGGCCATCTTCGTGCCCGTGGTGTTCATGGAAGGCGTCGTGGGCATGTTCTTCTACCAGTTCGGGGTGACGATCTCCGTGGCCGTCCTGCTCTCCCTGCTCGAGGCCCTGACCTTGACGCCCATGCGCACCTCCCAGTTCCTCGCCGAGGGCCGCGTGTCCCGCATGACCGTGCTCGCCAACGAGCTCTTCACCCGCCTGGCCCGCTCCTACAAGGCGGGGCTGTCCGCGTGCCTCAACCACCGCTGGAAGGTCCTGGCCGCGGCCCTCCTCTTCTTCGGCGGCACGCTCCTGCTGGCCAGGGGCCTGGCCTGGGAGTTCGTGCCCCCCCAGGACCAGTCCATGTTCATGCTGCGCCTGCGCACGCCCGTGGGCTCCTCCATCGAGCACACGGACGCCAAGTTCCGCGAGATCGGGGCGTGGCTGACCTCCCAGCCTTCGGTGAAGCGCTACTTCGGCAACGTGGGCGGCATGGGCGGGGGGGACGTGTCCTCGGGCATGATGTTCGTGACCTTGAAGCCCCCGTCGGAACGCCCCAAGGGGCCCGACGGCCGGCGCCCCACGCAAGGGGACCTCATCAAGCTCGCCCGCAAGGAGCTCAAGAGCATCAAGGGCGTCAACGCCATCCCCGTGGACGTGTCGCAGTCCGGGTTCGGCGGCGGACGCGGCATGCCGGTCGAGTTCTCGGTGCGCGGTCCGGACTGGGAGAAGCTCGTGGAGCTCTCCCGGTCCCTGCTCAAGTCCTGCGAGGCCACCGGCCTCATGGTGGACCTCGACACCGACTACCGGGAGGGCATGCCCGAGGTGCGGATCTACCCGGACCGGGCCAAGGCCTATAGCCGGGGCGTGTCGGTCGAGTCCGTGGGCACGGTCATCAACGCCATGGTGGGCGGGGTCCGGGCCGGGTACTTCACGGACGCGGGCCGGCGCTACGAGGTCCGGGTGCGGGCCGAGACGGGCTGGCGCCTGAAGTCCTCGGACATCGGCCGCTACTTCGTGCGCAACAACCGCGGAGAGATGATCCGCCTCTCCGAGGTGGTCCGCATCGAGGAGCGCTCGACGCTCCTCTCCATCCTGCGCAAGGACCGCGAACGCGCCATCGGCATCACGGCCAACGTGGCGCCCGGCAGATCCCAGGCCGACGCCCTGGCCGCGGTGGAGCGCCTCGCCCGCGAGGGCCTGCCTCCGAGCTACCATGTGGTGCTCGGAGGTTCGGCCAGGACCTTCCGGGAGTCCTTCCAGAGCCTCCTCCTCGTGCTCGGCCTGGGCCTGGTCGTGGCCTACATGGTGCTGGGCTCGCAGTTCAACAGCTTCGTGCACCCCTTCACCGTGCTGCTGGCCCTGCCCTTCAGCATCTCGGGAGCGTTTTTGGCCCTGCTCGTGACGGGCACGAGCCTCAACCTCTACTCGATGATCGGACTGATCCTGCTGATGGGGATAGTGAAG
>JBAZSR010000319.1:0-2806 GCA_041662295.1 Elusimicrobiota bacterium | reverse complement strand
CCGGCCAGTGGCTCAGGTTCACGGCAGCCAATCCCGCGGTGTACGCGGTCCCGGACGCCGAGGTCCCCCCCGAGGTCCGGCCCCGGCGGCAGGAGGGTTTGGTCTCGGCCCTCGGCCCTGCGGCCTCCATGCCGGTCCTCCAGGGAGGAGTCCGGGTCGTCAACGACAGCAGCGGCTTATGGGAGTTCTATGTCCTTCGCGGCGACTACCGCTACGAGGATCAGCCCGACTTCTTCACCTCGGACATCATCAACGACTACAGCCGCGCCCTCTACTTCGCCGGGGAGGAGGCCTCGCGCAGGGGAGAGGGAGCCGCGGCCGCGCCCCTGTTGGAGCGGGCTTGGTCCATGCACTGGCTCTTCCCGGAGACCGCCACGCTCCTGGGCTACATCTCCTTTACAGCCGGGGACCTCGTTGCGGCCAAGCCCCTCTATGAGACCGCGGCGGCCCTCTTCAGCGAGATGCTCCGGCTGGCGGACGAGTACGTCGCGCTCCCCGGCCTCAAGGCCGAGATCGCCCGCGGCGCGGCCGAGACCTGGATGCACCTCGGGGTCCTGGCCGAGCGGGCCGGCGACTCCTCCGAGGCCGAGAGGCTCTACGCCGAGTCCCTGAGGATCCGGCCCCTGCCGCAGACGCACTTCAACATGGCCGTCCTCTTCTGGAACAAGGACTGGCCGCGCGTGGAGCGGGAACTGACGGCCGCCCTCGCGCTCGACCCCGGCCACGCCGAGGCCGGCCGGTTCCTCGGCCAGGTCCGCGCCCGGCGGCTCCAGGGCCGCCCATAGGCTTCCGCGCCACCCCCGTAGGCTTCCGCATCCACCAGCCGGATCGTAATCTGACTGATAGTTCAAGGCGCTGAGGCATGATCCGGTCCTCCCTGGAATCCGGCCATGACTCCGAGCATCTCCCAGTACCAGAAGCCGACCTTCCGTCCAGGGGTGTTTTTGAGAACAACGCCCCAAGCCCTGGCCTTCTGTGGAGACAGCGTCTCAAGATAGAGATTCCAGGCTCTCCCAAGGCTGTCCTCCCTCACCCAGCGCGACAGGCGTCTCTGGATGGTGCGGCTGGAGCCGAAACTCTCCGGGAGGGCGGACCACGGTTTGCCAGAAGCAAGGTGCCAGAGGAGGGCTTCAAAACACGAGCGGGAAGACAGAGGCGGCCTGCCGCCTTTCCGGTCTCGCCTGCGCCAAAGCCTTTTGACCGGCCGGAAACAGGCAGCCAGGAGTTCCCATTGCCTGTCCGTCAGCGTGGGGTTCGGTTCGGAAGGCAGATGAAGGTTTTGTCGCATACCACTCTTATATACGAGCGAGAGGCGAAAAAGTTCCATCGATTTTGCGGCGCGGGATGATTGCGACAAAAGCCTCGTCGAGGACTTTTAATAATGGCAGGGGGTACCCCTCCAGAGGCCCTAGCAGTGGGTATGGTCCGACGATTTTAAAAGTCTTCGTCGATGGTTTTGTCACATCGAAGGAGAAAGGAGCGTGAAGACCATCGAAACGCTCGAAAACAGGTCATCAAGGAGGGAATGCGACAAAACCCCCTGACCTGTCAGAGCCCGTAGAGGGGCTCGAACTTCGCCTTGAGGTGGCTGATGAGGTCCGCGTGGTCCAGCGGCCTTCCCGTCACCTCGCGGACGAGCTCGCTGGCGCGCAGGCGCATGCCCTGGCCGTGGATCTTCTTCCTCAGCCAGCCCAGCAGGGGCTTGAAGTCCCCCTTGGCGAAGGAGTCCTCCAAGCCCGGGATGTCCTTCTTCGCCTGGCTGAAGAACTGAGCGGCGTAAAGGTTGCCCAGGGTGTACGTGGCGAAGTACCCGATGTGGCCGAAGGACCAGTGCACGTCCTGCAGGCATCCGCGCCGGTCGTCGGGGACCGCGATGCCGAGGAGCTCCTTGAAGCGCGTGTTCCAGGCGGCCGGCAGGTCCTTGACCGCGAGCGCGCCTGAGAGCATGGCCTGCTCGAGCTCGAAGCGGAGCACGATGTGCAGGTTGTAGGTCGCCTCGTCGGCCTCGACGCGGATGTAGGAGGGCGCGACCGTGTTGACCGCGTGGAGGAAGGCGTCGAACTTCACCGTGCCGAGGGCTTCAGGGAAGGCCTTCGCCGCCTCGGGAAGGAAGAACTTCCAGAAGGAGGGGCTGCGGCCCACGAAGTTCTCCCACATCCGCGACTGGGACTCGTGGATGCCCAGCGACACGCACGAGCCCATGGGGGTGCCGTAGTGCTCCCGGGGCAGGCCCATGTCGTAGAGCGCGTGGCCCGTCTCATGCATGGTGCCGAAGAAGGCCTCGTTGAGGAAGCGCTCGTTGTAGCGGGTGGTGATGCGGGTGTCCCCAGGCCCCATGCCGGAGCAGAAGGGGTGGACCACGGTGTCGATCCTGCCGCAGTTGAAGTCGAACCCGATGGCCTCGGCCGCCCGGCGGCAGAAGGCTCCCTGCTTGTCGACGGGGTAGGTCCGGGTCAGGATGGACGCGTCGGGCCGCTTGGGGGCTCCCGCGATGCGCTCGATGATGGGCACGAGCGCCTTCTGGAGGCCGTCGAAGACGCGGGTCACGTTCTCGCAGGTCTCGTAGGGCTCGAACTCGTCGAGCAGTGCGTCGTAGGGGTTCTTCGCGTAGCCCCAGCATTCCGCCTTTTCCCGGCTGAGCGTGATGAGCTTCTCGAGCCAGGGCTGGAACTTGGAGAAGTCCGACTCCTTGCGCGCGGTCACCCAGGCTTCCTGGGAGAGGCTGCTGGTCCGGACGAATTCCTCGACGAGGCGCTTCGGGAGCTTGGTCTCGCGGTCGAACATGCGGCGGAGCTCCCTGACGTTG
>JBAZSR010000318.1:0-2817 GCA_041662295.1 Elusimicrobiota bacterium | reverse complement strand
CGTGTTTTTTTGAAGGAGCCGCTCTCGACGGGCAAGGGAACTGATTCGGGCCTCGGTCGTAATCCGCGTTCCGCGTCTTTCGAACGTGTCTGAAGGGGAGGTTGACCGCGCCCGTGCAGATCCTGCCCGCCATGCCTCGGAGGGCCTCCCAGTCCCGCGGCGTCATAGAAGAGTCACAAAATTCTGATCCCCCTACAATACCTTTGGAGCGGCGGCCCGGTTATCATATCAGTATCAAACCGATGAAGGTCCGACTGGAGGAAACACCATGCGCGTGATCGAGTCGCTCCGAGCAAAGCCCCGACTGTCGGCCGCCGTGGCGGTCTCGGCGGCCCTCCTGGCCGTCTCCGGCCTCGCCCTCCGCGCCCGGATGCAGGCCAAGGCCCACGGCGCCGAAGCGGCCGCGGCCGTTTCCTATCAGTGCCCCATGCATGCCTGGGTCAAGGACAGCCGGCGCTCCCGCTGCACCATCTGCGGCATGGATCTGGCGCCTGCGGCCGCGCCGTCCCCCGCGACCGCCTCTGCCCCGGCCCAGGAGAGCGGCATCGTGGTCTCCTTGAGCCCGAGCGCCATCACGGTCCTCAACGTGCAAAGCGAGCCGGTCGGCCGCAGGGCTCTCGAGCGCGTCCTGCGCGTGGCCGGGACCATCGAGGCGCCGGATTCGAGCCGAGCCGTGGTGTCCGCACCGTCCGGGGGCAGGATCGCGGCCCTCAACGTGGACTACGCCGGGGTGGAGGTGGCCGCGGGCCAGAAGCTCATGAGCCTGCTCAGCCCGGACCTCGCCCAGAAGCGCCGGTACCTGCGCTACCAGGCCGGCCAGAGCAGCCCGGCCGGCAAAGCCGACGAGGCCATGCTCAACGCCATGGTCTACGAGCCCTCCTCTTCCGGAGACATCCTGGCCCAGCAGGCCGGCACGGTCATCGAGCGCAACGTCTCCCTGGGTCAGTACGTCGCCGAGGGGGAGAGGCTCCTGACCATCGTGGACCTCTCCGTCCTTTGGTTCCGCTTCGACGTCTACGAGTCCCAGCTCCCTTGGGTCAGGCTCGGACAGCGCGTCGAGGTCCGCTTCGCCTCCCTGCCGGGCATGATGTTCCCGGCCAGGGTTTCCTTTATAGAGCCCGTGCTGGCCGACGCCACCCGCACGTTCAAGGTCCGCGCGGAGCTCTCCAACCCGGTGCGGACCTCCCAGGGCGCGCGCAGGAGGCTCCTCCAACTGGGCATGTACGGCGAAGGCCGGGTCATCTCCCGGACCGACCGGGCACTGGCGCTGCCGCGCACCGCGGTCCTTTTCCCCGGCTCAGCAGCCTACGTCTACGTGGACAAGGGAGCCGGGTCCTACGAACGGCGGCGCATCAGGGTCGGCCGGCAAGGCGACGCCCACTGGGAGGTGCTCAAGGGCCTCAAGGAGGGCGAGCGAGTGGTCACGGCAGGCAACGTCCTGCTCGACAGCCAGGCCCAGCTCTCCCAGGGAGACCAGCTCCAGGAGGGAGAGGTTCAGGATGAGCCTCAGGCCGAGACCATGTACGCGGCGGAGCCGCGCGCCATGGCCGAGGCGGACCCTCATGCCGGAGCAGGGCACGCGGGCATGGTGATGAAGGCAGCGGTCAGCGTCCCACGGTTCAAGGGCATGGACGAGGAGATGGATGCCCCGCCGGTTCAGGCCGCGGGAACGACCTCCCTCACCGCGGTCCAGCGCAATGCCGTGGAAGCCTTCCTGGCGCAGGCCGACGAGCTGGCCCTGGCCCTGGCTGAGAACGACCTGACGCGGTTCAACCGGGTCGCGGTCAGCCTCCCCGACAGCCTGCCCACCCTGCTGACCGAATTCCGCGCCGGCCACCGCTGGCAGAGCCGGGTCTCGGCCGTGGCCGCGGCCAGCCGCTTCGGAGCGGCCACGGACCTAGCCCTTGCCAGGGAGAGGTTCCTTCCATTCACGGCCGCGATGGTCCCCTGGGCCCTCGAGCTGCGCGCGGACGACGCCGTGTTCTCGGGCCTGAAGGTCTACCGCTCTCCCCGCGCGCCTGAGCCGGGCAGTTGGGTCCAGCGTCAGGGTCCCGGCCGCAACCCGTTCTTCGGCAGCGAGGCTCCCGGGCCCGAGAAGGACTTCGAATTATGATCAACCGCCTCATCGAGTGGTCTCTGCGCAACCGCTTCCCCGTGCTCTGCGGGGTCCTGCTGCTGACCGGCTGGGGAGTGCGCTGTCTCCGGCAGACTCCGGTGGACGCGATCCCGGACTTAAGCGAGAACCAGGTCATCGTCTTCGCCGACTGGCCGGGCCGGAGCCCGCAGGAGGTGGAAGACCAGATCACCTACCCGCTCTCGACGAACCTCCAGGGCCTGACCGGCATCAAGGACATCCGTGCGACCTCGATGTTCGGCTTCACCTTCATGACCCTGATCTTCGACGACGCCATGGACAACTACTTCGCCCGCACGCGCGTGCTCGAGCGCTTGAACTACCTGGGCGACACCCTCCCCTCCGGCGTGGTCCCCCGCATCGGCCCGGACGCCACGGGCCTGGGCTGGGTCTACCAGTACTACCTTGCCGTGGACCCCGCCCTGGCGCCCCAGGGCGGCTACGACCTCTCGGAGCTCCGCGCCCTCCAGGACTGGTTCGTGCGCTACCAGCTCAATTCCGTGCCCGGCGTGGCCGACGTGGGCAGCATCGGAGGTTTCGTGCGCCAATACCAGGTGGAGGTCTCGCCGGCCCGCATGCGGACCCTGCGGGTCTCCCTGCGCGAGGTGCTCGACGCGGTCGGGCAGAGCAACCTCAACGTGGGCGGCAAGGTCATCGAGGAGAACGGCCTTGAGTTCGTGGTC
>JBAZSR010000317.1:0-2993 GCA_041662295.1 Elusimicrobiota bacterium | reverse complement strand
TAGATGGGGTCGGGCTGGATGAGGGGCAGGCCCCTGGGCAGCTCCAGATCCACGTAATACTTCTGGTCCGAAGGAACGCCCACGTCCCGACCCGAGGCTTCAGGGACCGTCAAGAAGACGCCGGTCAGGTCCTCGTAGACATAGCGCGCCACGTAGACCACCAGCTCGATGTAGGGCAGATACCCGTTCAAGAGGGTCTTTGACTTGAGGATGGCCTCGAGTCCCTCCTTGGTGGTGTAGTGCCGGAACACAGCCTTGGAGCTCGTGAGGTCCTGCTTGGAGACAAAGCCCTTCTCGGCCTTTGGCCGGACAGTCTGGACCCGCTCGGATGTGCCATGGATATAAACGGGGACGGTCTGCATGTCCTTGACCGCTTTGTAAGGCTCGTACTTCTGGAGTTCCTGCCCGCGCTTTGACAGCAGCTTCTCGGTCCTGACATTGGAGAGCACGGCCACGCCCTTGGAGAGGTCGGCCTTCCCTGCCTTGTAGCCTCCCATGCCGTCCATGACCACTGCTGAAAGGGCGCTCAGGTCCTCGTCAGAGAGCTTCTGCAGGTCTTCAGGAGAAAAATCCTTGAGCACTGAATTGACCCGTTCGAGGATGGCCGTGGGCTCGGCTGCCGCGGCCTCGGACATGCCTTTGAGCGGCGCGGTCTGGGCCATGGCTGTGGCGTCCGCTGACATGGCGCGGTCAGCCAGCACAGCAGCCCTTCTGGGGTCGAGCAGGCTGGGGACAGGCTGCCCCTCCAGGAGCAAAGGAGTCTTGATGTCAGGGATGTCCGGAGCAGTCAGCTTGAGCAAGCCGTTGTTCCACGAGGGAACCAGGAGATTGCCAGCGGACAGGCCAGGCAGAGAAGCGTTGATCATGCCTCCTGCCATGGCCAGGGGGTTCTTCGCTGCAGCCGAAGCTGCGCGGACAGCAACGGCCATTGCCTGGCTGGGGATGCCCGCGCTCAGCCAGACAAAGACCAGGAAAAGGCTGACAAGTCGTCTGCTCATCTATCTTAAGGAAGGATAGCCGCGGAGCAAAGGGGCTGGTTGGGTCCAGAGGCCTTGGAAAGGACGGCAAAGGTCCTACAGAATACTGGTGCCGGGAACAATGGTGCCAACAATGGTGCCGGGGATTAAGAAACTTAAGTTGTCCGGACAACTTAAGTTTCTTAATCCCCGGCACCGAAAGGAATGAAACGACCTTACTTAGTGAACAGCTTGCGGAAGCTGGCCATCTCCATGGGATGCATCTCCGAGTCGCCCTCGGCCCGCAGAGCGATGTCGAGCTCTCCCTGGTAGCGGGCCAGGGCCGCGTACTGAGCCTCGTTGGGGTTGAGCAGGAGATGCAGCACCCCCCGACCCTCAAGGTCGCCGGTCTTGACCACGCCGAGGACCTTCACGTGCTGCAGGAGCGTGGCCGTCACCTTCTCCTTCCTGTTGTCCTTCATGGACGCGTCGAAGGTCGCCATGACGTCGACGAAGTCCCCGGGCCTGAGGTTGAGCAGTTGGTACTCCTTGATCGGCAGGGCCAGGGAGCGGTACCCGCCGGACAGCATATCCCTGCCGAACGACTTGCGCAAGAGCCACGCCAGGAGCGGCCGCCGCGCGGGCTTGGCATGACGCACCGCGCCCTTGTTTTCCCCAGCCGTCTGCCCGGCCTCCTGCTTGGCGAACGGGCAATCCTTCTCATCCGTGGCCATGGACCAGCCGATGCAGAGGAACATCAGGCCCATTGCCGCGAACACCGCTGTCGTCGATCTCTTGTTCATAGCACCCCCTCAATCGATCCCATCCCCTGGCCTGCCGGAAAGCTCTTCCAGGGTCGTCTTCCTGCTCTCCAGGATGAACACCTCGTCTCCCACGAGCCAACGCATCGCCCTGCCCTTGTCCGTGACAACCTCCTCACCGAACACCGTCTCCATGAGGTCCGCGGCCGTCATCCGATCGAGCCTGTCCCCCCCTGCCGAAAGGGACACGGCGGACTCCCCTTCAGCCTCGACGCCGACCGACACAGGGATGAGCGCCTGACCTCCCACCACCGGAGGCCGGACCATCACCCGGTCCAAGCCGGCCGGGGTCTCGATCATGGGCTCCGGCCCCATGGGCACGCCCACGAAGAGGGAGAGGACCAGGGCCGCCAGGGCCGCGGCCGGAGCGAAAACCGGGACCCAGCGCCGCCTCCAGGCCGAGACTCTCATCTCCTCGGCCCGCTCCACGAGCCGAGACCGCAAAGGCTCGCGGATGGAGGTGTCCTCGCTGAAATCCAGCGCACCCAGCTTGCGGGCCAGTTCCGCGGTCTCTGGGTCGAACCCTTCTTTGGGGCCCTTCTCGTTCATGCCGCCTCTCCCTGCAGGTCCGCCTTGAGCTTCCTGAGCGCCCGGAACAGGATGACTCCCACGTTGCTCTCGGTCAGGCCCTCCATGACCGCGATCTCGCGATTACCGAACCCCGCGCCGAACTTGAGTCCCAGGAGGTCGCGCTCGCGGCCGTCGAGCTTGGACAGCGCGGCCGCCACCCGGCCGCGGTCCTCGTCCCGGACCAGGGCCTCCTCCGGGGTGGGCTCCTTGGACGGCCGCTCCGCAGCCAGGTCCAGGCTGAACCAGCGCTTCCAGCCCGCGTCCCTGAAGTGGTCATTGATCGCATTGCGCGCGATGGCGAAGAGCCAGGCCTCGAACGGCCCGCGCCCGGGCTTATAGCCCCCGATCTTCGCCAAGACCTTCTCGAAGACCTGGGCCGTCAGGTCGTCCGCTGTCTCCCTGTCGTTCACTCGGTACCTCACGTAGTTGTACACCCTTCGGAAGAACCGGTCGTAGACCAGGCCGATGTCCTCGGGCCCGCTGACCTTCAGTCCGTCAGACCTTTCGTCCGCCAAGTCTCAAGCTCCCATGGCCCGGCTGGTCTTGCCCTTCCATCTATTGATACGGCTTTGGGCGGAAACCATTACACGGCATCGACCATTCTACTTAAGATACTGGTTCTTCTGGAATTAGTGTGAAATTCTAC
>JBAZSR010000316.1:0-3040 GCA_041662295.1 Elusimicrobiota bacterium | reverse complement strand
CCTGCGGCAGGAGCTCGTAGGCCTCGATGGCCGCGGCGAACTCCTCGACCGGGGCCGCGGCTTTGCCGACGCCGGAGAACGCCAGAACGGCGCCCAGGACCAAGCGGGCGGCCAAGCCGGCCCAGGACATCCAGGGGGTTCCGGGCGCGGCAGGGCTGGGCTGAGGGCGGCGGGTCATGGCTTCTTGAGCTTCCTTTCGATCCACATCGTGCCCAGCGTGGCGAGCTGGCGGGAGCCGACGAAGCGGCGGCCGGCCACGAAGAAGGTCGGGGTGGCGGATACGAGCCGGTCCTTGCCCTCGGCCAGGTCTGCTGCGACCGCGGCGTCCGCTGCCGGGTCGGCCAGACAGGCCTCGAAGGACTTCTCCTCGAGTTTCAGGTCCTTGGCGTATCTCTTGAACCATGCGGTGGGCGGCCCGGCCGGAGCGGGCCCGGCCGGGACCCATTCCCTCTGGCGCTCGAAGAGGCGGTCGTGGAACTGCCAGAACGCCCCCTGTCGGCCGGCGCATTCCGTCGCGACCGCGGCGCTGCGGGCCGAGGGGTGGGTCCGTTCGAGAGGGAAGTGCTTGAACTGGAGGCGGACGTCCTTGCCGTAGGCGGAAAGCAGGGATTTCACGGCGATGTGGGCAGCGCTGCAGGCCGGACATTCGAAATCCGAGAACTCGACGATGAGGACTTTCGCGGTCGGGTCGCCTGTCTGGCGGTGGGGAGGGGCGCTGTCTGCCGAGGCCGGGTGCCGCCAGGCAGCGGCCAAGACGGAAAGGACTGAGGCGGCGGCCACAACGGCCCCGCCGAAGACCATCCGTCCCTTTTTCGAGGCTGGCAGCATCGCGATATTATACAGAAAGGGGTGACAAAAAGGTGTCAGGCATCGACTTGTCTGACTTTTCTATCGAAAAGTTAGACAAGTCGATGCCTGACACCCGATGTGACCACCCGATGCTTCAGCGGACGAGCTTGGCGGCGTCGACGAGGCCAGCGCCCTGCTCCTCCGGGGGGGCATCCGGCAGGGGCGCTGCCGCGGTCTTGAAGAGGGACCGGAGGGTCTCGGGGTCGTTGACGCCCTTGGCTGAGACCGCCAGGGCGGCCAGGCCCGCGGCGTGGGGGCAGGCCATGGAGGTCCCTGAGAGGGCCTTGACGCCGCCGCCTAGGAATGTCGACGTGATGCTCACTCCCGGGGCGATGAAGTCCACTTCAGGCCCACGGCTGGAGAAGTAGGCGACCTTGTCGTTGGGGTCCGATGCCGCGATGGCGATGGCCTGCGGGTAGGCGGCGGGGTAGCCCACCGAGCTTCCGGAATTCCCCGCGGCCGCGATCAGGATGACGCCGGCCTTGGCCATGGCTTCCACCGCTGCCTTGAGCGCCTCGTTGCCGCGTGAGGCGCCGAGGCTCATATTGACGACCTGCATCTTGTTCGTCACCGTCCATTCCATGCCTGCGATGACGTCGCTGAAGTTGCCGCTTCCGTCCTTGTCCAGGACCTTGACGCCGTACAGGGAAGCTTCCGGCGCGACGCCGACCACGCCTGCGCCGTCGTCGCGGGCCGCGATGGTGCCTGCCACGTGCGTGCCGTGCCCGTTGTCGTCTTTGAAGTTCCCGGGGTTCTCCTTGTCCACCGCGCTCCAGCCTCCAGCCACCGCTGCCTTGAGGTCCGGATGGTCGAAGTCCACGCCGGTGTCCACGATAGCGACCTTGACTCCCCTGCCCTTGGTCGCGGTCCAGGCCGCGGGCGCGTTGACGCGGACGATCCCCCAGGGTGTCTCCTGCCCGGCGGCCGGGATGGGCTTGCCGGTCTTGGGCGCGAGCTTTCCTTTGAGGAACTCGCCCATGGTCGGCCAGGGCAAATCGGCCACGGTGGCAGGCGCGGCCGAAAGCCAGTTCACCCTTGGGTCGTCGATGACGCGCAGGACTTCCCCGCGGGTCTTGAGGCTGGTCTCGGCCGACTGCAGGAGGGTGGCGGTCGCGCGGATGACCACCGCGTTGATGAGGCGCAGCTCCCGGACCACGGAGCCGCCTGATTGCGAGGCGATCGTGACCCTCGCGGCCGGGGAGACCCCTTCCCTGAAGATCACGATGCGCTGGGAGGCGGAGGCCATGCTGTCCGCTGCGGCGGCGGACCCGGCAGCGGCGAAAACGAAGACGGCGACGACGAGCCAGCGGGCGGCTCGTACCATAGATACCTCCAATAGTGCCCGGCCGCGGGGCCGGGCAGAACTCGGCGCTGCTGGAATGATGCGGCCAGAGTATAGCACAAAAGAGGGTCCAAGGACCCAGGCGCTGGTGGGCCTTTCGGCCCGCCAGCGCCTGGGGGATGGTGCTGCATGATGGTGCCGGGGATTAAGAAACTTAAGTTATCGATGATAGCTTAAGTTTCTTAATCCCCGGCACCGAAGAGGGAGAGGAAGCGGTCCTCGTACTCCTCGAAGAGCCCGTACTCGCGCAGCCTGGAGGCCAGGGACTCGCGGGCCGAGGGGTCAACGGAGGCCGCGGCAAAGAGGGCCTCGATCTCTCTGCGCCGCGCGGCGGAGCGCTTCCCCTCCGGGTCGAAGAGGCCGCGGCGTTCGAGGTCGCGGACGTGGACCGGGAACGAGCGGGCCGCCTCCTCGAGGGTGAGCTTCATGAGGGCGAGGCTCCAGGCCGCGTCGGGGCAGCGCAGGACCGCGCCGTGGGGGTCGCCGGTCCTCTCGACCTCGGCAAGGATGCGGTCCAGGACCGCGGGGGACTTCTCCGAGACCTCGGTCGCGGCGAGTCCTTCGTTCTTGAAGTTGTACTCAAGGGCCCTCAGGAGGTCGCGATAGGCCTCGCTCACCCAGCCCTCGAACTCGGAGGTCGATCCGCCGAATCCCCGGAACCTTTCCTTGAAGGAGTCCGGGGTCATGATCTGGGGCCGCTCCGAGACGATGGACCCGCGGCGGACCCGGGTGCGGTCCGGAGCGTCTCGCAAAGAAGAGACCAGGTGGTAGGAGATGCGGGTGGCGCCGAAGGTCGAGAGCATCCTGCGCGGGGCGCGCAGAACTTCGGTCTGACGCAGGAGAGCCTCG
>JBAZSR010000315.1:0-3059 GCA_041662295.1 Elusimicrobiota bacterium | reverse complement strand
GCTCGGGAGCCAGAGGGCGGCCTCGTAGCCGGGATTGGCGCTTGGCAGGGTCCAGGGCCCGATGAGGAGCTTCCAGTTGAAGACCCCGGCTGCTCCGACCCAGGCGGCCAGGACCGCGGCCTTCCAGGAAGGGGCGGGTCTCCAAGAGGGAGCGGGCCGGCCCGAGGAGACCGCGGCAGCGACCAGCAGCCACGCAGGGAGCAGGTCGCTGACCCGATACACGATGGTGTGGGGCTGCCAGGACGTGTAGAGGATGGCGTAGCCTCCCAGCCAGAGCAGGGCCCCGCGGGTCAGCCTGTCGCGCCTGAGCAAGGCTCCGGCCGCTGCGCCGAGGACCGGATAGAAGGCCAGGAGAAAGCCTCCGGACCTGAGGTCGGGCGGCAGCTCGACGAAATCGGAGAACACCCGCAGGGACATCCTCAGCCAGTCCGCCAGATTGACCCAGGACCAGCCGCCGAACCAGATGAAGGACTTGTCGAGTTTGAGGGCAGCGCTGCCGAGGAGCCAGACCCGGGCGTCGTCGAGGGAGACGGGACGGACGGCGAACAGCCCGGCCAAGACGTAGGCGGCCAGCACGGGCAGGACCAGGGCCAGGCCGTAGGCGGTCCAGAGGCGCTTGCGCTCCGCGGGGCGGCCGCTGGCCAGGAGATAGACGGCCGCGGGCAGGAACATGAGGTGCCCCACGTGCCCGAGGATGGCGAGCGCCTGCCAGACCCCGACCCGGACCGGCCGCGGCTTGAGCGAGAACGCCTCCAGCCCTGCGAGTGCGAGGAAGAGGCACCCCAGCATGTAGACCTGCGCCTCGAGGCTCCAGAACCACCATGCGTAGGAAACGGCCAGGCCCGCGCTGGAGAGCGCGGCAACAAGGGGCTTGATCCCGACTCTCAAGAGGAGCGCGGTGAAGACGCCGATGGACGCGGCTCCAAGGAGGGAGTCCAGGACCTGGAGGCTGTGGAGCGCTGAGCTTCCGAGTCCCAGGGCCTGCCAGGTCTTGAAGAACGCCAGGCCCACGAGCCCGTAGGCGAGGTGGTTGCCGTGCGCCAGGTGCCGGAGGTCCGAGAGCTCCACGGCGATGGCGCAGGCGGTGCCGTCGAAGTTGAAGAAATACGAGCGCAGGGGGAGATAGAAGAAGAGCGCGAGCAGGCCGGCGAGCCAAGGGAGCAGGTTTGTCCTATCGGAGCGCATAGACCTTGGAGCCCTCTCCGGGGTCCTCATGGACCAGAGTGAAGAAGCGCCGGTCCTGGAGATGGCGGCCTGCGGCGTCGAGCTTCCGCTGGAGCGGGGAGGAACCCGGCCTGGTGGTCCCGATGTCGAGCCCGTCCTGCCAGAGCACAAGGCCGATCCTGCGGGCCTTGAGCCTGGCCGCGAAGTCCTCGATCCGCTCGTCGTCAGGCAGGGGGATGCCGGGCCGGGCCGTGTACCAGCCGTCCCGGACATAGAGCGCGCTGGCGAGCAGGCCCGCCGGCGCCTTGCCGGACCCTGAGATCCAGGCGTAGGTCCGGCTGAGCTCGGGCACCGAACCGCGGCTTGCCGCGAGCACGGCGGGGACATGGAAGACCAGCTGGGTGGCGAGCAGGACCCAGAGCGCGGCTTCGGCGCGCTTCCTCAGGAACCCTGCCGCGGCCCACAGGATCCAGGGGAGAAGGCAGGCCAGATAGCGCTCGTACTGCCAGCCCCAGACCAGATGCATGGCGCACGCTCCGAGGAGGATGAGCGAGGAGGGATCCGCCGGGTCCGCCTTGAGCCTCCGGTAGAGGCCCGCGGCCGCGAGGAGCGCGAGGCCGGCGCCCGCGGCCAGAGCCGCGGGGCCCGAGGCCAGGGAGGCGGGAACATGGCAGGAGCCCAGGGCCGCGAGGTAGAACCGAGCGTTGTCGAACGCCAGGGCCAGGGCATGGAAAGCGGGCTGGCCGGCGTAGGAGACCGCGAACTCTCGGGCCTCCTGCACTCCTCCTGCGGAGCGGGCCCATGCCCACCAGGCGAAGATGCCGAGGAGCGCGGGCCCGGCAGCCCAGGCAGCATCCTTCCAGCGCCGCTCCCTCAGGGGCCCGGCCAGGACAGCGGGCAAGAGCGAGAGCCCGGCGGGACGGAGCTGGGTCAGGGCGAGCAGGAGCATCCCAGCGGGCCGGGACCTGCGCCGGCCGAGCGCGATGAGGAGGAGGACGGCCAGGACCAGGTAGGCTCCCTCCGGCATGACCGTGCCGGATTGGGAGAGGACCAGCGGGCTCGAGCCGAACACGGCCGCGGCCAGCAGGGCTTGGCTGGGGCCGAGCTCTTCCCGGAGCCAGAGCCACACGACCCAGGGGGCAGTGGCCAGGACGAGGACGCAGAAGGCCTGATAAGCGGGAACCCATTCGTTGAAGACGAGCGCCAGTGGCAGGAGGAGGAGGGGAAAGCCAGGGCTCGTCATGGTCAGCAGGGGCAGTCCCGGCGTGGTCAGCAGCCTGTAGGTCCCCTGAGAGAGCGACTGGGACGCGATGAAATAGATGACGTCGTCGTGCTGGCGGCCGAAATACTGGGCCGGCGCAGCGAGCAGGATGAGGAGGCTGGTTGCTGCAAGGCCGAGGCCTTGCCTGATGGTCATGGGGAAGGTTCGGAAGGGGCGGGATTTGAACCCGCGAGGGTGTGACCCCTACACGCTTTCCAGGCGTGCCGTTTCAACCGCTCACGCACCCTTCCATGCGACAGGACATTATACAACAACGAGCGGGTTGCGGTGCCTGGCATTGTAGTAATTGTAGTTTAGGTCAGCGGCTGACAATTAATACAATTACTACAATGCCAGGCACCAGGCCCTTGGGGTTCTTCGACGCGTACTGCATCGGCGTCAATGCCATCGTGGGCACGAGCATCTTCCTCTTCCCGGGACTGCTCATGGGCCTGCTGGGGCCTGTCTCGCCGCTCGCGTTCCTCCTGACCGGGCTCCTGCTCATGCCTGTGGCGCTCTGCTACGCGTCCGCGGCTTCCCTCTTCGACCGGGGAGGAGGCCCCTACCTCTATGTCCGCGCCGCGTTCGGCGACGCGCCCGGGTTCGGGGTGGGCTGGATGTGCTGGGTCACCGA
>JBAZSR010000314.1:0-3072 GCA_041662295.1 Elusimicrobiota bacterium | reverse complement strand
GGTAGAGGGCGTCGAGCTCTGCGTAGAGCCGCTCCACCTCCGCGCTGTAGAGGCGGCTCTTCTCCAGCCCGGCGCGGTAGTCGGACAGCTCAAGGCTCTCCGGCCCGAACCGGGCCGCTAGGAAGTCCGCGGCTCCGGCCTCGCCCACGAAGGAGGCCAGGGCCTCGTCGAAGTCGACCCGGTCCTTCAGGAACACGGTGCCGTGACAGAGCTCGTGGAGGATGAGCTCCGCCAGGTCCCCGGCCGCAAGCGCGAGCTGGGCATGGGCCAGAGGGTCGGCCACGGGAAGGGGCGTGTTGTAGGCCGCGACCCCGGTCAGGTAGACGTCGAGGCCCCGGCGCTCGAGCCTCCCGGCCTCGGCCTCGGCGTCCTTCCTGGAGAAATGCGCCTTATACGGCATCCTGCCGATGAACGGGAACCACCACTCGTGCGCCTTGAACGCGGCCTTGTCCGAGGCCATGACCATGGTCGTCACGAAAGGGCCCTTGAGCCGGGAGACCCTGGAGTAATCCCCGCTGCGCTCGAGTCCCATCTCCTGGAACGAGAACTCCCGGACCGCGGCCACGAGCTCGAGCTTCTTCCTGGTCTCGGGGTCGGTCGCGGGGTCCTTCAAGAGGCTTTCGATGGACCGGGCCCTGGACACGAAGCCCAGGTGCCCGGAGGCGGACTTGAGGACATAGACCGGGGAGCAGCCCGCGAGGAGGACCGCGGCGAGGATGGGAACCGTCCTCATGGAGCCTTCAAGCCGAAGGACTCGAGGCAGGCCGAGAAATCAAGGGGCAGCGGGGCTTCGAGCCGGATCCTGCAGCCGGTCGAGGGGTGGCGGAACTCAAGCCTCCGGGCGTGGAGCATCTGCCGGCCGGCCCCGAGAACGGCCCGGTCCAGGTCCGCGAAGTCGCCCTTCCACGCCCGGACGTAGGCTTCGCCCTCGCCGATGTAGAGCTTGTCGCCCACCACGGGATGGCCGATCCAGGCCAAGTGCACCCGGATCTGGTGCAGGCGGCCGGTGCGCGGTACGGCGCTGACGAGCGAGGCCTCCGTGCCCGCCGAGAGCGAGGAGAACACCGTCCGGGCGGCCTGCCCTCCCGCGCACACGGACTGCCGCACGCGGATCGCGTGGCCCTGCCGGCCGATCGGGCGGTCCACGACCCTGCGCCGGCTGAGGAAGCGGCCCCGGACCAGAGCCCAGTACTCCTTGCGGACCTCCCGGGACTCGAACTGTTCCGAGAGCCTTCGGGCCGCGCGCGGGGTCCTTCCGAAGAGGAGGACCCCGCTGGTCTCACGGTCGAGGCGGTGGACGAGATAGGGCTTGAAGCCCGGGACCTGCCGGCCCAGGATCCAGGTCGCGCTCGCCTTGACCGTCTTGTCCGTGGGATGGCTCAAGAGGTCCGCGGGCTTGTTCACCGCGAGGACCTCCTCGTCCTGATGAAGGATCTCGAGGCGCTCGTGCTCCGAGGGAGGGTCGGGGCGCCAGGGGAATCGGATGACCACGAGGTCTCCGTCGCCGACCCGGGCCGCGGGCTTGGCGGGGGAGCCCTTCAGCCGCACCCTCCCCTCGGCGATCATGGCCTGGACCTTCGAGCGCGAGTAGCCGCGGAGGCGGCCGGCCAGGAACCTGTCGAGCCTCAGGCGCCCGGTCCCGGAAGGGACCGGGAACGGCACCTCGACGAACTCAGGGTCGGCCATGGCTCCGGCAAGGGCGCTATCCGCGCTTGCCTTTCCCGACCCGGGCCCCGAGGTCGCGGCAGTAGGCCTCGAGCAGGTCCGCGGTCGCCTTCAGGCCCTTGAGGTGCGTGCGCTCGACCCCGTGCGAGGCCGAGACGCCCGGGCCGATGACGCCGGCCCGCAGGTCCAGGCCCGCCTGGAGGGCCATGGAGGCGTCGGAGCTGTAGAAGGGGAAGACGTCCACCACGAACGGGATGCGGCCTTTCTTGGCCAGGGACACGAGGCGGCGGCGCAGTTCGTAGTCGTACGGGCCGCTGGAGTCCTTGGCGCAGATGGAGACCGCGGTCTCCCTGCCGGCCACGTTCTTGCCGATGACCCCCATGTCCGCCACGAGCAGTTCCTTGGCCGAGGGGGGGAAGCCCGCGGGAGCGCCGTGCCCCACCTCCTCGAAATTCGAGAAGAAGAAAGCCACGGGCAGGTCCTTCAGGCGGGGGCCGAGCCGCTCGATGACCTCGAGCATGGCGGCCGAGCCCGCCTTGTCGTCCAGGAACCGCGACTTGATGAACCCCGTGTCCGTGACCTCGAGGCGGGGGTCGAAGCAGACAAAGTCGCCCACCTCGACGCCGAGCTTCTTCGTGGCCTTGGCGTCGTCGGTCTCGGCGTCGAGCCGGACGTGCACGTTCTGGAGGGTGCGCTCGGTCTTGCCCACCTCCTTGTTGACGTGGGCCGCCGGGTTGTCGAAGAGGAAGGTGCCCCGGAAGGGCCGGCCGGAGGCGGTCCTCACGGTCACGTACTCGCCCTCGAAGGAGGGGATGGGCCAGCCGCCGATCATGGCCACGCGCAGGGTCCCGTCGGGCTCAACCCGGCTGACCATGGCGCCGAGGGTGTCCACGTGCCCTGCCACGACCGCGTAGGGCTCGGGGTGCGGGGACACGACCAGGGCGCCCTTGTTCGTGACCCGGGGCCGCAGTCCCTTGGCCGAGAGCTTTTTCTCGAGCAGGGAGATGACCTCCGCCGTCAACCCGCTCGGAGAAGGCACGGCCTCGAGCTCACGGAGGAAGTCCACGACCCGTTCGTTCTTCATCCCGTCATTCTACAATTTATGCCATAATCAGCCGAACGGCGCAGTCATCCAAGGAGGGAAGCTTCATGGACCCGAACGCGGTCGGACAAGACGTCGGAATCATCACACACCTCATCGGCATGGGCTTCTGGCTCGTCGTCGCCATCCTCGTCATCGTGGGGATGTGGAAGACCTTCGCCAAGGCCGGCAGGCCCGGCTGGGCCGCCATCGTGCCGGTCTACAACGTGATCGTCCTGTTGGGCATCGCGGGCAAGCCCTGGTGGTGGATCTTCCTCTTCCTCGTCCCGCTCGTCAACATCGTCATCAACATCATGGTCTCCATC
>JBAZSR010000313.1:0-3075 GCA_041662295.1 Elusimicrobiota bacterium | reverse complement strand
TTGGTCTTGTAGATGCGCAGGGTCAGCTGCACCGGACCGCTCGATGCCGTGACCTCGGCTTCGGCAGGCAGATGGGCGGCGGCTCCTGAATAGCCGATGGACGCGGAAGGCTTTTCCGGAGCCGCCAGATTCCGGGGGGCCGACGGAGGCTCCTTCTTTCCGCAGCCGGCCAGCATCACGGCCAAGGCCAGCATCCATAGTTCTCGTTGCATTCGCATCTCCCAAATAAATACCAGAGGAAGCCTAGTTCATCCTAGGCTTCCCCTGGTCTCGCCCCATTCCGGTGGGACCGTGGATACCCCGGGGCCGATTCCCCAGGCTACAAGGGACTCAGTTAAGATACCCGCTTTGGCAGGGCCATGCCTGGGACTTTGGCCCTTGGGCCGGAACGGAAAACGACCTACTCCAGGATGGGACTGCGGGACTGACAGTCGAAAGCATGTCCCATAGCCGTTCCATGCACCGACATGTCAGACGCCAGATCACCCCGAGAAATGGCACCCTCTCGATGGAGAACCGTAAGGGATACCATGACAGACTCCGAAGCTGTGGGTCCAGGTTCGATTCCTGGCGGACGCATGTTCTACCTTCCGGCCGTCCCTGCGAGCGCTTAGGCCCGCGAGCAGGGGCGGGCGCATTCCTTCTTCCCGCCGTGCCTGGGACGACGTCTGACGGCCGGTCGGCGCCAACTGCCAAAAGGGAGCATATCGCAGGTGGGAAAGCGCGGTTTTTCAAAGTCTCCTCGAGGCTTTTGTCGCAATGCCGCCTGAGAGTCAAACTATTGTCAAATTGCAAGGGCGCGGATCGGCGCGGGAATCGGCCGCTATTCTGGCCGATTCCCATCCTGCCCGACCCATCACAGTGGAGCCGGCGGGCAAGGCCCCTCAGCGGCGGCTCTTGCGATGATCATGGCCGCTTGCGAATTATTATACTGTGGCAGGAAGATCCGGGAGCCAAAACCATGCCGACAAACTGCCCCTCCTGCGGCCACGAGAACGACGATGGCGCGGCAGCCTGCCGCTTCTGCCAGCTCATCCTGAAGAAGGAGGCGCCCAAGCCTGCCGGCGCCGCCAGATCCCCGTTCGAGGCCATGGCTCGGCAGGTCGTGGAGCGGTCCGGCCAGGACCTCCTGCTCATGGGCTTGGGCATCGAACTCGACTATTCCCCGGCCAGCGTGCGCGGCATCGACGCCGCCTTGGACGCGATGTACGGCTCCGGAGGCGACGCTCCCGGACAGGAGTATTGGACGCCGAGCCAAGGCAAACAGGGCCTCATCCTGGCCTACGGGGCCTATTTCGGGGAGGTCTGCCGCCGCATGCTCGACGGGGCGTGGGAGGAGGACCCGGAGCACCCCAAGGACCCTCTCTGGGTGCGGATCGCCTGCGGCGACTCCCGCATCTTCCCCATCGCCCGGGTCTTCAAGCGGCTCAAGAACGGCTCCGAGGACGCGCTCTTCGTGGTGATGGAATCCCTGGCGCAGGACCTGCCTGACGTCCGCCGCTCATGGGGGAGGGGCTACCTCAAGCAGGCCGGGCTCATCTATTCCCGCGGCGCCATGCCCGCGGAACAGCGCCTCCCCGTGGCCCTGGAGTTCTGCGGCCTGGCCGCGGCCTTCGACCCAGCCCTCGCCGGAGAGGCCTCGGCCCTGGCCGGCCGGATCGCGGCTGCGCCCCCGCGTCCCTCACAGGCCGAGCCGGGCCTGGCCCGCTCCCAAGTCGGAGTCGCCCCTGCCGCCAACCCCAGCCCCTCCTTCCTGTCCGCCCCCCCCGCCCCGGAGACGGGGTCCCCGGAGGCCCTTGCCCCGCTCATGCGCGCCTGCGAGCTGGCGCCGGAGAACCTGGCCTGCTGGAAGGCTCTCGCCGCGCTGATGCAGGGGCTCAAGAAGCTCTCGGAGAGCGCGGATTGCTGGAAGCGCGTCACCGAGCTCGCTCCCCAGGACCCCGAGGCCTGGCGCCAGCGCGGCTGGACCTGCTGTCTGGCCGGGAGGCTCCAAGAGGCAGAGGACAGCCTCACGCGCTCCCTTGAGCTCGCGCCCGGGGTCCCCGAGGTCCTGCTCGAGAAGATCGTTGTCAAGGACCGCGCCGGAGACCGCGTCCAGGCCCTGATCATCGCCGCCGCGGTCCTCGCCATCCCTGAGAACCTCGCCACACTCCGGACCAGGAAGCTCCAGGACTACGCATATCTGTTCAGCCCGGACATGAGCCCCGAACTCAAGACTCTGCTGGCCGAACGCCTCGGCTGAGAGAGCTCCCCGACCCACCTTCAGCGGCTGGCGCCCCCGGTCAAGGCCGCCGGCAGCGTTTGATTCTCCTGCGATTCTCGCCTTCCATGATCATGGGATGAATCCTCCGGCGACGCGTTCCCGCAGGTTCCCGGCCTCGGTCCTTGCCCTGCTCCTCGTCCTGGCGGTCTCGAGCCCCCCGGCGCGCGCCGCCGTGGATTTCAGCCGGGCCACCATGGGCCGGACCACGTATCCTGCCGGGAGCTGGGTGCTCGACACCTCCCAGCACTTCACCATGGACCGGACTCGGGACCCCTCCCGGGACACCGTTCAATCCGAGGTCGAGCTCGAGCACGGCCAGACGGAGCGCTTCTCCTGGTCCGTCGGCCTCCAGACCCTGGAATCCAGACGGGACCAGGTCCAGCTGGGGCGCGGCATCGCGGGGTTCCGCTATCTGGCCGTGACCGCACCCCTGCAGATCGCGCCCGTAGCCGAGTACCGTCCCTCGCTGAGGCGGCGCGCCGACGAATGGGACCTGGGCTTCGAGGCCTTGAAGAACTTCGAGCGGTTCTCCCTGATCGTCCAGGGCATGGTCGAGAGCGGCAAGGAGCCAGGAGCAGGGCGCCGGCACACGGGGAGCCTCCTGGCCGGACCCTTGTACCGCTTCGGGCTCAACGGCATCGCGGGTCTGCAATGGCTCTACGAGAGCGACTGCCGCCATTACCTTGCCGCGGAGGTCGGAGGCGCGGTCAGCAAGAACATCTTCTTGGGGGTCGCCCCGCGCTTCGGGCTCTCGGAACGCTCGGCGGCCTTCCAGCTCGGCATCAAACTGCACATCTATTTCGGGGATTTCC
>JBAZSR010000312.1:0-3092 GCA_041662295.1 Elusimicrobiota bacterium | reverse complement strand
GTGCCGGTCACGGGGTCGGCCTCCTAGAAGGAGCTCCCGGCGGCCGTGGGGAGGGCCTCGACGAGTCCCTTGCTCCGGTAGCGCTCCACGATCTCGCGCATGCGCCAGAAGTCCATGTCCAGCTTCTCGGCGATGCCGAACACGGTGTCGCTGCCCTCGAAGTGGAGCATGGCCTGCTGGACCGCCAGGCTCGCCTTGCGGTCCTGGTGGTGGTCGACCCAGAGCCCGGCTTTGGAGAGCTGGACAGGTCCCCGGAAGAGCCTCCGGGGGACGTAGTCCGAGGCCGCGATCCGGACAGTCTCCTCCACGGCGTCAGCCGCCTCGGCCAGCATGTCCTCGTGGATGACCGAGAGGGCGTCGTCCGAGGTGTGGTACTCGTCGTAGGGAAAGCGGGTGAACATCACGGACGGCACCCCGACCCCGGGCCCGTTGATGACCTTCTCATCCGCGCTGAACATGGCCCAGGCAGGCAGGAGCCGGCTTCCGGGCCAGCGCTTGAGCACCCGCTCGACGATCCGGTCGACGGGCGCGCTCCCCTGCCGCGAGCGCTGGACCGCTAGGCTGTTGCGGTTGCCGATGGACTCGAGGACCACGCCGCAGCGCAGGCGCGGGATGAGGTCCTCGTGGGCCGAGAGGTAGCAGACGCTGCCCACGGTCTCGGGCTGGAAGAGGAAGCGGACCGAGGCCGAGCCCGGAGGCAGGGGGCGGGAGGAGAGACGGCGGGCGACCTCGACTCCGACCGCCACGGCGCTTGCGTTGTCGTTGGCCTGGAGCGGGTGGCAGATGTGGGCGCTGACGATGACCTCGCCCATGGCCGGGACCGGCCCGCCCTGCGGGTGGACGACTCCCGCGCCCACGCGGAGGCCTGGGGAGGAGAGGAACTCGGAGCGGATCACCGCGCGGTAGCGCCGTTCGCGGGGCAGGCGGTCGTAGACCTCCTTGGAGACGCAGAAGCCCCAGGTAGAATCGTAGTACTTGAACATCCAAGGGATGGCGGAGGGCCTCTTGGCGGAGAAATGCAGGTGGGGCGCGAGTTCCTCCCAGCTTAGGGTCGCGTCGACGGGGACCGAATACGAAACGAGGTGCAGGGGGTTCTTCTTGAAGTCCGCGACGCGCTTGCCCCCCTCGACTTCGAGCCAGGCTTCGCTCACGGCGTAGCGCTTTGGCACGGTCCAGGTCCAGCACTCCTTGCCGCACGGGAACTCCTCGACGGCGAACGAACTCCCGGGGGGCATGCTCGAGCCCACGATCTCGAGCGACCGGTCGAGACCGTCGGCCACGATGGTGCGGTGCAGGGGAAAGATGGCGGCGACGAGGTCTTTGATCATGGGGTGCAGGCGATGGCTCCGGAGACGAGTTCGGCGAAGGGGGCCGCGGGCGCAAGCAAGGCGCCCGGGTCCCGGCGCAGCAGGCCTTGGACGGCATCGAAGACTTCCCGGGCCCTCCAGGCGTGGAGCGTGCCGTAGGCAAGGGGGGCGGACCTGCCGACCTTGAGATCCTTGAGGACCGCGGGGAAGCGGTCGACCGAAACCTTGAACCGCAGGTCGCGGGCGTACATCGTGTAGACGCGGAGGTCGTCCTTGCCCCTGCTGCGCACGGCGCCGGGGAAGGGCTTGTAGGCCCGGTAAGGCACCTTGCAGCGCTCCTCCACGTAGTGCACGAAGGTCAGCCGCTCCGCGCCTACTCCGGCGCAGAGGAGCCATGCGTCAGCCTCATGAAGCATCTCAAAGGCCGAGCCCGGGCCGAATGAGCTCGCGGACCACCCGCCAGTCAGGGCCGCGGCTCCGGCTCCGACAGCGGTCACGGAGTGGATGGGGTGGAGGCTGCGCAGTGCCCCCGGAGACTTCCGGAAGGCCTCGGTCAGGACGCCCATCTCGGACGGGGTCGACTCGAGCTCCCAGACGCGGGTCTTCGGGAAGCTCAGGGTGAAGGCCGGCATGGCGAGGGTCCCCGAGCCTCCAGCGGCTTCCAGAAGGGCGCTGAGCAGGGCGCCGGGGCCGCCCTCGACCAGCCCGAACGCGGGAAGGTGGCTGTGGAGGAAGACCGTGTCGCAGGGAGAGATCCCCAGGCCCCTCAGGACCGCCGTCACCTCCGCGGGAGAGGTCGTCCTCAAAGGGTCTCGCCGCCAGTGACCGGGATGTTCGCGCCGTTGATGTGCTGGGCCTCGGGCCCGGCCAAAAAAGCCACGGTCTCGGCCACGTCGCGGACCCCGGCGAGCCTGCGCGTGGGGTTCCTCAGGGCCATGGCGCGGAGCTGGTTCTCCGACAGGCCCGACCACTGGTCGGTCGGGACCAGGGAGGGGGAGACCGCGTTGCAGGTGATTCCCCAGGGGCCGAGCTCGAGCGCGAGGCTCCTTGTGAGGCCCCAGAGGGCGTGCTTGGCCGTGGCGTAGGCGGTCCAGCCCTGGGGCGGGGCGCCGAGCACCACGGAGCTCAGGATGTTGATGACGCGGCCGAAGCCGCGTTCGCGCATGCCGGGGGCCGCGAGACGGACGAGGTCGAAGGCCGAGGAGACGTAGACGTCGAAGCAGCTCTTGAGCTCGCCTGGAGCGAGCTCGAGGATGTCGCGCCGGACGACCGCGGGGCCCGCGTTGTTGACCAGGACGTCCACGCGGCCGTACTCCCGGACCGCGGCGTCAAAGGCCTGGCGGGCTCCTTCCGAAGACGCGAGGTCGGCCTTGCAGGCCGCCGCGGACGCGCCGAAGGAGCGCAGGCCGGCCATGGTCTTCTCGGCCGCGGCGTCGTCGGCCCGGTACTGCACCACGACCCGCAGGCCGCGCCGGGCGAGGGCCTCGGCCGCGGCGGCGCCGATGCCGCGGCTGCCGCCCGTGACCAGGGCCACCGCTCCCGCGGGCATGCTCTGCCGGAAAGCAGGGACGGAGAGGACGGCCGAGCCGACCGCGGCGACGGAGCCGGCTGCCGGCGGCCCGGAGAGCGCGACCTCGGCGAGACCGGAGGCCGCCTTCTTCCCCGCGTCGGATTCCTTGGTCACCTCGACCGACAGCGAGAGCGCGCGCAGGGGCTCGTTCTTCTTGGCGACCTTGACCTTCACCGCGATGGTGTCGCCGGGATAGACGGGCGCCTCGAACTTGA
>JBAZSR010000311.1:0-3101 GCA_041662295.1 Elusimicrobiota bacterium | reverse complement strand
CCGAACGGGTCCATGCCCCAGACCCCATGGTCCAGGGCACAGGTGACCCAGCTCAGCGGCTGGTAGGTCCCCACCCAGAGGCCGCCGAACATCCAGGACAGATGGCTCCAGGAGAGCCCTCGGAAATGGGGGTTATCGACCAGCCACATGTCGTCGTCCCAGTTCACGAACCCAGCGGACAGGGCCGGGATGAAGGCAGCGAAGACGACGCCGGAGGTCAGGACAGCGGCAGCGAGCGTCCGCCATGCTTCGCGTCTCTCCGCTTCAGAGCCGGGTCCCGGTGCCATGCCGGTCCCATTGTATCATGGACCTCAGCCGGCCCGCCGCCCCATGGCACGGCGGATCTCCGCCGCGGACTCGCGGGCCTTCTTCCGGTAGGGGCTGTCCTTGCCGTAGGAATCGCCGAGCTCGGTGAGCTTTCGCGCCGTGGAGGAGGCCCGTCCATAGCGCTTGGCCGAGACCTGCACCTTGCCGAGCGCGGAGAGGGCCGCGATGGTGTCCTCGATCCCGTTGCCGTGCCGCTCCTCGGCCGCTTCAAGGGCCTGGGCCAGGTAGTCCTCAGCCTGGTCGAAGTCCCCTTGGGCCGCGTTGGACTCGCCCAGCCCGAAGAGGATGAGCTCCCGGTCGAGCTTGTCCGCCAGGGGAAGCTCGTCATGGAGGCTCAGGGCCTCGCGCAAGGCTCCGGCCGCCAACCGCGCTTGGCCTGCGCGGAGCTCGCAGCCCGCCTCCCGGATGAGGGTCTTGACCGTGACGTAGGGGCTGTCCGAATCGGACCGGGCTTTCCCGAAGTCCGCCTGCGCCCCAGGCAGGTCGCCTAGGCCGGCCTTGAGCTCGGCCATGGCCAGCAGGACGGACTCGCGTCCCCGAAAGTCCGCAGCCGGAGCCTTTTCATAGAGCTCCTGAGCGGCGGACAGGTGGGCCCTGGCCTTGTCCGGCCTGCCGCTCCTGAGATGGTAGAGGCCCATGCCGGTCAGGGAGCGCGCCAGGTCCGGGTGGTCGGCGGGCAAGAGGGACTGCCGGCTGGCGAGCGAGGAGGGGCAGGTCCCCCGGGCAGCCTGCATCCTCCCGGTCTCGACCAGGATGCGGCAGAGCTCCGAGTCGATGAACGCGGACACCACGCTGTCCGGCTTGCCGGTCCTGACGAGGATGGCCGAGGCGCGGTTGAAGACAGGGACGGCCTGCTCATAAAGCCCCCAGTCCGTGTAGAGACCGCCGAGCCTGGCGAAGGCGAGCGCGGTCGGGCCGCTTATGACGCCGTGGTCCTGCTGGACCAGGGTGAGGGTCTCCTGATGCAGGGCCTCGGCCTCGTCGAATTCCCCGGCCATGGCCTTGGCCTCGGCGAGCGTGCTCAGGAACCTCGCCCGCCGGGAGCTTCCCTCCCCGAAGACCTCCTTGCTGGCTTGGGCAGCGGCGGACAGGAGCGCCCGGGACCTGGTCAGGCCCCCGGTCCGGGCCAGGAGCTTGCCGGCGAGTTCCATGGAGAGCAGGGTCCTGATATCCGAGCCGCCGAACCTGCGCTCCGCGATCTTGAGCGCCTCCTCGGCCGGAAGCAGGGCCTCGCTGAACCGACCCTTCTCGTAGAGTTCCAGGCTCGCCTGGGACGCCCTTTCCCATCTCCGCGTCCGGGACCGGGACGCCAGGGACATCCACCCGAGGACCAGGGCGAGGGCCAGGGCCGCCGCCCCTGCCAGCGCCGTGGTCTTGTCGATCATCTTCATGGCTCGGCACCCCCTATCATCAGGTACGAGGCCGCCCCTGATCCATTACAGCCCCATCGGGTTTACTATACTATGGAAGGATGAAGCTCGTCATCGTCGAGTCCCCGACCAAGGTCCGCAAGATCAAGGACTTCCTCGGGGCCGAGTACATGGTGGAGGCCTCCTTCGGCCACGTGCGCGACCTTCCGGCCAAGGGCGACCTCGCGGTGGCCTTCGCGGGCGGCAAGGTCACGCCGACCTATGAGACCATCGAACGATCCTCCAGGGCCGTTTCCAAGCTCTCCTCCCTGGCCGACAAGGCCTCCGAGGTCCTGCTCGCCACGGACCCGGACCGGGAGGGCGAAGCCATCGCCTGGCACGTCAGCCAGCTCCTCGGCAAGAGGACGTACTCGCGCGTCGTGTTCCACGCCGTGACCAAGGCTTCGGTGGTCAAGGCCGTGGCCTCACCCCGCCCCCTCGACCTGCGGCTCGTCAACGCCCAGCAGGCCCGCCGCGTGCTCGACCGGGTCGTGGGCTGGCTCGTCAGCCCCACCCTGCGGCGCCTGGGCAAGGAGGCGCGCAGCGCGGGCCGGGTGCAGTCCGTGGCCCTGCGCCTCGTGGCCGAGCGCGAGGCCGAGATCTCCAAGTTCGACACAGTCGACTACTTCATCCTGTCCGCCAAGCTCGAGCGGCCGGGCTCGCCGCCCGCTTTCGCGGCCAAGCTCGTGACCTGGAAGGACGCCCCCCTGGCCCAGCGCTTGACCGACCCAGCGATCGCTGCCAAGACCGTGGAGTGGTGCAAGCGCCAGGCCTGGAAGGTCCTTTCCTGCGATCGCCGGCAATCCCTGCGGAACCCCCCGCCGCCCTTCACCACGGCCACGGTCCAGCAGGCCTCCTCGGTGCGCCTCGGCTTCAACCCCGACGTCACCATGAAGCTCCTCCAGGGCCTCTTCGAGAACGGGCACATCACCTACCACCGCACCGACTCGACCGCGCTCGCGCCCGAAGCCCTCGAAGACGCGCGGAAGGCCATCGCCAAGGAATTCCCGCCCGAGTACCTGCCCAAGGCCCCGGTCATCCACGCGACCAAGTCGGCCAACGCCCAGGAGGCGCACGAGGCTATCCGGCCCACGCACCCGGAGAAAGGCGCCGAGATGCTGGGCGCGGGGGACGAGGGCAGGCTCTACAAGCTCCTGTGGCAGCGCTTCATCGCCTGCCAGATGGCCGCAGGCAAGGACGAGATCACCACCATCGACGTGGCCTGCGCTCCCGGAGGGTGGATCCCCAAGGGCAAGAACCCCGTGCCTGTGGGCGTGTTCCAGGCCAAGGGCAAGGTCCTCGTTTTCGACGGGTGGCGGCGCTTGACCGGCGAGGACGCCACCGAGGAGTCCAAGGCCAAGCCCG
>JBAZSR010000310.1:0-3105 GCA_041662295.1 Elusimicrobiota bacterium | reverse complement strand
ATGCGCGTTTCCAATCGGCTCTGACCCGGCTTCAAAACACATCCGCGCCAACGCCCTTCACCTCCTTCGACACCGCGCTCCGGGCCGTGGGCATGCGTCTTAGCGAAGGGAAGGAGCGGCCTTCTGAAGCACTGCCCATTCGCCGCCAGCTCTTGGAAGCCCAAGTGGCCTCCCTGCGCCGCCTGCAAGCCGCCCATCTCCTCACCGCCGAACTCCAGGCCCTCACCGACGGGAACAACCCATGAACCATTCGCTTCGAATTTCGGCCTTGAGCCTCGCTTTCATCGCCCTCACCGCCTGCGACCGAAAGAAGGAGGCAGCAGCGCCATCCGCTGAGCATCCCGCACAGGCGATCGCGAACGAAGACTTGAATCGTTTGCCGCTGAAATCTGTTCGCGGCCTGCACTTCATGCAGGTACCTGAGCCCAAGGCCGAGGGCGCCTGGTATCCCGCGGAGGCGATTGGAGACGAATCCGCCCAGGCCATGCTCACCACTTCCGTGAAAGGCATCATCTCGGCGATCTTGGTCCCGCCCGGAAAACACGTTGGTTCCGGAGTAGCACTGCTCACCCTCCAGAGCCCAGAGCTGGCCCGGCTTAAGGCTGACTGGCTCGCGTCAAAAGCCAAGCAGCAAAGAGCTGAGGCTGACCTGGCGCGAGAACAGCGCTTGTTCGAGGCCCAGGCCGGGTCCCGCCGCGAACTGGAGGTCGCCCGCAGCGAGGCTGCCATGGCCCAGGCTGATGAGGAAGCCTCCCGCCTGGCCTTGGAGGCCCGGGGCTTGCGTCCCGAGTCTGCTGGAGCGACCTTCACCTTGAAAGCCCCCAGCGCTGGAACTGTTGTGGCTTACAAAATACAGCCTGGACAGGGTGTCGAGGCCGGTCAGGAGTTGGGTAGCTTCCAATCCCGCGCTGCGGCCCTGGCTCACCTGGAACTTCCACTTCCTGCACCCCAGGACTGGTCCCCAGGCACCCTCACCGAAGTCCGGCGGGCCGACGGCCAGCGTTGGAACGCCCGATTGGAGGGAACGCCTGCGACGTTGACAGGAGACACCCGGCGACTCAGCTATCGCCTTCGGTTGTCGGGAGGTCCATTACCCATTCCCGGCACGCCGCTCGAAGCGCATGTGCCCCTCACCAAGGCCATTGTGCTGCCCCAAAGCGCCTTGCAGCAGGTGGAAGGCACCTGGGGCGTATTTGTGAAGGAGGGTGAAGAGGCAGTGTTCCGGCCCGTCAAACGCGGTGTGGAACTCGGCAGTGATGTGATGGTGTTGGAGGGTGTGAAGCCCGGCGAGACCGTGGTCGGCGAGGGTGCCTATCTCCTGAAGTCGCTCCAGATCAAGCGCAAGAGCGGAGGCGAGGACCATGACCACTGATCAGAACCCTCCCGACACTCCAAATGACCAGGACGTTCCCCTAGATCCCCACATGGTGCATGACCCATACGCCGTCTACACGCCCCAGCACCGCACCCTCATCCGCCGCTGGTTCGATTGGCTGCTGCCCCGCAAAGGATGGGTCTTCGCGCTGGCTTTGGTATGGTTGGTCGCGGGCATCGCCACCTTTCTGAACCTGAAGCGGGACCTGTTCCCCGATCTCACCCTGCCGTCTTTGAATCTGCTCATCCAAAGTCCTGGCCGGGCGGCCACGGAATTGGAACTCACGGTCGCCCAGCCCGTAGAGCAGGCCGTGGGCGGCCTTCCGGGCGTCAAGCGCGTGGTCACCACCGTGCAGGCGGAAGTCGTCCAAGTGGTGGTGGCCTTCGAGGGTGACACCGATCCTTGGCGGGCGCGCCAGCTTGTGGCCGAACGCCTGTCAGGCATTGTCGGTAATTTTCCGGAAGGCACCCGGCCACCCCTGATGTCCAGCGCTGCGGGGCGTCTCCAGGAGATCCAGGAAATCGTGCTCGAGGGACCCTCGGTGGATCTCATGCGTTTGCGGGACCTCACCGAAAAAGTCCTGGTCCCGCGCCTCCAGGCCGTGCCGGGCGTGGCCCGTGTGGAGCGCCTGGGAGGTGAGGAACGCCAGCTCCAGGTGACCCTCGATCCCGAGCGGATGCGCCTTCAGAGAGTCAGCCTGGAGCAAGTGGCGGATGCCATGAAGGGCAGCGCCCAGGACACGGCCGCAGGCGTCATGGAGATCCAGGACAAAGGCTGGTTCATGACCGTGGGCAGCCTCGCGGCCACGCCCGAGGAAATCCGCCACCTTCCCCTCCGGGCCCACCGCGGCATGGTGCAGCTCGGCGATGTGGCCGACGTGCGGGAAGGACCCGCCTTCCGGCGCGGCCTGGCCCGTCATGAAGGCCATGAGGACGTAAGTCTGCGGGTTGTGAAGCAGCCTACGGCAGACGTGCTGGGCACCGCCATCGAGGTCCGCAAGGCCCTGGAAGAACTCCGAAAAGGACTGCCGGAAGGCATGTCCCTCACCCTCATGTACGATCAGGGCGCCCTTGTCACGAGGGCCCTCAACGGCGTGACCGTGGCGCTGCTCCTGGGCGGGTTGTTCGTGGCCGCGGTGCTTGTCCTGCTGCTGGGAAACATCCGCGGAGCCCTGCTGGTCATCGCCGTGCTGCCCCTTGCCACTTTCGGTGCCGCGATTCCCCTCAACGCCATGGGCATGGGCCTCAACGCCATGACGCTGGGTGGGCTCGCCATTTCTGTGGGGCTGTTGGTGGATGCCGCCGTGATCATGGTGGAGAACCTCGCCCACCGGTTGCATCAACATCAGGAACACATCGAGCCCAGGCGCGTGGCCTTGACCCGGGCCGCCGCTGAAGTGGGCGTCCCCATCCTTACCGCGGTGCTGGTGATCCTGGCGGTCTTCATTCCACTGCTGGCCATCGGTGGCCTGGCGGGCCGTCTCTATGCGCCCCTGGCCGTGGCCGTGGCTTCGGCCATGACCCTCAGCCTGATCCTCAGCTTCACGCTGGTCCCGGCCCTGGTGGAGCGGTTCCTGCCGCCTGGAACCTCGCTGGAGGAGCCGCGCTTCGTCGTGGCCATCAAGCGGTTCTACAAGCCGCGCCTGGAATGGGCCATGCGCCACGGGGCCATGGTCCAACTGATCGCCTTGGCCATCACCATTCCGAGCCTGGTATTGGCCTTCAATCTTG
>JBAZSR010000309.1:0-3117 GCA_041662295.1 Elusimicrobiota bacterium | reverse complement strand
CTCCTCCGCGAGCGACAAGACCATCGTGATGGCCCCGGGCATGGTCCCGCTGATCTCGCCGGAGATGGTGTCCTCCCCGGCGCCCGAGCCTGTCGTCGAGACCGCCCCCGCGTCGGAGGACGCCTCGGAGCTCAAGATCGCCCTGGAGCCGCGGGCCACGCTCGGCCCTTCCTCCCCGACGCCCGCCGCTCCGCAGCAGCCCCGGGCTCTCGCGGGCGACGCGCCCCCGCTTCCCACGGCGGGCGAGCAGTCGTCGTCGGACGCGGAGTTCAAGATCGTGCTCGAGCGCCGGGCCTCGGTCGCGCCTTCGGTCGAGAAGGTCCCTCCGCCCCGCGCCCTCGCGGGAGAGGTCCCGCCGCCTCCGTCGGCGGGAGAGCAGCCTTCCTCCGACTCCGAGTTCAAGATCGTGCTGGAGCCTCGGGCGACCATCAAGGCCGAGCCCTCCTCGGACAAGACCGTCGTCCTGCCGCCGGGCTGGAAGCCCGGGGGGGGGACTCCTGCATGAGGAAGCCCGCTCTCGAGACCTGGGGCCGGACCGACCGCGGCTGCGTGCGCGAGGTCAATGAGGATAATCTCGTTATCGACGAGGAGCTCGGCCTGCTGGTGGTGGCCGACGGCATGGGCGGGCACAATGCCGGAGAGGTCGCCAGCTCCATCGCTGTTTCCGAGATCCGGGACCTGGCCCGCCGGACGCTCGGCGGGGATCAGGACATCGATCCAGGCGGGGGCAGTCCCGGCTTGTCCCGCCGCGGCCGGCAGCTCGAATTCTTCGTCAAGACCGCCAACACCATCATCTTCAGGAAGGGACGTGAGGGGGCCAAGGAGTACGGCATGGGGACCACGGTGGTGGCCGTGCTGGCGGATGCGAGTTCCCTGACCGTCGCCCATGTCGGCGACAGCCGGCTCTATCTCCTGCGCAGCGGGGTCCTGACCCAGCTCACCGAGGACCACTCCCTCGTGGGCGACCAGGTGCGCAAGGGCCTCCTGACCGCGGACGAAGCTTCGCGGTCGACCCTGCAGAACATCCTCACCCGGGCGCTGGGCACCGAAGAGGACGTTCAGGTGGACGTCGCGGACCACCCGCTCCTGGAGGGAGACATCCTCCTTCTGGCGTCGGACGGGCTCAGCAAGGAAGTGACGGATGAGGATGTGCGCCGCACGATCGTTGAAAGCGGCTCCCCCCGCGTCTTCGTGGACCGGCTGGTGGACATGGCGCGCGACCACGGCGGGCACGACAACATCACCATCGCCGCCGCCCGGGTCCCGGCGCAGGGCTGGATGCATATCTTCGAAGGTCTCAAGAGGATGGTTCTGGGGAGAGGCTCCTAATCCAACTATGTCCAAGTTCCTTCTTAAGTTCAACGCCGCGGTCATCAAGGAGATCCCGATGACCAAGGACAGCCTCACGGTGGGCCGCAAGGCCGACAACGACGTGGTGATCGACAACCCGGCCGTCTCCGGGCATCACTGCAAGATCAGCGTCCAGGGCGGGACCTGCTTCGTCGAGGACCTGGATTCCACCAACGGCACCTACGTCAACGAGAAGCGGATCAAGAAGTCCGGCTTGCACCATAACGACGTGGTCGGCGTCGCCAGGCACGCCCTGGTCTACATCGAGGAATCGGCCGCTTCGGCCACCGCCCCCATCCCGGCCGTCCCGGCCCCCTCCGCCGCTCCCGAGGCCGGAGCAGCCCCGGCGGTCAAGGACGCCGTCCAGAAACTCGGGGTCCTGAAGGTCCTCAAGGGCGCGGTGGGCCCGACGGAATACGAGCTCAAGGGCATGTCCACCTATATCGGCAAGTCCGACCGCGTCCAGGTGCCGATCAAGGGGTCCGGGATCTTCGGCTCGGCGCCCGAGGTCGCGGCCTCGATCCACCGCAAGCCGGACGGGTATTACCTCCTCGCCATCGAGGAGGGCTATCCGACGATCAACGGCAGCAAGGTCTCGGGGAGCGTCCTGCTCAACGACGGCGACATCGTGGAATGCGGCGGGACGACCATCCAGTTCAACCTCAAGGATCTGGGCCCCGACGCGACAAAGGCCCCGTAAGGCCGCTATTGCCCGGAAGGGTCCGTCGTGCCTGCCGCGGGGCTCGTCCCGCCCACGCCCTGCATCATCTTGCTCATGTCCATCCCGGGCATCATGTTCTTCATGAGCGCGCTGGGGTCCATGCCCGGGGGCATGGCCTGGGCGTCGGCGGGCGCCTGAGGGGCCGTGGTTCCGGCCCCTGGCGCTCCCTTGCTCTTGTCCGTGGACCAGGAGACGGGCCTGAGGCCCGACTGCCGCTGGCCGAGTTTGGGAGGGGCCCAGGCGCTCTTTGAAGGCGCTTTCGGCGCCTCCGCCGGATTCTTGGGCACGAGCGCAGACAGGTCCATCCCCATCTCGGGACTGGGCGGAGGGGGGGGCTGCGTTGCGGCCTGGCCCGGGGGCGGAGGGGGGACTTGGACCGGCTTGGGCTCCGGCATGCCGGTGATCATCATGAGGGAGGTCGGTGCCGTGGAGGCTTCCTGGCTGTAGGTCTCCCCGACCGGCTTGACCAGGGAATCCTGCTTGGCGATGGGCGCGGCGGACACGATGGGGCTTGGCTGGAGCGGGCCTCGGCCTTCCCGCTTCTCGAAGACGGACATGATGTTCGCGCCCGGGGTGCCGGACTTCGTGGTGTCGCTCATGCGGAGGTAGGCCGCGATCACCAGGGGGATGATGAGCAGGAGCGCCACCGCGGTCAGGAGGAGGTAGGTCCTGCGCGTCCGGGAGGCTTCCTGATCCTGAGGCGTTGGGTCCATGGTGTGTTTCCGTCGGGACTCCGACGTCATAGTGTAGCAGGGGGAGGAGGGCATTTCAAGGGAAAATTGGGCCCTTGACAAGCCATGGATTCCTGTTATACTTATGAGGCAGCATCCCGAACGCGTTAGGCGTCGTTGGCGGATCTATGGGGTTGGATCCGCGGCCGCGGCGCCCGTCGTGCGCGCTAGGGCGATAAAGGCAAACCCGTCGAAAGGCGGGGGCGCAAAGCCAAGGCTCCCTCGAAGAGAGGGAGGGCCAGGTTGCCGAAAAGAATGGCCATCAAAGAGGCCAAGGGCAAGTCCCTTGGACAGTCGTTTTATCTCGCAGCGGCG
>JBAZSR010000308.1:0-3118 GCA_041662295.1 Elusimicrobiota bacterium | reverse complement strand
GGCAGGGGCGTGGGCGTGGCCCGCGTCCCGAATCGCTGTCTTGTGTCCCTGATTCACCAGCGACAAGCATAGCAATTTGCATCTTATTTTGTACTATAGGGCTGTCAGGAGGGATCCATGGCCATCGACCAGAAGACGATCGCGGACACGCTCAGCAAGCAGGTGGTGTACGACGGGGAGGGCTACACCCGCGAGGGCCTCGAGAAGATGCTCGGGGACTACCAGGCCAAGAACACCACGGACCTCCAGAAGTTCGGCGAGCTTTCCAACGCGTACTCCCGCCTGTCCAAGGAGATGTCCGCGGACATCGCGGGGCAGAAGACAGCGATGGAGTACCTCTCCGCCATCTTCACGCTCCAGCAGGTCGGCACCAACATCAAGGGCCTGCTGGCCAAGCTGCCGCTGCTGGGCTCCTTGGCGCCGAGCCGGGACTTGAAGGAGCTCCTCGGCGAGAAGATCGAGATCGCCCAGACGCGCGTCAAGGAAGTGGGCAACTACCTCGAGACGCTCCAGGCGGACATCAAGAGCCTGCAGGACGACATCACCCGGCTCAACAAGAAGATGCTCTCCGCGGCCCACAACGAGGAGAAGGCCGCGGGCCACGTCCTCGAGCTCGAGGACCTGCGCAAGAAGCTCGAGGCCGCGCTGGCCCCCATGGACCCGAAGTCCGCGGATGCCCGCGAGATCGGCGCGAGGGTCGACGAGCTCAAGAAGGCCATCTGGGAGCACGGGGCCAAGCTCCGCCTCTACGCCAACGCCGAGGACCGGCTGGCCGCCATCGTCAGGATGAACAACAACTTCCTGGAGATCATGACGAACCTCCACGGCAACATGACGAGCCTCTACGAGTCCGGCAACGAGGTCTTGAACGAGCTCCACGGCAATCTCGCGGGCCTGGCCTCGATCTCCAAGGCGGGCGAGCTCTCGGTCGAGATGCACCGGTCCATGGAGTCCCTCAAGAAGTCGGTCAACAAGCTCGCGGGCCTGGCCTCGGAGACCTCGCTCTTCCTGGCCAAGAACGTGGACCGCATGACCTCGGAGATGAAAATCTACGACTCCGAGACCGAGGCCCTCGTGGAGAGCAACCTCAAGGCCGAGCGGGAGATGAAGGAATCGCGCATCAACGAGACCATCGAGCTCGCAAGGAAGGAGCGCGCGGAGAAGGCCTGAGCCGCGCGGGCCTGGGAGTCTCGATGAAGGCGGGTCCCGGCCGTCTCAGGAGGGTCTCGGGGGCCGAGCTCGAGCGGCTCGCGCTCACGGCAGGGCGCCTCGTGCTCGCGGCCAGGCTGGGCAGGGTGTTCCCCGACCCCTATCAGGTCTCTGACTACCTCAGGGCGCTGGCCCCCTCGTTCCGCGGAGCAGCCCTTCCCGGAGTGGAGGTGGACCTCGGGAGCGGCCTTCCCGGGATGAAGCACCTCGTCGATGTCTGGGCCGAGCGCCAGGCCGCTCCCGGGTTCATCCATGAGATGGAGGACCGCAAGAGCCGCGGCCGGGTCCTCCCGCCGGGGTCCGAGGCCAGGCTGGCGTACTGCCGCCGGCTCCTGGACCTGGACCTCAAGCCCCTGACCCGGGTGGAGGTGGCGCTGCGAAGGCTGGACGCGGCCCGAGGCTCGGCTTTCTTCGCGGTGGTCTTCGACCGGTTCGACCCGGCTGAGCAGGTCTTCGTCCGGCACACCCTCATGCTCGAGCAGCGTGAAGGGGCGCAGGGGCTCATTGCCCGGAGCGGCGACTACAGCCGCCAGACCTCGGAGCTCCGGGACAAGCTCGAGAAGTTCGCGGGCGACGACGCCGAGATCGCCTTCCTGCTCATGGGCCGCCTGCCGGGCATCCGCGTGGAGGAGGTGGCCCGGGCGCGCGTGGGCCCCTTGTGGAGCCCGGTCGCGGGCGCGCCGGAGGGCTGGCCGCAGGGGGCCTGCGTCCTCCACCTGCCCGTGGACCGCGCCTCGGTGAGCCTCGGCGAAGACCGGGACGACGACCCCTTCGCCGGACTCTACCGGCGCTGCCTCTCCGACGCCCCGCGGTCTCTGGTCGAGGAGGAAGCCCGGCGGCTGGGCTACCGGGTGCACAAGGACCGCAAATTCTCCTGCGAACCAGGGGCCGTCGAATGCCTCCGGGCCAAGCTTGCCGAGGCGGGAACGAGGAACCTCATCTACACGATATGACCATGAAGCTGACCATCCAGAAGCGCGACATCGACGCGGAACTCCCCGACAGCCGGGCCGCGGTGACCGCGGCGGGCTTGGGCCGCATCCTCTGCGAGGCCGACGCCGGCGACTTCGGCACCACGGGCCTGAACCTCGCCATCCTCGACGCCGTGTCAGGGGCCCTGGCCTCGGCGGCCGCGTGCCTGCGCCTGCCGCCTGCCGCGGGACTCCCGGGCACGGCCTTCGGCCGCGTCTTCGTCCAGGAGGCCGCCGACCGCCTCGCGGACCTGGGCGCGGCCGACGAGCCGCCGGAGAGCGCGGGCCTCTCCCTGCGTGACTACCAGGACCTCGCCCGGTCGGACGGGGCAGCGGTCCTCGACATCGTGCTCAAGGACAGCGCGAGCTTCCTGCGCTTCTACAACCGCCACCCCGAGGGCCCCAAGCGCGTGAAGCGCGACACCGAGTCTTTGGCCTGCCTCGCTTCCTACTTCCGGCTCGCCTCCAGGCTCCTGTCCCGGATGTTCCCTCCGGCCGCGGACCTCGAGATCGAGACCCCGCGCCTGCTCCTCTCCGGAGGCCGGATGAGCCGGGCGCGGCTCGAGGAGCCCAGCGGCCTGCTGGCCGTGACCCTCGAGGACGTGGTGGGCAACGCGGAGTTCGTGAGGGCCGGCAAGCGCCTGGCCGCCGACGTCGCCGGGTTCGACCTCAAGGAGGGGAAGAACCCCAAAGGTGTCCGCAACCAGATCCTCTTCGTCCTGGGCTCGCCCGGGTGCGGCAAGACCGTGACCAGCCACGCCATCGGCAACCACTTCTTGGACCTCTGCAAGAAGGCGTCCATCCCGGCCCGGATGCGGGTCATCAGGCGCACGGACTGGGCCTCCTCCTACCAGAACCAGTCCGCAAGCCGGCTCCTTGAGATCTTCCAGGAGGAGGTCTTCAAATTCGATGGGGTCTGCGGGGTCTATTGGCCGGAC
>JBAZSR010000307.1:0-3125 GCA_041662295.1 Elusimicrobiota bacterium | reverse complement strand
CATGGCTCTCGACCCTGCTCCTGGCCGAGCGATTCTCGGTCCGGAGGACCCTGCCGTCGTTCGGCACGGCCGGCGAGCCCCTGCCCTACTCCGTCGTGGTGACCAGCCGCAGCCGCCGGGTCCTCCGGGGGCTGAGCCTGGCCGAGGAGACGCCTGACCCGAGCCCATCCCTGGAGGCCTTCGCCGCCGCTGGGGCCTTCGACGCAGGGAGCTCCCTGATCGACCGGATCTCAGGCTCGGCCCGCTGGCGGGGGCTGGAGGCAGAGCGCTCCATCGCCTCGGTCTCCGACGTCAGCCTGCCGGACCTGCCGCCTGGCGGGACCTGCGAGGCCCGGGCCGTACTCGTGCCTTCGCGCCGCGGCCGGTTCACGCTCAGCGGCGTGTCCATTGCGCGGCCGGACCCCGTGGGGCTCGTCAACGCGGTGTCCTTCGACCCGGTCGAACAGCTCGTCATGATCCTGCCCAGGCGCTATCCCGTGCCGCGGCTCGAGCTCCCGGGCACGCGGCGCTACCAGCAGGGAGGGGTGTCCCTCTCCTCTTCCGTGGGAGAATCCCAGGAGTTCATGAGCCTGCGGGACTACCGGCCCGGCGACCCCCTGCGCCGCATCCACTGGCGCAGCTGGGCCAAGACGGGCCGGCCCATCGTCCGGGAGTGCCAGGACGAGTTCTTCGTGCGACACGCCCTCGTCCTCGACACCTTCCTCGACGGCCGCCCCCCGAGCGCCTTCGAGGAGGCGGTGTCCGTGGCCGCGTCGTTCGCGTGCGCCATCCTGACCCAGGAATCCCTGCTCGACCTGCTCTTCGTGGGAGCAGAGTCCTACTGCTTCACGGCGGGCCGCGGCCTGGCCGCCAGCCAGCAGATGCTCGAGATCCTCGCCTCGGTCGAGCCGTGCCGGAGCCGCCCGTTCTCGACCCTCCGCAGCAGCGTGCTCCTGCGCCGCCACGCCCTCAGCGGCGTCATCTGCGTCCTGCTCGCGTGGGACGACGAGAGGAGGGAGCTTGTCTCCCGACTGCGGGGCCTCAAGGTCCCGGTGGTGCCGCTCGTGGTCTCCATGCCCGGAGAGACCCTGCCGGATGAAGGAGGGTTCCACAGGCTCGAGGTCGGCAGGATCCCGGAGGGGCTGGCGAAGCTGTGAGCACGCCTCTCGGGATCCTCGGCGCCGCCCTCCTCTTCTGGGGCCTGCAGACGGGGCTGCTCCTGCCCGCCGCGCTCCTCGCCCTGACGATCGAGGGGAGCAGGCTCGTCCGCAGGCGCTGGGACCTCTCCCTGGAGGATTTCATCCGCGTCACGGACGGGGTGACCCTGCTCTTCGCCGGGTCCATCGCCTACGCCTACGCCACCCGGCCCATGACCCTGGCGGTCATGGCCGTGGTCTCATGGTTTCCGCTCTGCTTCGCGCCCATCCTGCTCATCCAGACCCTCAGCACGCGGGGGACCTTCAGCATCAGCGTCCTGTTCCTGTCCCTGCGCCGCCGCGCCAGGCAAGGCGAATCCTTCGCTGAGGTCAGGCTGGGCTGGCCCTTCTTCATGGCGTGCCTGCTGGGAGCGTCCGCGGCCAATGTCCGGACCCCTGCCTTCTACTTCGGCATGTTCGTCCTTTCCGCCTGGGCCTTCCTCTCCCTCAGGCCGCGGGGCGCCAGGCCCTGGGCCGCGTCGGCCCTCCTGCTGGCCTCGGGCCTCCTGGGCTTCGTCAGCCAGGACGGCCTGCACCGCCTGCAGGGCGCAGTCGAGAAGGCCGGGGCTGAGCTCATCTTCGGCATCGTCGAGCTCGGCTCAGACCCCTACCAGACCAGGACCGCCATCGGCTCGATCGGGAGTCTCCTGCAGTCCGACCTCATCTTGGCGCGGGTGAGGACCGAGCCAGGGACGCCGGGCGCGGGCAGGCCGCTCTCCCGTTCCGGTGGAAGCGGCACGCCCGAGCCAGGGACGCCGGGCGCGGGCAGCCCTCCGGAGCTCCTGCGGCGCGCGGTCTACGGCAGCTACCGCGCCGGCGCTTGGCTGGCCGCGGACCGCACCATGACGCCCTTGAAGGCTTCGGGGGACGGCCGGACCTGGGCTCTCGCCCCTGAGCCTCCGGGCCAGGCACGGTCCCTGACCGTGTCCTTCAGCCTCACCCGCGGCAAGGGCCTGCTGGCCCTGCCCCCGGGAGCCTTCCGCGCAGAGAGGCTCCTGGCCGGCTCCGTGACCCGCGGGGGCTTCGGCACCGTGTCCGTGGACGAGGGCCCGGGGCTCGTTTCCTATCGAGCGGTCTTCTCCTCCTCTCCCGCAGGCGCGGACGCCCCTTCAGCCGCGGACCTCGTGATTCCCGCCGATGAGGAGGCCCTCATGGCCGGCCTGGCCCGGGACCTCGGCTTGGACCGCCGCAGGCCTGCCGAGGCCCTGGCCAAGGTCTCTCGCTTCTTCGAGGAGGGATTCACCTATTCCACCTATCAGGAAGGGGGCAAGCACGGGGAGCGGCCGCTGGAGCGGTTCCTGCTCCGGACCCGCTCGGGCCACTGCGAGTACTTCGCCACAGCCACGGTCCTCCTGCTGAGGGCGGCCGGCATCCCGGCCCGCTACTGCGTGGGCTGGTCCATCCAGGAGTACAGCAGGCTGGAGAGGGCGTTCATCGTGCGCCAGAGGCACGGCCACGCCTGGGCGCTCGCCCACGACGGGACCGCCTGGCAGGACTTCGACACCACTCCCGCGACCTGGGCTTCCGTCGAATCCGAGCGCGCCCCCTGGTGGGGCCCTGTCCGCGACCTCTGGTCCTGGGCGAGGTTCCAGGTCAGCCGCTGGAGATGGGAGCCCAAGGAGGAGGGACGGACGAGCCCTCTGCTCTGGCTGGGCCTGGCCCTGCTCCTGGCCCTGGCCGGTTGGAAGGGCTCAAGACTCCTCTCTGCCGCCCGCTCGGCCCAGGCCTCCACTGCGAAGACCCCTTCCCAGGGCCTGGACTCCGAGTTCTACCTGGTCGAAAGTGCGCTCTCGCGCCGAGGCTGGGGCAGGCGGCCCGCGGAGACCTGGAAGGACTGGCTTTGCCGCGTCGAGACCGAGGCAGGGGTCGATGCCGAGGACCTCAGGCCGGTCGCTGCCCTTCACGAACGCCACAGGTTCGACCCGCCAGGGCTGAGCCCTGAGGGCCGGG
>JBAZSR010000306.1:0-3158 GCA_041662295.1 Elusimicrobiota bacterium | reverse complement strand
GACTTCCGAGAGGATGTCCGGGTCAATGAGTTGTGAGCCTCACCCCCTCGGCGTGGGGGCTTCCGCGAGCGGATGCGTACGTTCGCGGACGCGGTGTCAAGTATAACGGGCATATCCCTGTCTGTCAATGGGAAGTCTTACACTATAGAGATTGCATATTAGAGCTTCATTCCACGATGTCGGCAAGTTGGTATAATCGCCGCCGACGATGCGCCTCCTGACGCGATACCTCCTGCGCTCGTACTTCCCCGCGTTCCTCATGGCCCTGGGGGCCTTCCTGTTCATCCTCCTCATGCAGTATTTCCTGCGGCTCTTCAACCTGGCCGTCATGAAGGGGATCTCGCTCCTCTGGATCATGGCCTGCTTCGCCCGCCTCCTGCCCTACTTCCTGAGCCTCGCGCTGCCGATGGCCTTCCTGGTGGCCCTGCTCCTGACTCTGGGCCATCTCTCCGAGACCGGCGAGGTCCTGGCGATGCGGGCCTCGGGCTGGTCGTTCAGCGAGATCCTGGCTCCTTTCTTGACGGCCGCGCTCGCCCTGAGCGGCCTGCTCTTCTACGTCAACCACAAGGCCAGCCCCGACGGCTTCCACTCCTTCCGGAACGCCTATGTCCAGGCCGCCGACCGCGTGGCCCGCGTGGACATCGAACCCCGCACCTTCTTCCCCCTGGGGGACTGGCGCTTCTATGCGGAGGAGGTCGGCCGCGACGGGGAGGTGTCGGGGGTGCGCCTGGTGAAGCTGAAGGGCCAATACGCGCGCCTGCGCGTGTCTGCGAAGGATGGGAAAGCGGTCATCGAGCACGGCCGGGGGGTCTCCCTCGAGCTCCATTCGGGCTCCCTGCAGTGGCCCAACGAGGACCCCGGCAGCCTCACGACGGCCACCTTCGGGCGCTACCGCCTTTTCGTGCCTTTCGTGGATCCTCAGAAGGCCCAGCGCGACCCGGACATCCCGGAACTCGACACTTTCAGCCTCCTCGAGCGGGTGCATTCCGACAAGATCGAGCTGTCGAAGCGGCGGGAGTACGCGACGGAGGCGGCCCTGCGGAGCGCGGGGGCGGCGGCGCCGTTCGCCCTCTTCTGGGTCGCCTGCCCGCTGGGGCTGCGCCTCGAGCGGCGCAGCCGGGCTATCGGCTTCGCGCTGAGCCTGCTCGTCATGTTCGTCTTCTACGGCCTGCTCGCCCTAGGGGTGGGCATCGGGCGCAGGGACATGGAGCTCTCCTTCTGGGCCCCCTGGCTGCCGCATGCGGCCGCCCTGCTGGCCGCCCTGCCGCTCTGGTTCAGGCTGAGGCGCGCGTGAGCCTCCTCGGGCGCTATGCGGTCAAGCGCTTCCTGGGGCCCTTCTTCTTCGGGCTCGGCGTCTTCGCCCTCGTCGTCTTCCTGGCCGACCTCTTCGATAAGATGAACCGCCTGTTCGGGACGAAGGCTCCGGCTTGGATGGTCGCGGAGTACCTCGGCCTCGCCATCCCTTACTGGACGATCCGGGTCGTGCCCATGGCCACCCTGCTCGCGACCATCTTCGCGGTCACCGGTTTCATGCGCGGCGGGGAATTCATCGGGGTCCAGGCTTCCGGGGTGCGCCCCAGGGATTTCTTCAGGCCCCTGCTCCTGGTCGCCCTGCTCATCGCGGGGGCGGCCTCGCTCCTCCAGGAGACCGTCCTTCCAGCCTGCTGGCAGAGAGCGCAGACCCTCTGGCGCGAGCGCATCCACCCGGAATGGGAGTGGACGCACTACTCCAACATGGCTGTGACCCTGGGCCCCGATTGCTTCGTGACGACCCAGCTTTTCGAGGCCAAAGAAGGTTCCATGGTCCGGCCCGTGCTCGATTATTACGGGCCTGGGGGGCTCACTCGGCAGATCGACGCGGGACGGGCGCGCTGGGACCAGGACGCCAAGCGGTGGGTGTTCCTGGACGGGGTGGACCGTAGGTACCGGGATGGGATCGTCGTGTCGGAGGAGGTCTTCAAGCGCCTCGAGAGCGGCATCGAGATGGAGCCTCTGGCTCTCGTGATGCGCTCGGATGATCCGGACACGATGAGCTTCCGCGGGCTGCGCTCGGCGCTGGAGAAGGCGCGCCGCATGGGCGAGCGGCAGCAGCCTCTTAAGACGGCCCTGCAGGCCAAGCTCGCCTACCCTCTGACCAACCTCATCCTCTGCGCGCTCGGCATCCCCATCGCGCTGAGGCTGGGGCGCGCGAGCCGTCCGGCGAGCTTCGCCGCGGCCTTGGCGGTCTGCTTCCTCTACCTATGGCTCATCGAGGCGGGGCGCACGCTCGGCAATGCCGGGCGCATGGGCGCCGTTCCGGCGGCCTGGCTGCCGCACCTGGTCTTCGGTGCGACGGCGCTGTGGATGTGGCGGTCTTCCGAGGTCTGAGGCCTAAGAGGTCTTCGCCGCCGCGTCCGGCAGGGCGGCGACCGCTCCGAAGAGATCGGCCGCCTTCAGGAATCGGCTGGGCGGCTCCGGCTGGAGGGCCTTCTTCACGATCAGGTCGATGGCCTTGGGCAGGTCGGGGACGACCTTGCTCGGCGGCTGGAAGGTCATCTCCCGCTTCTGGGCCAGGAAGTTCGGGCCTTCGAAGGGGAGGCGGCCGGTGGCCATCTCGTAGAGCATGACCCCGAGCGAATAGAGGTCGGAGGCCGGGAGCAGCGTGCCGAGCTCCTGCTCGGGGGCCATGTAGGGCGGGCTCCCTCGCGATTCCGCCCAGCTGAGCTTGGCCATCGTCTTCTTCGCCTGCTGGCCGATGCTGAAGTCCATGACCTTGACCACGCCCTGAGGGCTGATGATGACGTTGGAGGGGCGGAGGTCTCCGTGGGCGATGCCCTGGGAGTGGGCATAGTCCACGGCCGCCGCGACCTGCTGGAGCACCCCCTTGATCGACCGGATGGAGATCCGCTTCCCGGCGTCCAGGAACTGGCTCAGGGGCTTGCCGGAGCAGTACTCCTCGATCATGTAGATGCGCTCGTTCTCCAGGAAGATGGAGTAGATCTCGGCCAGGCTCGGGTGCTTGAGGGCCTGGACCGTCCGGGCTGCGGCGAGGAAGCGCTCGATGTCCTTCTCGCTCTGGTGCACTTCGTCCCGGACCTGCTTGAGCACGACCTTGCGGTTGTGCTCGATGTCGTAGGCTTCGTAGACCGTGCCCATCGAGCCGCGCCCGATCTGGGCGT
>JBAZSR010000305.1:0-3170 GCA_041662295.1 Elusimicrobiota bacterium | reverse complement strand
TCATGATGCTGGCGGGCTTGCTGGCGATCAAGACCCTGCCGGTCTCCCAGTACCCGCCCGTCGCGCCGCCCGCCATCTCGGTGGATGCCTTCTATCCCGGGGCCTCCGCGAAGACTGTGGAGAACACCGTCACTCAGATCATCGAGCAGAAGATGACGGGCCTGGACCGGTTGCTCTACATGTCTGCCACCAGCGATTCTGCGGGCCACGGGAGCGTCACGTTGACCTTCCAGCCGGGTACCGATCCCGATGCCGCCTGGGCGAAGGTCCAGAACAAGCTGGAACTGGCCAAACCCCTGATGCCCCAGGTCGTCCAGCAGATGGGCATCAGCGTGACCAAGTCCACCAAGAACATCTTCATGATCCTGTCCATCACCTCGATCGACAGCAGCATGAATGCCGAGGACCTGCGGGACTACCTGGCTTCGAATATCGAGAACGTCATCAGCCGCGTGGAGGGCGTCGGCGAAGTCATGTCGTTTGGCACCCAGTACGCCATGCGGATCTGGCTGAACCCGGACCGCATGGTCGGGTACCACATCACTCCTGACGATATTCGCCAGGCCGTGAGGGCCTACAACGCCCAGATCTCCGCAGGCCAGGCGGGGGGCCTCCCCGCCGTCAAGGGACAGCAGTTGAATGTCACTGTGAACGTGCAGGAACTCCTGCAGACCCCCGAGCAGTTCGGGGCCATTCCCCTGCGCATCAACCCGGATGGATCCACGATCCGCCTCAAGGATGTGGCCCGCACGGAACTGGGGACCGAGTCCTACGAGAGTGAGACCAGACTCAATGGAAATCCGGCAGCCGGCATGCTCATCCGCCTGGCTTCGGGTGCGAACGCGCTGGACACATCCAAGCTCGTCAAAGCCAAGTTGAACGAGCTTTCCCCTTACTTCCCAACGGGTGTCGAGGTCGACTACCCCTACGAGACGACCCCTTTCGTGTCCGTAGCCATCGCCGAAGTGATCAAAACCCTGATCGAGGCGGTCGTCCTGGTCTTCCTGGTCATGCTGCTCTTCCTCGGGAATTTTCGCGCCACCCTGATCCCGACCATCGCGGTCCCGGTGGTGCTGCTCGGCACTTTCGCGATCCTCCAATATGTGGGCATGTCCATCAACATGCTCACCATGTTCGCCATGGTTCTGGCCATCGGCCTGCTGGTGGATGACGCCATCGTGGTGGTGGAAAACGTCGAACGCATCATGCACGAGGAAGGCCTTTCTCCGCTGGAGGCCACTCGGAAATCCATGGGCCAGATCACCGGCGCCCTGGTGGGCATCGGCCTGGTACTGTCCGCCGTGTTCGGTCCCATGGCCTTCTTCGGCGGCTCCACGGGCATCATCTTCCGACAGTTCTCCTTCACCCTCATCACCGCCATGTTGCTGTCCGTGGTGGTGGCTCTGGTGCTGACACCCTCGCTTTGCGTCAGCTTCCTGAAGCCCGTCGAGAAGGGGCACGAGGCCGCCGAGAAGGGCTGGAAGGTCACGCGTCCCTTCTTCCTGTGGTTTGACCGGTTCTACAACAAGATCAACGCGATCTTCGTGGCCCAGCTCGGCCGGGTGCTTTCCAAGTGGGTGCGTTACGGCGTCATCTATGCCCTGATCGTGGTCGGCATGGGCGTCCTGTTCCTGCGCCTACCCACCGCGTTCTTGCCCGAGGAGGATCAGGGAATCCTCATGACCATCGTCCAGCTGCCCGCTGGGTCGACCATGGAACAGACCCAGAAGGTCATGTCAGAGATCCAACGGCATTTCCAGGTGGACCAGAAAGACGCCGTCCAATCCTGCCTGACGGTCGCAGGCTTCAGCGTGGCTGGCCGCGGCCAGAACAATGGCATGGCCTTCGTCAAGCTCAAGGACTGGCACCTTCGGAACCGCTCTGAGTTGAAGGCGGAGGCCGTCGTGAGTCGCGCCATGCGCGCCTTCTCCACCCGCAGAGACGCCATGGTCTTCGCCTTCGCCCCTCCCGCGATCCTGGAACTCGGGAACGCGACGGGCTTCGATTTCCAGCTGCAGGACCGCGGCGGTGTGGGTCATGCCAAGCTCATGGAGGCCCGGAATCAGCTGCTGGGCATGGCCGCTCAGAACTCCGTCCTCAAGGCCGTGCGACCCAACGGCCTGGACGACCAGCCCGAATACAATGTCCGGTTGAACCAGGATCGGGCCGGCGCACTGGGTGTCCCCCTGCCGGTGATCAGCGACACCCTCGCGAGTGCCTGGGGCGGCTCCTATATCAACGACTTCATCAACCGCGGAAGGGTCAAGCGCGTCTACATGCAGGCCGATGCGCCCTTCCGGATGCAGCTGGAGGACTTGGACAAACTCTATGTCCGCAACAAGACCGGCGGGATGGTTCCGTTTTCCGCCTTCTCCACCGGAGAATGGAGCTACGGGTCCCCCAATCTCCAGCGCTACAACAGCTTCCCGTCCGTGAACGTCCAGGGCGAGCCCGCTCCAGGCAAGAGTACCGGCGAGGCCATGCGGGCCATGGAGGAGATCGCCTCGAAGCTTCCGGCCGGCATCGGCTTCGAATGGACGGGACTCTCCTATCAGGAACGCCAGGCGGGTGCCCAGGCTCCAGCTCTTTATGCCGTCTCGATCCTGGTGATCTTCCTCTGCCTGGCGGCTCTCTACGAGAGCTGGACGATCCCCTTCTCCGTGCTGCTCGTCCTCCCTCTGGGCGTCTTCGGCGCTGTTCTTGCCACCTGGGGCCGGGGCCTATCCAGCGATGTCTATTTCCAGATTGGCTTGTTGACCACCCTGGGGCTGACCGCGAAAAATGCCATCCTGATCGTGCAGTTCGCCCAGGAGCAGATGGCCCACGGGGTGGGGCTTATGGAGGCGGCCATGGAAGCCTCCCGCCTGCGGCTTCGCCCCATCCTGATGACTTCCCTGGCCTTCACCTTCGGCGTACTGCCGATGGCGATCAGCACGGGAGCTGGTGCCGCGGCCCAGAATGCCATTGGCACGGGGGTGGTTGGGGGCATGTTGACCGCCACGTTCATCGCCATTTTCTACATTCCCCTTTCCTTCGTCCTGGTGAGCCAGATGTTCAAGAAGAAACAAGCGGAGCCCGCACCGGCACCAGACGCCGATGCTTCCCATGAGGGGCGGTCATGAGGCCAGCCGCAGCCTTGCCTGCTTTCCTCCTCGTCGCCATGACGGGAT
>JBAZSR010000304.1:0-3178 GCA_041662295.1 Elusimicrobiota bacterium | reverse complement strand
ACGCGGACCTCCCTCGTCGCGCGCGGCGCGGCCGCCTTCTCCGTGGTCCTGGCGACATCGGTGCAGGCGAACTGGACGCTCAACGGCAATCCCGCGGGACTTCAATACACCGCCGAGGCCTCCACGGCGTCCGACTACTCGGGCGCTCTTCTCAGGGACGTCGTTTACGGCCTATCCGCTGCGATCAGCGGGCTCTCTTCCGACGCCACCTACTATTTCCGCGTCCGTGCCGCGACAGGCCCTTACGCCCAACTCGGCTCCACCATCACCCTAGCGTATGCGCCGGGAGCGGGGGATCCGACCATTGCGGGGGTGTATGCATCGAGCATGACGCTCGCCTGGTCGCCTTCCGGCAATCCGCTGGGGACCCCGTACAAGGTGGAACTCACCTCGACGGCGGGCTTTGCGGCCGGGGTCCTGTCCTCCACGACCTACAACAGCTCCGTGGTCTTCAACGCACTCGACCTCAACACGACGTATTACCTGCGCATCGCCGCGTTGAACCGCGTCGGCAGTCCCAGCGCCGCGCTCGCCGCCTCCACTTCGACCTTGAGTGATCCCCCGGGCCTCGCGGCGTCGCCGTTCGTGGCCGTCACATCCTCGATCACCGTCCGTTGGGTCCCTCGTCCCGCTTCTCCGGTCTCAGCCTCTTGTGAGGGCTATCGCGTGGAGGCTTCGACCGCTCCGGATTTCACGGGGCCGCTGTTCACCAATTCGGTCGCGGGCTCCCCCGCCGATCAGCTCGGCGTGGGCGGCCTGCAGTTCAACGGCACCTACTACATCCGTGTCGGCGCGCTCAATTGGAACGGAGTCGGCAATTACATAAGCCTGGGCTCCACTCGAGCCTACGCGCTCGCGGTGACGAGCCAGTCGGTGCCGAACTCCGCGTCGATGAGCATCGCGCTGACGCCGCCCGTCCAGCAGATCACGCGGATCCAGGTGGACATCCCGGCGAACACGCTTCCGGCGGGAAGCGGGGTGACGATCAACGCGAGCCTGATCCAGATCCCTGCGCCTCTCTCGAGCCAGGCGAAGCTGACCCCCTTGGGCTCCGGGGTCGCTTTCGACATCGTCGCGACCGGAGGCCAGCCGAACGGTCCCGTGACCATCACGATGACTTATGATGAGGCCGCTCTGCCCGTCGGCTCCGACCCACGGCGGATCGCCATCGCGCGGTACGTTGACTCCGAGGGACGATGGACGATCCTTCCATCCGTTGTAGACACCGATGCGCATACCATTCAGGGCGTTACCACGCACTTCACCGTGTTCGCGCCCTTCCTGACCGCGCCGGGCGATGATCTGGGCGCCGTTCAGATCTTCCCGTCCCCTTGGGAGCCCGGTTCCGGCGATCCGAATTTCGATGCCCAGTTCCTCACTTTCACCGGCTTGCCCTCCGACGGCAAGGTGCGCCTCCACTCCATCCTCGGCGAATACGTCTGGGAAGGCCATGCCAGCGCCGCCGGCGTAGTCTTGTGGGACGGTAAGAGCCGAACGGGCTCCCGCGTGGGCTCGGGGGTCTATCTGGCCGTCATCTCCGGAGCGGGGGGCAAGGTCGTCAAACGCGTGGTGATCGTCAGATGAGGACGGCGCGCTTGGCCGTTCTCATCCTTGCTGCTTGGCCTCTCGGCGCTGACGCTTTCACCGGGAACCCGGCGGGCTCTGCGGCTCAGTTCCTGAGGCTTGGAGTCGGCGCCAGGGCTTTGGGCATGGGCGAGGCCTACGGCCCTATCGCCGACGGCGCTGACGCGCTCTACTGGAATCCGGCCGGACTGGCGCGGCTGAACGCGCCGGATGCGGCCTATTCGCATACGGAGATGCTGAGTTTCTTCCATCATGACCATATGGCCTATGCGCATCCCGTTTCTTTCTTGGGCGGGACGGTCGGCGGCGCGGCGACGCTTTTCTACCAGGATTCCCTCGACCTTGTGAGCAACACGAACCAGAATCTCGGGCGCTACAGCGTCCACAGCGAGGCCTATTCGCTGGCCTATGCTCGTTCCGTCGGGAGCGGCGATCCTGGCGGCGTAGGGCTGGGATTGGCGATGAAGTATGTCCAGGAGACGATATACGACCGCCGAGCCGGAGGCCTGGCTTTCGATGGGGGCGCTCTGTTCCGGTTTCAGGAGGTCGAGCCCATGACGTTCAGCTTTGCGTTCCGCAATCTCGGGCCTGCCCGGCGTTTCATCAATCAAGCGGAAGACCTCCCGGCTGAGATGGACTTCGGCGCCTCTTACGATCTGAAAAGGGGGGATCGTCGGCTGCTCGTGGCGTTGGAGGCGGCCGTGCCGTACTATGGGGCGCCTTTCGGGAAGTTGGGATTCGAGGTTCCGCTTAAATTAGGGGAAGAGTCGAGGGCCGCGTTCCGGTTGGGCTACAAAACGCTTCCGGCGACGGACTTGGGCGCTTTGAGCGGCATCACCTGCGGCTTCGGGCTTGGCCGCGGCCGGGCGTCTTTCGACTTTGCGTTCCAGCCGATGGCGGAGCTCGGAGAGGTCTACCGCTTCAGTCTGGGCTACCGGTTCGCTCGGAGCGAGGAGAGCGAGCCCCAGCCGCGCTATCGCGAGAGAGCGAAGGAAGCCGAAGAGGTGAAGCCGAAGCCGGTCTATCGCGAGAGGGTGAAGGAAGCCGAAAAGGCGAAGCCGAAACCGATCAAACGGGAGAAGCCCGGACGCGTCAAGCCGCGCTCAATAAGCCCCAGCGGCGCCTCCGACGGATCCGTTGAAACGCCTTGGTGATGTAAAATCAGTTTCCACTGGAGAGCTTCTTCTTGACCCACTCCCCCGCGTCGTCGAAGAGGGAGTAAGCCACCGGCGTGATGAGCAGGGTGATGAGCAGGCAGAGGGTCTGCCCGCCCACGATGACGACCGCCATGGTGGCGCGGTTGGCGGAGCCGGGGCCTTTGCCGAACATCACGGGGAGCATGGCGGCCACGAGCACGACCGTGGTCATCAGGATGGGCCGCAGGCGGGTCTTGTTGGCCTGCAGGATGGCCGCGTCGCGCTCCAGGCCCTGCCGGCGCAGGGTGTTCGTGTAGTCCACCTGCAGGATGGCGTTCTTCTTGACGATGCCGAAGAGCATGAACACGCCCATGATGGAGAAGATGGTCAGGTGCTGTCCCAAGAGCAGGAGCGAGAGGATCGCGAAGGGCACGGCCAGCGGCAGGGAGAGCATGATG
>JBAZSR010000303.1:621-3186 GCA_041662295.1 Elusimicrobiota bacterium | reverse complement strand
CATCCGTGATGCCGTTCTACGATTCTGAGCCCATGTCCATCCTGTTCCCGACCAAGGACGGGCCTCCCAAGACCATCCTCGACATGGCCAGGTTCCTCCATGAGACCACGGGCAGGCCGGCCAACATCGTCACCTCCGGCTGGAATCCGAGGAGTGTCCCGGCAGAGGCCTCAGCGGCCGCCATGGCAGCCGATATGGCCGCGGACCAGGCCCCGTACCTCCACAGGATCGACGGCTATGGGAGCCGGCTGGCCTTCCAGATCAAGGCTGTTTCGAAGCGCTTCCGCGATGAGGCCAAGGCCTTCATCACGCCCGTCCTGCGCTCCGACCCTGGGTTCCAGCGCATGTTCGGCAAGGAATTCGAGAGATTTGCATTCGACTTCAAGAGCTATCCTGACGGAAAAGGCGAGTCCGCTTACCGGATGTACCGGGACATCGTGGCTGGGAACCTGAAAGCCTTCGTGGATTTCTCCCAGTACCTGGCGGACCGCATGGAGAACCTCAAGACCCTCGCTCCCGCGATCAGGGCGGGGAAGGTGCAACTTAACTATTACGCGCTGGATTTCGGCGGCCTCTCAGCCGAAGAATACAGCCCCGACGCGGCGTTCGTGGCCCCATGGCTGAGCCAAGACAACGCTGGCTTTTTCATGGGCTATCTGAAAGGGCGCTTCCACAGGACCTACGGCAGGGACCTGATCCCGGATTGGGATCGAGGTTGGGACTTCCGCTGGTGGGAACTGCGACGGCTCCCTGGGCCCGCAAGCAGGTTGGGCACTCCGATCCTGCTCCACAACGGGACCATCGAGTTCTCCGGCGCATCCGTGGACAGCCTGGCCAGCCGGCTCCCCAACATGGCGGCGTCTGAGAGATCCGACGTGGTGAGAAGGCTGGCCGACACGCCTGTCTTTGCGCTCGACGGCCGCAAGGCTCCCTGGCAGGCCGCGGCCGACCGTCTCGACGGCACCCGGCATCTCGACCTGACCGAAGCGGTGCGGCAGAGCGTGGCTGAGCGGATCAGGCAGGCGTCTGAAGGAAGCCTGAGCCCGAGGCTGAGAGATGTCTCCCGCAGGGCTGTCCTGAGGTCGGTCCAGGGCAAGCGGCCCGAGGCGTGGCTCAAGATACGTGAAGGTGTGAGGGTCTACTGGTTCCGGTTCAAAGACGGCAGACTTTACGAGAAGACCGACCCGCCGAGTCCGGCGATCATGCCGCAGTCGCTCCCCGAGGAAGTCCAAGGCCGGAACAGGAGGCAGGCGTGAACCATCGAACACCCAAGGGGAACATCGTTCGGCTGCTCGCAGGGCTCGTCTGCGGGGGCATCGTGCTCGTCAGTCCCGGCATGGAAGGTTATGCTGCCGCCGCAGGGATCGTCAGGACCGGTCCTGCGCCTGTGCCGGGCCTGACCGGAGCCGCTTCAGCGGCCGGGGCGGTCCGATCCATGGCCTCTCCAGTGCCGCAGAACATGGGCTCCGTCCTGCAGATGGGCGCTCTGGCTCCGAGTCTGCCCTCTTCGGTCATTCCCTCGACTCCCGGCCGGGAAACTGATGTCCCCCTCCCTCTTCCTGCCGCTCCGGCTGTCCCTCTGGCTCAGGCCTCGGCAGTCCCATCCTTGCCCTCGGGCCGGACAGAGCCGTCGACAGTCCAGGACACGCCTGCAGTCGTAGAGGGTGCGGTCCCTGCCGGCGCTGAACCTGTGCAGGGCACGGCTCTGGCGATGTCGGGGAGCCGGGCCCTCAACGCCGCTCGTAAAGCCGCTGGTGCGCTCCCGGCCGGACCGGTCGATACGCTTCAGCTGCCGGATGCCGGGGAGAGCCCGGCGCCAGGCTCCGCGGCTGGACTCAACCCTGCCGCGCCCCGGCGCCGGAGCCTGACCGCTGAACAGGCCGCCAGGCTCGGCACCGAGCCCGGACAGACCGTCCACCGGGTCTTGATCGCAGGGAGCTTCCTTTCCTATCTGCGCAAGATGGAGGAAGCCAAGCAGAACGACGCGTCCGAGTACTTCATCGCGGGTCTCGCCGCCGCCAAGCATCTTGAAGGAGAGCCTGCCCGGGAGCTCTGGGGCCGGCTCCGCCAGGCGGCTGACAAGCATCTGACGGACAAGCCGGAACTCATGCGCGACCTGGGCTTGACGCTCATCGATTCCGGATATGAGGCGGAAGGGACTCGAGCCCTCACGACCTATCTCGACGCGGCACTGGACCAGGTCTGGCTGACCGGTTCCTACAGTGACTCCCCCTTGGGAGATCTTCTCCTGAAGCTCGTGGACCGCAGACAATTCGACCTGGTCGCCCGGGCCCATGGCAGCATCTCCGCCAAGTTGGATCAGCTCCGGACCCAATACCATGAGCGCGTGCGACAGGACTTCGCCGCCTATCGAGGGAAGTTCACCCCCAAGGGGCGGAAAGTTCTCGAGCGGTTCATCCGGGAGCGCGAGCGGAAGGGAGAGACCATCACATCCGAGGGGTTCCTCCAGGAGATCCTCAGCCTGCGGGCCCGAGGCCTCTACGCGTTCCGGGACCAGGACGCCGAGAAGCTGACCTGGGTCATCGAGTCAAGGCATCTCAAGGT
>JBAZSR010000303.1:0-611 GCA_041662295.1 Elusimicrobiota bacterium | reverse complement strand
TCAAGGTCTTATCCTCGCTCACCAGCGCGGCTGAGCGGTTCCAGGAAGCGTCGACCAGGCTGGCGGAACAGGGACGATCGGAGTTGAGCGCCAAGCTCCACGCGGCCGCCGTGTCCGCCTTCGAACGGGCCGCGGCCAGCGCACTGGAGTTGATGAACATGAACATCAAGATCTGGAGCGCCGAGTTCGACGCGCCCTATGACGGGGACCTCCAGGAGTTCCTGGATGCGATCGAGCGCCACCCAAAATCAGGCAAAGGGTACGATTTTGGCCGCTACTTCGCGGAAGAAGTCTCTCAGGTGGGATGGCGGCTGGCTCGCCAGCCGGCATTCCTCGATAGGCTGCTGGCCCTGCTACAGGCCATTCCTGCCGGCGACCTCAAGCTGAAGCTCTTTGAAGCCGCGGCCAGCAAGCTTTCCCCGCGGATACCGGCGGACCAGGCAAGATCCCTCCTTGCAGACTGGCAGACAGCGCTGAGCGCGGTCGGCCGCAGCCACGCCGGCCGGGTCCACATCGAGAAGGGCGCGTTCGGAGGCCACCGGCAGCGTCTGACCGTGGTCTTCCAGCGGGTGGACGACCAGATCGAGAAGGCTGAGAAGGAGCTCGGCATT
>JBAZSR010000302.1:765-3189 GCA_041662295.1 Elusimicrobiota bacterium | reverse complement strand
GTCAGCTTGGCGCCGGGTTCACATCGAGCCTGGAACCAGCCACCCTCTCCGTCGAGATTCCCGAGGATTTTGTATCGATAGCCGGGAGCCCTCTTTTCAAGGTCCAAGAGGATCGCCCATGCAACAGGAAGGAGGTCTGGGTCCCCCTCGTCATTGATGGGGATATTTGTCACATTGGGAATTTGAATGTCATTCAATTCGGAACCTCCGATTCCCAGCGGCTTTCCGGAGGGTCCGGATGATGTTTCCCTGGTTCTGATGGAAGAAACTCTTGGCGTCCACCACACCGTTGAAGTGGACGGCAAGAGGGCCTCCACCCTTGCGGCCCCCGCTCTGTTCGTTTGCCACCAGGTTCCGGAGTCCCTCGGCGTAGTGCGCCGGCAGCACCTGTTCGTTTTTGTGGAGTTGTGCCACCTGGTCGGAGGGCACGCGCTCCCAGCCACCCGCGGCCGACGCCAGCCCCGCCATGGATAGGCCCTGGCTGTAGGCCGCGGCGCCGACTTCGGGAGCCATGGACCAGCCGTAGAACGGGATGGCGGCCACGCTGCCCATGGCGTTCACCGCGTAGACCGCGGCCGCACCCGTGGCCTCTGCGACTCGCCCCGTCTCGCCCATGGCCAGGCCAGTGGCCCACCTGATGGCCTCCTGCTCACCCCACTGGACGAAAAAGCTGATGAGCCCGCTGAGCGCCTGGCTCGTGACCTCGTTGAGGGCGTCCCCCCAGGTCATCGTACCCTTCACGAGCCCTTGAATGGCTCCGTTCCAGCCGCCCGTCATGGACCCGAAGAAGCCGTCCCACCGCGCCTTGGACTTGTTCACGAGGTCGGCGTCGAGCTTCCCCATGTCCGCGTGGGACTTCCGGGTCAGCGCGAGCTTCTGATTTTCGATCTTCGTCCAGGTCACCAGGTCGTCCTTGGCGGCCTTCTGCTCGGTGTTCAGGGCGTCCAGCTGGGCCTTCAGCTCCTGCGCAATCCCGGCCCTCTTCATGGCCACCCACTGCGCCTCGTTGATGCGACCAAAGGCGAGGTCCTGATCCAGGGCCTGCTCCTTCGCTTCGATGATCGATCGCTGCAGGTTGATCTCGTCCTGGACCGCCAGCTTGACCAGCTCCAGGTTCTGCTTCCGCGCCTTCTCGGTCTCGGCGGCCGCCCGTGCCTGCTCTTTGCGGGTATTTTCAGCGGCCTGCCGCTCCAGTTCACGGATATCGGCGTGGTATTTCTGCGTGAGTTCCTTCTCCTTGTTCAGGATCGCCTGGAGTTCCGCAGGCTTCCCTGCGGCCAGCTTCTCCTCGTCCTTCAGCGCCTTCATGGCAGTGTCGAGCTGGATCTTATAGGCGTTCTTCATGTCTGCCGTGAGCTCGGCGTACGTCATCTGGCCCGAAGCCACGAGCTCCCTGTCGTCCTTCATCTGCTCAGCAACGACGTGTGCCGCCGAGCGGATGATGTCTTCGTCCACGGCCTTGCGCATCGCGCGCCGCTCTTCGGCCGCCGCCTTATTCTCCCCGGCAGGTTTGAACTTTCCGGTTCTCTCGCCCTGCTCATTCGTCTTCGCTTGTGAGGCCAGTGCCGCCTGGGTGTGGAGGTATTCCTTCCCGGCGGCGATCATGGCCTCCCAGTTCTCGATCTCAACCTGCTGCCCCTGGCTGTCCCAGACCATCTCGGTCTGCATGGCAATCTTGCCGTCCTTCGCAAGCCTCTGGGCCATGGTCATGTCGTTGACCCACTGCATCGTGCCGAGCTTCACCTGCTCCATCTGGATGGCATACTCAGCGGTGACCCCGGCCACGCTGGCCTTGAGGGTGTCATTCGCGGCCGCAAGCAGGCCCTTGACCCGTTTCAGCTCATCCTCAGCCTTGGTTGCTGCCAAGGTGACCACCTCGTTTTCGATGCCGTATTTGATCCCTTCGGCCATGTGACCGTTGAGCTTTTCGAGTGTGTCGGCGAAGGCCACGCCAGACCTCCCGAAGGCCGCCATCAGCAGCTGGTCCCGGTCCGTGGCCTCCCCGTAGGTCTCCATCTTGTGGGTCACGGCAGCGATGTACTCGCCCAGTGTCATGTGTGAAAGCGCGGCCTTGTTCGCGGCGATCCCGTTGTCCACGAGGGTGTCAGCGTTTGCCTTGATGGCCTTCTGCATGCCGCCGACAATGGAATGCAGGTCGGAAGTCTTCCCGCCCGTCATCTGGATGGCAGCGGAGAATCCATTAAAATCCTGCTCGGTCATACCAGCTGTAATCTTCAGCTGGCTGTAACTCTCCGCCAGCTCGTTGGTGTGATCGATAGCCTCAGGGATGAAAGCCATCGCCTCCCTGAGCGCCTCCCAGGCGAGCCCGATGCCCGCCACTGCCAAAGCGGCTGGACCCAGGGTTGCGAAGGAAGCGCTAAGTGCGGCCAGGTCCCCCTTCATCCCGGCGACAGACTGCTCGGT
>JBAZSR010000302.1:0-755 GCA_041662295.1 Elusimicrobiota bacterium | reverse complement strand
TCGGTGTGCTCCTGAGCTTCCTTCATGCCCTGGAGCAGCGACTTCACATCGGCACTGATCTTGACGTTTACTTCCTTTTCGTCAGCCACGGTGGTCTCCGGAGGGGCGCCTCAGGCGCCAAGGGAGGGGGGAGGTTAGGAATCCTTCAACAAAAGAGCACCGCCGGTCCTCCAATTCCCGGCGGTGCCCCCCCTCTGCATCCTTTAGGCAGAGGCTCAAGGAATCACGGCACCGGTGTGTACGTCGCGCCATCGAACGCCATCGAACTGCATCACGCGCTCGGCGGGAGTCTCTACGAAGATCTCGCCTTTCAGAGGCTGGGCCGGGCGCGCCGGCAGTGCCCCTGAGTGCCCGAAGAGCAGCCAGCCATTGCAGGCCAGGACCCGGGCGTCCTCGAGAGGAACATCAAGGGCGGCCCCGCTCTTTGAGGTGTAGGCCCTACCCTCGATCATCAGGCTGCTGGCCGGTGGCGGAATCACCCGGGCCATAGGTGCCCCGGCGGTGAGCTTGCGCCAGGAGGCTCGCTCCATTGCCTCCCGTTGTGCGAGGAGCTGTTCTGGAGTCGGAGGGGGCGCGGGCGGGCGATCCACGCGCTGCCAACCCTTTTCCTCCAGGGTAGCAACGTGTTGAGGCAGAATGCCCTGGGGCTGGCCACCGGACTGATACCGGATGCCAGGAAGTTCTGTCATGGCCTCACCAGGGGGCGGCATCATCCGGACGCGCTGGACACTAGAATTGGGCATGGTGTGCCTCCT
>JBAZSR010000301.1:0-3222 GCA_041662295.1 Elusimicrobiota bacterium | reverse complement strand
CAAGGGACCATGCGGCTATGATATCATGCGTCGGACGTCTTGGGGAGCCTTGCGCTCCTTGAGAGCGCCAGCCTGTTTGCTATCATACACTCACCATGGCGACCAGAACGACGAAGGGCGGCCGCGGGAAAGGCGCGAAGGCCCGAAAACTCATCATCCGGCCTGACTACCTGCCCTTTGGCAGGCCCAACTTCTCCGAGAGGGAGATCCGCGAGGTCTCCCGGATCCTGGCCTCGGGCTGGATCGGCATGGGCCCGCAGACCATCGCCTTCGAGGGCGAGCTCGCGGCCTACCTCGGCGCCAAGCACGTCGTGGCCGTCAATTCCTGCACCTCGGCCCTGTTCCTGGCCATGCTCCTGCACCGGGTCGGCCCGGGCGACGAGGTGGTCGTGCCGAGCCTCACGTGGTGCAGCACGGCCAACGCGGTGCTCTACGCCGGGGCCAAGCCCGTGTTCTGCGATGTCGCGGCCGACACCCTTTGCGCCACGACGGAGACCGTCCTGGCGAAGGTCACGCCCCGCACCAAGGCGGTCATCGTGGTGCACTACGGCGGCCGGGCCGTGGACGTCCGGGCCCTGCGCGCGGCCCTGCCCGCAAGGGTGGCCTTAGTCGAGGACGCGGCGCACGCGCTCGGCAGCCGCTATCCCGACGGCGGCATGGTGGGCTCCTCGGGCAACATCGTCGCTTTCAGCTTCTACGCGAACAAGAACCTCTCCACCGGAGAGGGCGGGGCCCTTGCCCTGGCCGACCCCGCGCAGGCGGACCGCGGCCGGAGCCTGCGCCTCCACGGCCTGCCCAACGACGCGTGGAAGCGCTTCTCCCAGCCCAAGGTGTCCTTCCTCTGGACCCCGATCGAGGAGCTCGGCTACAAGATGAACTATACGGACCTGCAGGCGTGCATGGGCAGGGTCCAGCTGCGCCGCCAGGCCGAGTTCAACCGCCGCAGACTCGCCATCGCCCGGCACTACACGCGAGAGCTCTCGACGCTCGAGCCCGCCTGGGGCCTCCTCGCGGGCCAGACCGAGCCCTCCCACGCCCGCCACCTCTTCGTGGTCCGCTATCCCGCGGGCCTGCCCCTCACGCGCGACGCGTTCTTCCTGGAGCTGAGGCGCCGCAACATCGGGGTCAGCATGCACTACACGCCCCTGCACATGATGCCCTTCTACCAGCGGCAGGGCCGGACGAGCCTGCCGGTCGCCGAGTCCGCCAACGACGACATCATGACCCTGCCCATCTCGGCCAGCATGACCCTGGCCGACGCCGCGTACGTGACCGGACACATCCGGGACATCCTGAAGGAGCCGTCTCCCCAGAGGCCCGGATGACCTCCGGACGCCGGGCATGGCTGTGGAGCCCGGCCCTGTGGGCGGGGCTCGTGTTCCTCGTCCTGATGTTCCGGCCCGCGGCGATCGCGGTCCTGCGCCAGAGCCTCGCTGAGACCTCCCCGGCCGAATGGCAGTCCCTGCCCACGAACGGGTCGTTCGCCGTGCTCGTGCCCGAGCTCATGCACTCCCGGTGGTACGACGAGGCCAACTACGCCGCGCGGGTCAACCAGGTCCTCCTCCACGGCGCGCCCTACGGCCCCTACTGGGCCGAGCTCCGCGAGCCCGAGCACTGGCTGGCGGGCTTCCTGACCTACTACATCCTTGCTGCCCCGGCCTTCCTGCTCAGCGGGGACCTCAACCTCGCGTGGCTCGTGTCCGGAGCCCTCGTAGGAGCAGGCTGGTTCCTCCTCTTCCACGCCGTGTTCCGCTGGTGGTCCGGCCGAGACGAGACCGCCCTGCCCCTGGCCCTGTTCTCGGTCCTGTTCCCGGACGTCTTCTTCTGGTTCCTGGACGTCAACCTCCACGCCCCGGTGGTCCTGGACCGCCTGCGCACGACCTTCTTCCAGACCAACAGCCTGGTCCTGCCCTATTTCCGCCGCATGCCCTCCTACCACCTCACGTTCTTCCTCGGGTGCCTCCTGCTCCTCGGCGCGTGGCGCCTGGCAGCGTGCCGCGAGCGCCGGCCCGCCGCGGCCCTCCTCCTCGGCCTGGGGTTCGGGCTCATGGCGTTCGTGCATTACTTCGAGTACGCCTACGGCATGGCCGTGCTGGGCTTCTTCGCGATCGGCGCCTTCCTCGCGGGCCTGCCCCGCCCCTCCCGCTGGAACCTCTCGGCTGCCCTCGGCAGCGCCTTGCTGGGCGCGGCCGGCCTCGCGCTCCTGCAGCGCGCTGTCACCACGGACAACACGGTCTTCCGCGCCCCGTACCTGGCTGCCGTCGAATTCACGCGCCGGCCCACGCCCATGGCCGTGGTCCATCTGGCGCTGGCCGGCCTCCTCTGGGCCCTCATGCGCCGCGAGCGCGACGAGGTCCGCAGGGCGGCCTGGCTCCTGCTGGCCGCGGCCCAGGTCGCGGCGTTCTGCGCCCGCAACGGCCAGGTCCTGACCGGCTGGACAGCACAGCCCTTCCACTTCATCCCCATGGCCGGGTTCCTGGGATGCGTGGCGTTCTTCCTCTGGCTCTCGACCAGACTTTCCGACGCGGCCTGGTGGACGCGCCGGACCGCCGCGGCCGCGGTCCTCGTCGTCTCGGCATGGGCCCTGGCCAACGAGGCCGTCGCTGCCCGCCGCACGTACCGGATGCTCGGCCTTCCTGCCTCCGTCGAGGCTGGCTACGCCTGGGTCCGGGCAAACCTTCCCAAGGACGCCCTGGTCCTGACTCCGTCCATGCCGGTCAACGCGGGACTGCCCATCTACACCGGGGCCAAGACGGATATCCCGCCCATCGCCGGGCCCGTGCTCGTGTTCTTCACCAGAGACGAGTACCTCGGACGCGTGGCCCGGCTGCTCAAGACCTGCAGGGTGGACCCGGAGCGCTTCATCCAGGAGCGCTGGCTCCTGCCAGGCCCGGCCAAGGAGGTCCGGGACCGGGCCGCGGCCGCGGTCAACCGAGAGGGCCGGGTGAGCGCGGAGGACGTGGAGGCGGACCAGTGGTTCTTCTGCTGGTCCTACACGGACCACTCCGAGGAGCTGGTCCGGGCCGGGCACGCAAGGCTCCGGGAACTCTACGCGGCTGCTAGGCCGCTCGACGGCCGCTTCTGGGTCTGGCTCAATGACCGCGACCGGCCGCTCCTCTCCGAGACTCCCGAGGAATGGGGGACTCGAAAGGTGTTCCAGGTCCAGGGCGTGACGATCTACGAGTCCGTCCCTGGAGCAAGGCAGGTCCGGAAGGCCAAGCC
>JBAZSR010000300.1:0-3265 GCA_041662295.1 Elusimicrobiota bacterium | reverse complement strand
AGGAAGGTCTCGTATCCGGGCTGGCAGAGATGGAGCGACCGGCTCATGGAACAACGATTATAGGAAAACCCCCTGCCGGGCCGCTTGGGGAAGCGCGAGTGGGCCATCTGGCTGGGCTTTTCCCGGGCCAGAGGACACTCCCTGAAGGCCGGCAGGGGCCCCATACTATAGCGATGCCTTCACGGCTGAAGGGCCTCTTTGCCGCGGTCCTGGCTTTCGGGTTCGTCCCGTGCCAGGCCCTGGCCGGCGTGGTCCGGGCTGTGCCTGTCCGTGCTTCAGGCTCATGGACAGGGACCAGCGTGCCTGGCATCTTTACGCCAGGGGTTGGGGCCCTTCCTGTCGGCCCCGTATCCGGTCTTGCCCTTCCCTCGGCCGGCCCTGGCCTGGCCGCTCCCGGGACCCTGCCCGTCTCCGAGGCTGCGCCGGAGGTCCTTGCCGGAGAGACTGTCGCGGCCGCGCCGGTTCCTGCCGTGCCGGTCCTTGCCGGTCATGCCTCTCCGGATCTTCCTGCTCTCCCGTCCGTGGAACAGGCTGAGACTCCCGAGACCGGGACTTCCGCTGTCGAGGAAGCCTCCCTCCGGAGCCAGGCTGCTTTCGATGGGAGCGCTGAAGGCCGGCCGCTCTCCATCCTCATCGCTGGAGCCGAGGCCGTGCCATACGTGAAGACGGGCGGCTTGGCTGATGTCGTGGACGCCGTGGCCCGGGGCTTGGCCGGCCGCGGCCATGACGTGACCCTTGTGCTTCCGAATTACCGCGGGCTTAAGAGGCAGGGCATGGAGCTCCGGCCGGCAGGCGAGGTCGCGGTGCCGGTGGACGGCAGGATTGAGCGCGGCCTGCTCCTGGTCGGCGAGCGCGAAGGCGTGCGCGTGGTGCTCGTGGACCACCCCGGCTACTATGACCGCGACGGCGGACCCTATTCAGGCTACTCCGGCTACGATGCTTACTCCGCCGGCGGAGACAGCGATGCTGACGTGCGCTTCGGCTTCTACGCCAGGGCGGCTCTGGAGGCGGTCAAGGTCCTCGGGATCAAGCCGGACGTGGTGCACAGCCACGACTGGCACGCCGCCCTCATCCCCGCGTTCCTGAAGCTCGTGTACAAGGCGGACCCGTTCTTCGCCGCCGCCAAGACGGTCCTGACCATCCACAACATCGCGTTCCAGGGAGCCTTCGGCAAGGATTCGGCGGTCAAGCTCGGGTTCAAGGCCGAGGACGTGGACCAGGGGCCGCTGGGCTTCAAGGGCGGGCTCAACATGCTCAAGGCCGGCATCGAGCTCGCGGACAGCGTGACCACGGTGAGCCCGACCTATGCCCGCGAGATCACGGACACTCCTGAGTTCGGCATGGGCATGGAAGCCAGCCTCGCTGCCAGGCGCGACGGGGTCTCAGGCATCCTCAACGGCGTGGACCCTGCGCTCAACGATCCTAGGACCGACTTGCTCGTCGGGAGGAACTACGGGGCCGACGACGCGGCTTCAGGCAAGGCCGCGAACAAAGGAGCGCTCCAGGCCAGGCTCGGCTTGGAACCCAAACCGGACGCGCCTCTCTTCGTCGTGGCATCGCGGTTCGCTCAGCAGAAAGGCATCGACCTCATCGTGGAGGCTGCCCGGTCCATCCTGGCTTTGGGCGGCCAACTCGCGATCACGGGCTCTGGCGACAAGGACCTCGAGGAAAAGGCCGCGGGCCTTGCGGCCGAGTTCCCGGGACAGGTCGCAGTCCATCCCTTCGACGAGGTCCTCGTGCACCTCGTCTATGCCGCCGGGGACTTCCTGCTCATGCCGTCCCGCTTCGAGCCCTGCGGCCTCTCTCAGCTCATCGCCCAGCGCTTCGGCACCCTGCCGCTCGTGACTCGGCTCGGCGGCCTGGCCGACACCGTGACGGACTGGCGCTCCGACCCTGACAAGGGAGACGGCCTCTTTCTCTCGGCTGTCAGTGCCCTTGCCCTGGCGGACGCTGTTGCCGAGGCCGTGAAGCTCTATTCCGACAAGGCCGCCCTGGCCAAGGTCATGCGATCTGCAATGGAGAAGGACTCTTCCTGGGGCCCGGCCATGGACGCCTACGAGGCGCTCCTGCGGCGGCTGTCTCCGCAGGCCTCGGTCCGGGTGCTCAAGGCAGGTCCCTTCGAAGCCCGCATCGGACCCTTGATCCTCGCCGAGGATGGGTCTTCCGACGCCGCGGTGGTCGTGTCCTACAGGGGGACCGAGTACCTAGACCCCATGGCTCTCATGGCAGCGGTGGTGGAGAACGGCGAGCAGGCCCTGCTCCGGGAGTTCATGGCGGAGCTCGAGAAAGCCGTGGACGACTTCAAGAGGGCCGCCAGGCCAGGCTCTCGCTGACCCGGGTCCTTCGGCGCCAGTAGGAGTATTCCGAATGCTATCATGGCTGGATGAGGGAATCGGTCCTGGTTGTATTTCTGGCCGCTATCCCGGGTTGTTCGTCGACCCCAGCGGGCGCAGGCAGCGCCTTGGCTGCTCAAGACGATGGATCCGGCGAACGCGTCTCGCCGGATGAAGGCGCGTTGAATGCGGAGATCGCCGATCTGAGCGTGGCCAGGCTCAAGGCAGCGGGAGCCGCGGATCAGGGGCCGATGACGCGAGACGTCCATGCCAAGGCGCATGGCTGCGTCCGTGGGACGTTCACGGTCCGCGGGGATGTTCCGGAAGAGTTCCGCGCAGGCGTATTCGCCGAGCCAGGGAAAGAATACGCGGCGTGGATCCGCTTCTCCAACGGCGGGTCCAGGATCCAGGACGATAAAGAAGGCGATGCCCGCGGCATGGCCGTCAAGCTCCTGGGGGTCGCCGGAGACAAGCTCTTGGAAAGCGAACGGGAAGCCCGGACCCAGGACTTTCTGATGATCAACCACGACGCCTTCTTCGTCAAGGATGCCAAGGACTATGCCGAATTGTCCCGACTGCTCGCGAAGGGCTCGAGCCCGGCGTGGTTCTTTTTCGGCCGGCTCCCGTGGCGCTGGACCGAGTTCGCGGCGGCTCTCCGGATCGCGAAGAATGGAAAGGAGATGGTGAATCCGCTGCATTCCCGGTACTTCAGCGCGACTCCCAACTTGCTCGGCGATAAGAACATCGTCAAGTACTCCGCGCAGCCCTGCGTCGAGAGTCCGGACATGCGGAATCATTTTGCCGGTTCGCCGGACTACCTGCGCCTGAACATGCAGAAGTCCTTGGATGTCCGCGACGGGAAGCCCGCCTGCTTCCGATTCCTGGTGCAAAAGCGCACGGATCCGGAAGCGATGCCGGTGGAAGATCCGCGC
>JBAZSR010000299.1:0-3291 GCA_041662295.1 Elusimicrobiota bacterium | reverse complement strand
CCCGGCTTCTGCAATTCCTGCCACATCATGGGTCCGTACTTCCAGGCCTGGAAGGCCTCGAAGCACAATAAGATCGCCTGCGTCGAGTGCCATTATCCTCCGTCGGGCGTGAAGATCCACCTCTGGAAGAAGTTCCAGGCCTCCACCCAGGTCGTCAAGTACATCACCCGCACCTATTCCTCGAAGCCCTTCGCCGAGGTCGAGGACGCCTCCTGCCTGCGCTCCGGCTGCCACTCGACGCGCCTCCTCGAGGGCCGCGTCACCGCCAAGACCGGCATCCAGTTCGACCACCGGCCCCATCTGACCGAGAAGCGCCGCGGCCGCCAGCTGCGCTGCGTCTCCTGCCACTCGCAGGTCATGGTCGGCAGCCACATCGAGGTCACCTACGACACCTGCTACCTCTGCCACTTCAAGGGGAAGGGCGAGGGCCGGGACCTGAAGCCTTTGGCCGGGTGCTTGGCCTGCCACGACCTGCCGATCAAGACCTTCCAGCTCGGGAACATCCGCTACAACCACAAGGACTTCGTCCAGCGCCAGGGCGTCTCCTGCGTGAACTGTCACATCGAGGCGGTCCGGGGGAAGGGCGAGGCGCCCAAGGAGCGCTGCTTCACCTGCCACAACCAGCCCGAGAAGCTCGCGCGCTACGGCGACACCCCCTTCATCCACGAGAACCATGTCACCAAGCACAACATCGCCTGCCTGCACTGCCACCAGGAGATGCGCCACGGGTTCACGGAAGGGCGGGGCGAGCGCCTCGGCTCACCCGGAGTGACTTCCGTGACCACTCCGGCCGTGGTCCCGTCCTCCCACCCGCCCATAGTGGGCTTCGAGTGCTCCTACTGCCATCAGGGCACGCACGCCGGCCAGTTGGAGATGTACACGGGCAAGGCCGCTCAGCTCGGCCTGCCGGACATGCCCAGCCCGATGCACCTCGCGCGGGTGGACTGCGTCGGCTGCCACTACGACGCCAAGCCCGACGGGCACCTCGCCGAGTTCTCGGGGCAGACGACCCGGGCCGCGGAAAAGGCCTGCGTCCGATGCCACGGCCCGAAGTTCAAGGGCATCTGGGAGGCCACGAGCGCCGAGCTTCAGGCCGGCCTGGGGCAGGTCTCGAGCAAGCTCGACGCCGCCAAGGCGGCCCTGGCCAAGGCCCCGGCCGGCAAGGAGCGCTCCACGGCCTCCGCCGCGGTCTCGAGGGCGGAGCGCCTCGTCCTCTTCGTGAAGGACTCGCACGGGGAGCACAACATCTACCTCGCCTCCGACGTCCTCCGCCGAGCCGACAAGGCCCTCTCCGAGGCCGCCGGTCCGCTCAAGGCGGACCTGCCGGACATCTCGGCCTCTCCGCTGATCTCCGGGAGCTACTGCGCCACGCTATGCCACGAGAAGGTCGGCGTGAAGGTGCCGGCCGAGACCGTGAAGGCTTTCGGGAAGACCCTGCCCCACAAGACCCACTCCGAGATGGCCGGCTGCACGCAGTGCCACGAGCTCGGAGCCCACAAGAAGGCGCCCCTGCGCAAGGACATCAAGTCCGTGTGCGCGGGATGTCACCCCGACCAGCAGCCGTAAGGTTTCAGCTCTTGGAGCCCGCCGTTTCGGGAGCCTCGCGCTCCCAGGGGGGCAGGAAGTACAGCAGGATCGCCAGGATGAGGAACGGCAGGGCCACGACCGCGCCGGCGGCGAGCCAGCCCTCGCGGCCGATGAGTTCGATCTTGTAGGTCGTGAAGCCGCGCAGGCTCTTCGAGAAGAGCTGGCCGCCCATCACCACGTTCCAGCGCATGGCGAAGATCCCGATGAGGCTCAGGCAGGCGGAGACCGCGTAGAAGGCCTTGCGGACGCTTTCGCGCGGGCGGAAAGCCAGGGCGGAGGAGAGGAGGGCCATCGGCGCCAGGGCTCCCAGCACGCCCTGGATGAGCACCATGCTGACAAAGAGGCGCCCCTCCACCATCAAGGAGAGGATGTCGAAGTGCTCCTCGGCCTCATAGGCCTTCTGGAGGGTTTCCAGTATCTCGAGTGAGAAGGCGAGGATGATGGCCGTGAGGAAGTACTTGCCGATGGTGTCCAGGCAGGCCATGGAGACCGGCTTGCGCCTCACAGCCGAGGAGACCATGTAGAGCAGGAGCACCGCGGCGATGCCGGAGGCCATGGCTGAGAAGAGGAAGATGACCGGCATCAGGGGGGTGGACCACCAGGGGTTGGCCTTGATGGAGCCGAAGATGAAGCCGACGTAGCCGTGGAGCAGGACGGCGGAGGGCAGACCGATGATCGTGAGCGCCTTGCCCAGCTTGTCGTCGATCTCGAGCGAGCGCGGCGAGACGTTGTCCACGCCGAAGGAGCCGATCTTGTACAGGAAGCGCTTGAACGGGATCGGGTCGCTCTTCGACCATTCGACGATGTCCTTGCGGTAGTCCAGCCAGACCTCGAGCAGGAGCACCGCCATGAGGTACCAGAGGTAGACGAACCCGAACATAGCCATGGCCGAGCTGGGGTTGGGGGTGAAGAGGATGTTGAAGGCGCGCTCCGGGTGCCCCAGGTGCAGGTTCAGGGGGAGCGGGGCTACGATGAGGAAGGCCAGGGCCGTGAGCAGGGCGAGGCGGTAGGTCGGCTTGACCGCCTCGACGTTGAAGACCCGCTCGAGGGAGGCCAGGATGAAGGCCCCGGCCACGAGGCCCGTGATGTAGGGATAGAGCACGATGAGGATGCTCCACTGGAGCTCGATCTCGTTGGGGTAGATGAAGCCGACGACCTTGCCCAGGACTTCGTGCAGGGAGTGGAAGAGCGCGGGGTCCATCAGCGGACCTCCTTGTCCATGCCCTTGTAGACGAGCTTGGGCTCGGTGCCCATGTGCACCTTGAGGCTCTGGACCTTGTTGTTATCGCGGAACTTGGAGATCTCGCTCTTCGGGTCGCTCAGGTCGCCGCAGAGGCGCGCCCCCGTGGGGCAGACCTCGACGCAGGCGGTGTTCAGCCCGCGCTTGAGGCGGTGGTAGCACATCGAGCACTTGTCGGCCACCTTGAGCACCGGGTGGAAGTAGCGCGTGCCGTAGGGGCAGGCCTGGATGCAGTAGCGGCAGCCGATGCAGTACTTCTTATCCACGAGGACGACGCCGTCCTCCGTCTTGAAAGTGGCGCCTACCGGGCAGACCTGTACGCAGGGGGAGTGCTCGCAGCCGTTGCAGAGCTTAGGCACGAAGAAGGACTTGGCCAGGCCTTCCGGGTCCTTGAGCGGAGGGTAGCCGTCGATGCCGCCGTTCGGGGAGTCCACATCGACCCGGCCGTCCTTGTAGATCGCGTA
>JBAZSR010000298.1:0-3324 GCA_041662295.1 Elusimicrobiota bacterium | reverse complement strand
TTCGGGTGCCCGACCAGGGCCAGGAGGGGCTTCGTCACCCGCCGCTCCGGGACCGGCCCGCCTTCGCCCGGCAGGCTCCGCAGACCCCGCGGATCTCCAGGGAGTGCTCCTCCATGGAGAAGCCGCGGGCGGCCGCAGCAGCCTCCTGCCGCAGCTCGATCTCAGGGTCCGAGAACTCGACGACCCGGCCGCAGACCCGGCAGATCAGGTGGTCGTGGTGACGATGGCGGAACGCGTGCTCGAACCGAGCCGGTCCCCCCCCCAGCGTAACCTGCCTGGCCAGGCCGCAGGAGGCAAGGAGCTTGAGCGTGCGGTAGACCGTGGCCAGGCCGATGCCGGGATGGCGAGACCGGATGGCGGCGTGGAGCTCGTCGGCCGTGACATGGCGCTCCGTGGCCAGGAAGGCGTCCAGGATGTCCTCGCGCCGCCGGCTCGCCTTGAGCCTCCTGGCCGCGATGAACCCGGCCAGCATCCTCTTCTCGGGTCCGTTTATCATGATAATGATTATCAATATCAGTTTAGCATAATCAGGGTGTCACACCTCAACTTATGGAACTTATTCCTGCGTCAGCACGCATGCAGTCACGAGGAATAAGTTCCATAAGTTGAGGTGTGACACCCACTTTGTTATATTAGGGCCATGGCCAGGAAAGTCAAGGCGGACCCGTCGCGCCAGCCTTTCGCGTACCCCCTCAAGCGGCAGTACGCGGAGCCGGACTGGACGCGCTTGCCGGGCTACAAGGGCGTCACGGCCAAGGATTGGGAGAGCGCCCTCTGGCAGCGCCAGCACACGGTCAAGGACCTCAAGGGCCTCAAGGCCGTCTTCGGAGACCGCCTTCCCGACGACCTCGCCGCGTCCATCGACAAGGACCAGCAGGACACGGCCACCATGGCCATCCTGGTCCCCCCGCAGATGCTCAACACCATGGACGAGAGGGACCTCTGGAGCGACCCGGTCCGGCGCTACATGCTTCCCGCGGCCAAAGACCGCCACCCCGAGTGGCCAAGCCACCCCCTGGCCTCCCGCGACAGCCTGCACGAGAGCGAGATGTTCGCGGTGGAGAGCCTCGCGCACCGCTATCCCACCAAGGTGCTGGCCGAGCTCACCCACACCTGCCCCCAGTACTGCGGCCACTGCACCCGCATGGACCTCGTGGGCAGCGACGTCCCCCAGGTCAAGAAGCTCCGCTTCGAGCACCCCACCAAGGAGCGCTTGGACGCCATCATCGACTACCTCGCCAAGACCCCCTCGGTCCGCGACGTGGTGGTCTCGGGCGGCGACATCGCCAACGTGCCCATCGCCCAGCTCGAGGGCTTCGTGTCCCGGCTCATGGACCTGCCCAACATCCGCGACATCCGCCTGGCCACCAAGGGCCTGCAGGCCCTGCCCCAGCACTTCCTCCAGGACCCGGTGCTCGCCGGCCTCGACCGGCTGGCCAAGAAGGCCTGGGAGCGGGACATCTCCATCGCGGTGCACACGCACGTCAACAACGCGGCCCAAGTCACGCCCCTGGTCGGCAAGGCCGTGCGCAAGATCCTCGCCATGGGCTACCGGGACGTGCGCAACCAGGGCGTGCTCATGCGGGGCGTCAACGCCGCGGCCAAGGACCTCCTGGAGCTGTGCTTCATGCTCGTGGACCACGCCAGGATCACGCCGTACTACTTCTACACCTGCGATATGATCCCCAACTGCGAGCACTGGAGGACCTCGATCGCCGAGGCCCAACAGCTCCAGCACGACATCATGGGCTACCTCCCGGGCTTCGCCACACCGAGGATCACCTGCGACGTCCCCCTGGTGGGAAAGCGCTGGATCCACCAGCTCGCGGACTACGACCGGGTCAAGGGGATCTCCTACTGGACCAAGAACTACCGCACCAGCATCGAGGCCGACGACGCCGAGGCCCTGACCCGGCGCTACGAGTACTACGACCCGGTCTACACCCTGCCGCCCGAGGGCCAGGAATACTGGCGCAAACAGAGGTCCGCTTGCCAGGCCTGACCATCACCCCGTTCGAACTTCCCGGCCTCGTCCTCATCGAGGGCAGGGTCTTCGCGGACGACCGGGGCTTCTTCCTCGAGGGCTACCGCGAATCCGAGATGCTCGAGGCCGGCCTGCCGCGCTTCGTCCAGGACAACATCTCCCGCTCCTCCCGCGGCACGGTGCGGGGCCTCCACTACCAGAAGCCCCCGGCCGCCCAGGGCAAGCTCATGCGGTGCCTGCGGGGCAAGGTCTTCGACGTGGCCGTGGACATCCGCAAGGGCTCGCCCACCTACGGCCGCTGGGCCGGCGTGGAGCTCTCGGACGAGCGGAACAGGATGCTCTACATCCCCGAGGGCTTCGCCCACGGCTTCTACACCCTCAGCGACTCGGCCGACATCCTGTACAAGACCACGGCGTATTTCTCCCTGGAGAACGACCGCGGGATCCGATGGGACGACCCGGCCCTGAAGATCCGCTGGCCCTCCGCGGACGCCACGCTCTCCCCGAAGGACACGCGCCTGCCCCTGCTGGCGGAGGCGGACGCTGATTTCTCCTGGAACCAGACCGCAGCGAGGTGACCCCATGCCCGACCCCGATCCCATCTTCACGGCAGCCAAGGATCTCATCGTCTCCAAGCTCAAAGACGACCCCCAGGCCCACCTCCATGTGGCGCCCCTGGTCCTGGAGTTCACCCGGACCGAGCTCGCCAAGCCAGGCAGCGCCACCAAGCGGGTGCTCACCGAGACCTGCCACGGGGTGCTCAGCGGCCTCGTCCTCCTGGACAAGGACATCAAGGTCGGCGCCATCGAGACCCTCAAGGGCCTGACCGCCATCCTCCAGGAGCGCAGCGGGGACCCCATGAGGACCATGTGCTACGCCCTCGAAGGGATCGCGCGGATCGGCACTTCGGTCGCCCCTGGGGTGCTCTCGGACATCCGCGACGACATCGAGGCGGAGTTCATGGGAGCCGGAGAGCAGTTCAGCAAGTTCACGGCCCCCTACTTCAAGAAGGACTGACTTCCCTGCCCGAAAACGGTTCCGCGATCCCTGTCAAGGGCCCCTGGGCCCCCTCCATAGCGTCGTCTTTCCCCGCCTTTCCTGGGACCGGAGACCCTGCCGGACCCCAGTTTTCAAGCTCATAATATCCATATGTCCGATAGGAACGGTGGCGCGGCTGTCCGGGACTTCTTCTTCCTGGCTGTCGCCGTCTGCCTGCATGGCGCGCTCTTCGCCGCGGACCCAGGCCTGCGCTGGGGCGCTTCAGCGGCCCGGGAGCGGGTCATCCCTGTCGAGTTCGTCCAAGCCCCGACCTCCCCTTTCCTGGCCCCCATCCCCCCGGG
>JBAZSR010000297.1:0-3351 GCA_041662295.1 Elusimicrobiota bacterium | reverse complement strand
GAGGTTTCGGGCCGCGCCGCCGGACAAGCCCCCCGCCCTTCGCTGGACTCGGCCCTCCCAGACACCGTCAAGTTCCACGACCTCGTCCTTCCCGCTGCCCAGTTCTCCGAGGAGGGGCCGGGGTGGATGAGTTCCAAGCTCCGGGCCGCCATCGATGCCACCAAGGAGACCCTCGACCTCGCGCTCCTCGAGGTCATGCACAAGGAACTCCTCGAGGCCGTGGTACGCGCCCGGGACCGCGGGGTCAAGGTGCGCATCGTCATGGACAGCATGCACGTCTACCCCGAGAAGGAAGGACAGCACCGCTCCGCGGAGATCCAGCGCCTCATCGACGAGGGCTTCGACATGCTGATCGTGCGGGGCCGCGACAAGTTCGGGCTCATGCACAACAAGTTCGCCCTCATGGACGGGGCGCTGCTCTGGTCCGGCTCGGCCAACTGGTCGCGCGCCGCGGACAACGTGCACAAGGAGAACATCACCTTCACCGCCGACAGCCACCGCATCGCTGGCTTCCAGGAGGTCTGGGGCTGGATGTACGGCCTGGGCAAGCCCTTCGGTCAGCCCGCGGGAAGAGCCGACGGCAAGACCCCCCCGCAGGACAAGGAGCGGCGCATCCAGTTCCATGGGGAGGGCCTGCCTTCCTACGCCTTCGGCCCCGGCGACGAGGCCGAGGGCTGGCTCCTCAAGGCCGTCAGCCTCGCGCGGACGAGCCTCGACATCGCCATGTTCAGCTGCACCTCCAGCCGCATCAAGGCCGCCCTGCTCGAGGCCCGGGACCGCGGGGTGAAGATCCGCTTCGTGTTCGACAAATCCCAGTTCCGCTACCTGCCGCCCATGATGTGGTTCGTGGAGAACGGCTTCGACGTCAAGCTCGGCGAGGGCTACCGGCCCGGCAAGAGCGCCATGCACCACAAGTTCGTCATCCTCGACGGCGAGCTCCTGCAGAACGGCTCCTACAACTGGACCGACGGGGCGCGCTACAACAACTTCGAGAACATCCAGTTCTTCGACGACGCCGCCGTAGTCGGCATGTACCGCTCGGCCTACGAGCGCCTGCGGACGGACAGCGCGGCCATCTCCGAGGAGGACCTCGAGGCCAACCGCGCCGCGGCCGCGCAGCGGGCGCAAGAGGAGGCCGAGTGGGAGAAGCGCCGGGCCGCGCCCCAGAAGCCCTCCGGGTTCCGGACCGACGCCCGGCGCTGGATGCTCTCGCCCTTCAGGCGCGGGATCCTGGCCTAGGAATCCGAACGGCCGATCGCTTGGATTCCTAGGCCACGAAAGCGGCCAGGAACGCGGTCTTGAACGAGTCGTAGGCCGCCACGATCCTCGCCACGTACTTGCGGGTCTCCTTGAAGGGAGGGATCCCGTTGAACTTCGCGACATTGCCAGGGCCCGCATTGTAGGCCGCCACGGACTTCTGCGCCAGGGCGTTGGCGTTGAACTCGCTCTTGAAGAGGTCCGAGAAGGACTGCTTCGCGAACTTCCCCCAGAGCCACTTGAGGTACTTGACCCCGGCCCGGACGTTCGTCCTGGGGTCGAAGAGGGCGTCGGGATCGGAGACCCCCATGTCCTTGGCCGTGGCAGGCATGAGCTGCATGAGTCCCCTGGCCCCGCAGTGGCTCACCGCGCCGGGCTTGAAGTTGGACTCGGCCTGCACCATGGCCAGCACGAGCAGGGGGTCCGCGCCCTGCCGGAGAGCCTCGCCGATGGTCAGGTCGATGACCCGCTGGCTGGCGCCGCGCGCTCGAAGGAGCTTCTCGACCTCGGAGAAGCGGCTGCGCTCAGAGGTCAGCGGGTCGGAGGCGGCCGCGGCCGGCAGGGCCGGGGCTTCGACCGCGTCGGCCGAGGCCCGGGCCCGGACGCTGTTGTCGAAGATCCGGGACATCTCGGAGACGTCGCCGAAGCCGGCCTTGAGCCGCTCGGACACGCTCGCCCCGCCTTTGGGCAGCATCCCTCCTCTGCCGCCGAACACGGGCGCCAGGGAGGGATAGAGGTCGGAAAGCAGGCCGCTGCGCCAGGCTTCGAGGGAGAGCTCGGCGTAGCCGACATCCTCGGCCGTGACCGCGGCCTGGGACTTCTTGAGGACGTCCATCAGCCCAGGAAGGTGCCGGGCCTCGATTGCCGGGCCGTGCTTGCGCAGTTCCGTCAGGGCCGCGGTGATGTCCGCGCCGAGCTTCTGCTTCCTGACGCTCAAGGCCCCGGCCTGCTGGCCAAAGGAGGCGGGAGGCGTTGCCATCAGCGGGGCAGATGAGAAGCCGATGAGGGCCGCAAGCGCGAGAGAAAGAGGGGTCATAGCGGCAGGGTACCCCCTCAGGACCCAGGCCTCCAGGGCCGGCAGGCCCAAGCCCCAAGGGCCGGATGGACCCCTGCTTTCTAGGCCCAAGGTCCTACAGAGCGGCAGGATTCCCGTCGACAACGCCTTCCAGCCAGGCTGGGACGCCCACCCGCCCCCTTGGGGCCAGACCTGGGACGGACCCAGAAGGCCCGCCAGGGGGCCTACGCAGGCTGGGCCCTACGGCCGCTGGACCTTCTTGAGCTCCAGGTCGCCGGCGCCGCTGGTCATGACCACGGAGAAGCCCGCGTCCGGGTCCGTGCCGAATGCGCTCGTGAGGGAGCCCACCCCGGACTTGAAGGCTACGGACATCCGGGTCCCATCCGGGAACGAGAGGTCCGCGTCGCCCGAGCCGGTCTTGACCACAACCTTGCCGGCCGCGGGGACCGCGCTCCATTCCAGGGATAGGTCGCCGGTGCCGGACTTGAAGTCCGCGTCCTCGGAATAGACGACCCCTGTGACGTCGCCGGTGCCGGATTTCAGGGAGAGGCCGCCCCGCACAGCGTCGAGGGACACGTCCCCGGTCCCTGTCGTGACCTTCAAGCCGCCCTCCATCCCCTGCACGGACACGTCGCCGGTGCCGGTGAGGACCTCGGCTTCCAGGCCGGCCGGGGCAAAGACCTTGAAGCCTCCCCGGCAGGTCCGCCGCCTGCCGCCGCCCTGGACCTCGAGCCGGAGGGTGGAGCCCTCGACCGCCATGAGCGGACGGCACTGGCCGCAGTCGTCCGGCACGAACTCGGCGCGGACCCTGGACCCTTCAGCCCTCGAGAGAGAGATGTCCCCGATATGAGTGACGATCCTGATCCTTTGGAGGGAACCGGCCTCGAACTCCCGGATCGGCTCCAGGACGGCCGCGGAACCGGCAGGGGAAGCCTCCTCCTCGCCGGCGAAGAGCGACCGGAGCCCCCTCCACCAGCCGCCTCCGGAGGAGGAGACCTGGCCCGCGGCCGCAGCCCGCAGGGCAGCCGCGAGTTCTCGGCCCGACTGCCACCGGGCCCCAGGATCCTTCGCGAGACAGC
>JBAZSR010000296.1:0-3354 GCA_041662295.1 Elusimicrobiota bacterium | reverse complement strand
CGTCTCCAACGACCCCAAGGGCGAGTTGCAGAACTGGCTGCTCTACACCCTCGATGGCCGGGTCCGGCTCAAACACATCCTGGCGCGCCTCGATGAGGCCTACGACTTCATCCTGATCGACACCCAGGGGGCGGTCGGGCCGCTCCAGGACGCCGCTGTCCTGGCCGCCGACCTGCTGGTTTCGCCGATCCCGCCCGAGGTGCTCTCGGCGCGCGAGTTCTGCCGCGGCACCCTCGACATGCTCGACCGGCTGCGCCCGGGGGCCTACATGGGGGCGCCGGTGCCGCCGCTGAAGGGGCTGGTCTACCGCCAGGACCGCACTGCCGATGCCCGGCGCATCGTCCAGGAGCTGCGTACCCTCAGCTTCGGCCCGTCACGCGGCCAGATCACAATCCTCGATACCGCCATCCCCAATGTCGTCGCCTACCGCGAGGCCGCCACCCGGCAGATACCGGTGCACCGCTGGGAACCCCGCCATGCCAGTGCCGCCAATGCCCGGGAGACGATGCTGGCCCTGGTGCATGAGCTCTTCCCACATCTGGGGCATTTGGAGTTGTCGACGCAGAGCATCCGTGTGGCAGCGGTTCAATAAGGAGTATTCGCTATGAGTCTAAAACTCACTCAAGACGCGGTTCGATCCAGCCTGCTGGTTGGAAAGTTCGGCGCCAGCAGTACCCTCCCGCCCCCGGGTGATCCCATCGCCACGATGGCCATGGTGCTGGAGGTCGATCGCATCAAACCCTACGACGGCAACGTCCGATTGGTGCCCAATCCAAAATACGACGAGCTCCACCTCGCCATCACCACCCAAGGCCCCGAGGCGGCCGGGGTGCTCCCCATCACCCGCCGTCCGGGCGATGAACTCTTCATGATCGCCCGCGGCGGCAATACCCGCCTGCAGATCATCCAGGCACTCGCCAAGAGTGGTGATGCCCGCTTCAGGACGCTCCAGTGTCTCTTTCACCCCTGGCCGGGCGAGGCCAAGGTGCTGGCCGACCACATCGCCGAGAACGAAAACCGCGGCGAGACCACCTTCATCGAGAAGGCTTTGGCGCTCAAGGCCCTCCGGCAACGGATGGAGGAAGAAGCCGGTGAGCCGATCAGCCTGCGCGAGTTCGAACGGCGGCTGGCCGATCCCGCCTTCAAGTTTGGGATCAAGGTCTCGAAGAGCCAGCTCTCCCGCTGCCAGTATGCGGCGGACTTCCTCTATCCACTCCTACCCGAGGCCCTGAAGAGCGGTTTAGGTCCATTTCAGATCGAGAAGCTGCAGCGGCTGGAGGCCCTGGCCGCCGAGTACTGGCGGCGCCGCAGCGGCGACAGCGAGGGTGAAGAGGCCTTCCGCTCCCTCTACGCCATGGTGCTCATTGAACACGACGACCCTTCCTTTTCCCAGGAGAGGGTCCGTCAGGCACTGGAGATCCGCCTGGCCGAGCTGCTGGGGCGGCCCCTTCATGATGTCCAGGCTGGCATCGCCGGGCTCGAGGCCGGGATCGAAATCGGCCATGACACCGCCCCGCTGGATGTTAGCTCTATCGCCCAGCGTCCTGTGGCGGGGTTCAGGGAGGGTGTGTCCCAGGCTGGGACAGTCGCAGGCAGGGGGGGCGATCTCACTCGGCCTGGGACACTTCATCACGCTCCCCTCCCCCAGCCCCAACAGGATATGCAGCCCTCGCCCGTGGCGTCAGCAGAGCCTACTGGCCCCACGGGTGGCTCATCGCATGTGTCTACCGAAGAGAGTGTGTCCGGCTGGCGCCATGACTCACACCAATTGGCCAGGGCGCTGGCGGAGCGCCACGGCCTGGAGGCGTGTGTCACGGAGGCCAGTTACGGTCTGGGGTTCTTTGTCGACCTGCCCCGCCACTCCATCGCCGAGACCCCGGCGGCCTCGGCCCTGTGGTGGCTTCTGGTCGGCCTCTCCGAACAGCTCGTCTATATCAAGGACGGCGTCAACCATGTCGCCGCCCTGCCGGAGGAGAGCGAACTCAAAGAACGGGTATTAGGAAACCGCTGGGAGGAAATCTATGCCCGGGTCGGCCGTAACTCATCGTGGATGACCCTCCCCCACCTGCTCGACCTGAGTGAGCAGGAGACGGAAGAGTGTGTGCAACTATTTAGGGGCTTGCGCCGCCTGCGTCAGCAGGCGGCCGAGCCTTATCTGTGGAGAAGAGGTAGGTAAATAAGGGGTAATAAAAATGAACGAGCAAGAAGAGAGGTGTCAGCTGTTTGAAGTGGTGATCCGTGCCGCGGTTGCGGCCTATGAGCGCGGCGGTATGGAGGCGATCAGGCGCATCGGTGTGGAGGGGCTGACGGAAGATGATCTGGAGCGCCTGTGCCGTCTCAGGATGACCGAGCTTCGCAAGCTGGTGACCGTCCCGGTCTTCCCGTTCGTGGCGGTGGCCATCGGCGGCCAGATGGAGCTGATGTGGAGACTGGCCGAGCGCCGCAAGGCGGATGAACAGGAGCAGGAGGAGCTGATCCGGGCGGGCGCCTGTCTGCCACTGCTCGCCAGCGAATATGGCCTCAACGGTGAAGAGTATGCCCGGCTGCGTCAACGACTGGGGATCCGCAGCAACGGCCGTCCGCCCCTGCTCACCGAGCAGCAGGAGCTGCAGCTGCACGACCTCTGGCAGGCCAACCTCCAGCACCCCTCCAGGGCACGCTGGCTGGCGATCGCCCGCGCCGGGATCCCGCTGCACTCGGCCTGGGCCACGATCCAGAAGGAACGGGCGGACTCGCTCTTCATCCAGGAGAAGGATGACGAGAGTGACCCATCCTCCGGGCGCTAGGGAATGATCGACACAGAGGTCATGACACAGTCGAGGATGAGGGGCGCCCGCAGGCGGCTGAGCGCCTCGGGTACGCCTCTTCGCCGCAGACTGTCATCACCGGAAACGAGTGAGATTGGCAATTTAAGAATGCAAACACTGGAAAGAACATGAGCACCCACGACACGGCCAAGCCACAACAGCTCAAAGCGCTCATAGACGAGTCATTGAGCCGTTTCCGCCGCCAACTGGAGAGCGGCGGCCGCATCGACACGCCCCCCCAGAATCTGACCATGTACCTGGGAGCCCGTCAGGGGACCTACCCAAAACTCCTGATGCAGCATCCCCTGCTCCAGCCCATCGACAAGGTGGTCTGGCTGACCCTCAAGGATCAACTGGAAGAGGCAGGTGCCCACCTGGCCTGTCTGGACGCCAGCGCCACCGTCGCCAAGGTTGGCGTCGACTCGAAGAAGACCGTGGCCAGCGCCCTACTCATCCTGCGCGTCCTACGGCTGGTGATCTATTACAGGCTCGACCAGGGGCGTAACGACAAGGGCCGGTTCCTGGAGGCCCCCATGACCTGCCTGGT
>JBAZSR010000295.1:0-3367 GCA_041662295.1 Elusimicrobiota bacterium | reverse complement strand
CTCCGCCGAAGGGTATGGGAACATGTCGAGGCAGTAGAACTTCTTGCCGGGCCTGGGGCGGACAGGCGCCTTGAAGACGCCCTCATCCTCCCAGCGGGCCTGCCATTTCGCCTCGATCTCGCTGAAGGGGATGAATTCGATGGTCATGGGTGGTCGGGCGCCGCCCGCCAGCGGCAGGCGTACTCGATGGCCGATTATATCATTTCCTTTGTAGACGGCCTTTCAGCGTAACCCAGCTCTGTCCGAGCTCCCCTCGGTCTATTGTCCGAGTGGAGGGATGCCCCTTGATGTCCCTCACGCGGTGGTATGTGCGGGAGGAAACGGCCTTCCCCATCGATGGGGACACTCCCTTGGTTCTTTGCTTTTGTGCAAAGGGCGGCTTCAACGGAGCGATTTAGAGCCTCCATTCAACGAGGCATTGCTTCAGAGCAAAGAACCAAGGAGGAGCCCACGCATGAGGGCCAACGGCAGCCGACCTCAGACTTGCCTGAGTCCCTAGAACGGGAACACGAGTTGAGGGCAGGCCGCGACCGGCTCCTCCGGGTGCAGGGGGTCGGGCGACATGACGCGCTGCCGGTGCTCGGTCTTGTCGCTGCACGTGTAGACGCACTGGTCTGCCTCGATGGTGCGCAGCCAGCAGGTCTTGAGGGCCTGGGCCGCGGCCTCGGAGGGGGTCGGGATGCTCGAGACCTCGGCTTGGCCGAAGACGGCCTTGCCGGTCTCGCGGTGCTTCATCCACCTGTCCTTGGAGACCTGGCCGAGCCTCTTGAACCTCCAGTTGACATAGTACTTGCTCCCTGTCCTGAGCTTCTCGGAGAAGTCCGCGGCGTAGTCCGCGAAGCGCACGGTGGTTGAGGCGGCCGGATCGAGGACGATCTCTTTCTCGACCACGATCGGATCGGCCCAGATGTCGCGCACGCGCTTGAGCTGGACCGAGAGGACCGTCTTGTCTCCCTTGTAGAACTCGGCCCACTTGTCGTTGAGCGTGAGCGCGAGGTTGTCGCCGGCGGTGACGGGCGCGCCGGCCTCGATGCCGTTGGCGTCGGGCAGGGACGGGACCTTGGCCCCGGCCTTGGCGTTGAGGGTCGCGTCGTAGGAGGCGCCCGTCCACTTGAGGTCGAACTTGTGGGAAGCGTCGATGACGTCGCCCTCGAGCCAGCGGCCGTCGAGGCACATCCAGAAGACGTCATGCTCCCAGGGGAGCATGGGGCCCCGGTCCGTGATCTGGATCCTGGCCCAGACCCGGTAGGTCCACGCCAGCTCCTCGCGGCAGGATTGGCCGCCGTTGGGCAGCGGGGTGCAGACCTGGCGGTACTCCCGGCTCTCCAGCGGGATCTTCTGGGAGACCAGCTCGTCCTTGGCGTCGAAGGAGACCGTAACGCAGTCCCGCTCCGTGCGCAGGGTCACGGGCGTGCCCTTGGGCAGGGACATCGGAGCCGGCCCGTCGCCGCCGCGGATGCGGTCCAGGATCGAGCCCGGCGCGGACTTCTTGCCGTCGAAGTCGACCTTGATCTCCTCGCCGTGGGCCGGGACCATCCGGCCGGTGAGGATGAGGGAGAGGACTCCCAAAGCAAAAAGTTTTTTCATCATGCCTCCATGATATCTCATTTGCGGGGGAGGGGCAATGGGAAGTAGGTCTAAAGACCCATTGTCGGCTGGGTCCTATGGTTGCCTTGACAATGCGGGCCCAGGGGGGCATACTTGGGTTGAGGAAATCCCGATGAAGCCCTTGGCCCCGGTCCTGGTCGCGGCGGTCCTGGCTCTGGCCTCAGGCTTGGGTTGGGCCGGCGCTTCTTCCGCGGACCCCGGTCTCGAGCCGCTCCAGATTTCCTTCAAGAACCACCAAGCCGGGGCCCCCTTCCTCGACGCCGCGGGGGCGGGTCTCGAGGCCCTCGTCTGCCGGGCCGGAGGGGAGTCCTGCCTGGGTTTGCGCAAGGCCCTCGGCCGCGGCCGGGACGTGCAGGAAGGCTGCGCCGAGCCTTGCGGCGCGGTCGCCCAGGTCGAGGTCTATCGCGCCAAGGTCCTCCTGGTCTGCGAGGACCTCGGGATGGACGGCAGGGCCTGCGGCGAGGCCGTGGCCAACTACATCCCGGACGGCGTCGCGCGCAAGCGCGGCGCGGGCGGCGCTTCCGCGTTCTCCGCCGAATTCGAGGCCCAGGCCGCGGCCCTGCTCCTGGCCAATCCCAGGCTCGATCCCGCCCTGCGGCAGAGCCTCGGCGACAAGGCCCTGCGGCTCGCCCGGGCCCTGGGCCGTTCCGCCGACTCCTCCTCCGTGGATGGTGCCGCTTCTTCCTTCGCGCCCAAGCCGGCCAAGGCCGGCAAGGCGCTGCCCGCGGCCCAGGCGGCTGCCAAGCCTGCGGTCCCGGTTGCCTCCGCCCCCCGGCTCTCGGATGAGGATGTGGACCGTCTTGTCGGCCGCAACCTGGGCGCTCAACTCGCCGGCGTGGTCGCCCAGAATCCGGTCGGCCAGGCCGTCGTCAAACAGGTGCGCAGGATGCCGGCCATCGCCATCGAGTCCTTGGCCGAGGAGACGCATGCCCGCTACGACGACGAAGCGGGGGTCGTGGAGTTCAATTCCAGGGTGATCGCAGGGATCTTGGAGCGCACGGGCAAGGCCGCGGTGGAGGACCCGGAGGACGCCGCGGCCGTCAAGCGGCTCCTGGTCGAGGATCCCAGCCTCTTTGCGGTCGTGGCCCGGATCGTGGACTCCCTTTACGTGCACGAGCTCACCCATGCCGTGCAGTTCCAGCGCTGGGGAGACGGCCCTCTCGGCCGGGCCGTGGCATGGGCGCGCCACAAGCTCAACGGCGACAAATACCCCGTGGAGTACGAGCTCGAGGCCTCGGGCAACGAGATGGCCTACTTCCATGGCAAGGTCAAAGCGGATCCCACCTATCTCAAGTGGGGGAATGAAGGGGACGGCGATTCGAGCGAGTACGATGAGTGGCTCGCGGACCTCAGCCGGTACCGGAAGGACCGGGCCGCGCTCTACGAGGAGGAATGCTCGGCCGTCAAGGACCTCAAACTTTACGGCTGGGAGCGCGGTCCCCTGGATCGGGGCCTCAACGCTCAGGCCGGCGCCTGGCCCAGGCAGAGCTACGAGGGAAGCATGCTCCTTGCCGGGCGCAAAGCCGCTATGGCGTTCCCGGCCCCAGCCATCGATCTCCTCGGGCAGGCATACGACCGCGCCTCCAAGAGCGGATTCCTGGCCTCGACCAAGCCCGAGATGAAGGAGCTGCTCTTCTCCGTCGTGGCGAGGTTCGAGGAGACCCTTTCGAAGTCCTCGTCCTATTCCCTCGGCGACGGGCAGAAGGAGACCTTGCGGAAGCTCTCGATGGGCCTGGGCGTCTCCCTGCCTCCCAGGACC
>JBAZSR010000294.1:0-3400 GCA_041662295.1 Elusimicrobiota bacterium | reverse complement strand
GATCGCTTCAGCCGCCTCGGCCCCCGCAGCCGTGGGCCGCTCCTCCTGCCTGGCGGCCCACTCCCCCGGTGTGCGGGCAAAGCCCGGGTCCGTCAGCGCCAGGACCCTCTTCGTCCTCTCCGCAACCAGCTCATCCATGCCCCGCAGATGCAGGGCGCTCTCCGAGTACATCATGAGCTCCAGGGCCGCGCGGTTGTCCGGGTCCGCCTTGAAGGCTGCCTTGCCCGCGCTGTACGCGGACTCCATATCCCCCCTCTGGAACTCCACCAGCCCCTTGATCGTCCAGACCTTGGCGCCGAGCTTGGGATCCCCCCCGGGCTTGGCCAAGCCGATGGCCCGGTCCGCGGACGCCCCAGCCTTGTCGAGGTTCCCGCGGGAGAGCCAGTATCCCCCGGCAGCCGACGCGAACCCTTCGCTCTTGACGAATCGGCGCTCCATGGCGGCCATGTTTGCGTCAGAGGAATTCAGCGCCTTTTGGAACCCTGCACGCTGCTCCGCGGGGACTTCCTTCTCCGCCAACTTCCGCTGGATGGCACGGGTCTCGAGATGTGCTTGCTCAGCCTGTGCTATCGCGTGATTTTCTTCCGCAGCGCCATGAATTCTCCTTGCCGCATGCGCCGACGAAAGCGCCAGCAAGAATGTGGCCAGAATCAAGAACAACGATGTTGTGCTACAATTGCGCTGGAGATTCCTCATGAAACACCTCTCCGTCCTGCTGATCTTGACTACTGCTAGTATCTTTTTTGTTCCTCCTCTTGTCAATGCCGCCCAACCTGCGGCTTCCCCGCGAGAAAAGAATCGAGTCCGTGGCCAGACCCTGGAGGCATTCATTCAGCAGGCCCTCACGAATGGCGATGACAATGACTTCGGCCCCAATTTATCGCGCATCCTAGACCTCAAACCCAATCACAGAACCAAGGGCTTCGAGAGGCTCCGGGAGATGTGCGCTGACGACCGCGACAGGAGCGTCGATGTCGTTGTCGAGAAGGTTTCCGACTCGGAACAGCTCAAGCCGGTATGGGTCATCTTTTTCGCGAAAAGGGTTCTTTCCAGGGCCACAGATTCCGTCTGGTTCAAGCTCCGTCCTGATGGAAGCATCGAAAAAGCCTTGCGGAGCACTGGGAAGATCACCGAAGACGGCCATGGCGTCCCAGGCTCCGGAGTAGCCGTCGATCTCGATTCCGACGAGGCTCGACGCCTGCTCAAGCGCGAGTTCGACTTCTGGCTGAAAGGGATCGGGCTCAAGAAGAAAGCCGGACCAGCGGCGCCGGTCAAAGCCGCTCCTTCCTCGAAACCATAACCCCGCGTCTCCAATCGCCTGCTGATCGAATGTTCGGAGAGACCTCAGGGAGAGTTAGGGAGCATACCGCATGAGGGAAAGCGCGGTTTTTCAAAGTCTCGTCGAGGCTTTTGTCGCGATGCCGTCTGAGTGTCGAAAACAGGGGAATTGGGCGGTTATATCGCTCAGAATCGGATCGATTGCGACAAAACCTTCCGTCGGAGAATTGAAAATCCTCCGGGATAGCCAAGGCTGCAGAGGTGGCAGGATTTTCCCCAGGATTGCGGCGGTGCGCGCCGACCTTGCCCTGCCGGCCACTGACCGCTGACTGCCGGCCGCCAACCGCCGGCCGCCTTACCTTAGTGGATGACGCCGATCTTGCGGATCTCGGTGGCGGTGCCGCCGGGCGACTTGACCTTGATGCGGGCGATGTAGCCGCCCTTGGCCACGAGGCGTCCGGTGGAGTTCTTGCCGTCCCAGGTGACGAAGTTGGGGCCGGCGCGGCCGCCCTCGGCGCCCGCTGAGTAGTTCGTCGTCTTCACCACGTAGCCGAGCATGTCGTAGACGGTGATGGTGACGTCGGAATCCGCGCCGAGGACGTAGTAGATCGTGGTCTTGCTGCCGGAGCCGCCGGTGCGGGCGTCGAACGGGTTGGGGTAGTTGCCCACGCCCTGGATGATGACCTTGTTGACGCCGGTCGCCACGCTCTGCTCCGTGCCCGACCAGTCGGACCAGATGCCGCCGGCGGTCAAGGCGCGCACCTTGTACTGGTAGTACTGGTTCACGTCCCGGGGCTCCTCGCCCGCGAACTCGTTGCCCGCGCCCACGGTGAAGCTCTCCAGGTTGGCGGGGCCGGTCTCCGCGCGGACGGCCATGGTCGCTCCGGTCGTGGAGCGCTTGCGGGCGGGGATGATGGCGAGTGTGCGCCACACCACGCCCATCTGGAGGTCCTTGGGCGAGCCGCCGCGCTCCTGGACCTCGTAGGCGACCACGCCCGAGTAGGGCTGGGTCGCCTTCTCCCATTGCAGGGTGAAGCTGGTCTGGCCCTGCTCGAGGGCCTTGACCGAGCCGGGCCGCGACGGCGTGACGAGGTCGGGCCGGAAGATGAACATGGCGGTCGCCTCGCTGGTCGAGATCTGCACGCCCTGCGAGCCCATGCGCACGCCGGAGCCGGGGACGAAGCTCGTCGAGAGATAGACCCCGCCCCAGCCGACCGAGACCACGAGCCCGCCGTTGAAGCCGCCGGCGCCGGTCGAGACGAAGATCAGCCGCGTGTTGTCAAGCGGGCTCTGGCCCGAGGAGACCAGGACCGACCCGTAGTCGCCGAGGCTGACGATATCGCCGGGGCCGACGGGCATGCCCAGCGCCCCCGCGGCGGTCGAGAGGTCCACGTTGCCGCGGTTGTCGATCGAGACCGCGAAGCCGCCGGCGCCCTCGGTGGAGATGATCGTGCCCGAGGCGCTCGTGGACACGCTGATGCCGCCGGGGGCCTGGGTCAGGGCTCCGCCGGAGATGACGTAGCCGCCCGCGCTCGCGCTCATGGAGACCCCGCCCGCGCCGGTCGAGATGTACTGCACGAAGATGATGGCCGCGCCGTCCGACACGGGCTCGCCCGCGAGATGCGGTATGGGGACGGAGCCGTGCAGGCCGCGGCCGTTGCCCGGCGCGGGGTCGCCGTCCTGGCCCACGGTCCGGACATACTGGCCGGTCACGCGCTTGACGCGCATGATCTCCGAGCCCACGTAGACCAGCTTCTCCGGGATCTGCAGGACCGTCACGTCGGTGACCGCGAAGTAGGTCGTCTCGGAGGTCATGTCCGCGGCCAGCCGGGTGATGTTGGGCACCGGCAGGGTCAGGCCCTTGATCTTGGCGGTGGTCACGGACGCGCTCGCGGACTCCACCAGGGTCTTGAAGGTCTGGAGGCTCATGCCCTTGGTGTCCATGGCCACGGACATGGTGGACCACTTGCCCGAGTAGGAGGCCGGCTCGTCGTAATACTTGCCCGCCGCCCACTGGTAGTAGCCGGGCGTGGAGATCCTCGGCAGGAGGGCGGAGAGCTCGCCGATCTTCCCGGTCCAGGCCGAGGGGACGAAGCCCTTGAGCGGCATGGGGATGGCGGCC
>JBAZSR010000293.1:0-3429 GCA_041662295.1 Elusimicrobiota bacterium | reverse complement strand
ATACGGCCGCCGCTCGCGGAGGCTCGAGCGGGAGACCACGCCCGCCCGGTTCAAGAACACGAGGACCAAGGGGATCTGGAACACCGCCCCGAAGGCCGCCGCGAGCATGCCTACGAACTCCGCGTAGGAGCCCGCCGCCATCATCGGGCGCACGTTCTCCGTCCCCAGCCCAAGGAGGAACCTCATGGCGGCCGGGACCACGACGAACAGGCAGAGCGCGGCTCCCGCCATGAAGAGCAGGTAGGAGAGGGGCAGGATGAGCAGGACGATCCTGCGCATGTCCGTGCCCATCGCGCAGGCCGTGAAGGCCCACGCCTGGTAGAGGAGCACGGGAAGGGCTAGGAACAGCCCGGCGAAGAAGGCGATCTTCAGCCGCGTCAGGAACGCCTCGGTCGGAGCCAGGAAGACGAGTCCGCCGACCGGCCGGGCCAGCCAGGAGAGGATGTCCCCCGACCAAGCCCAAAGGACCAGGGTCGCGACAAGGAGGGTCAGGAGGCTGAAGATGAGGCGGCGGCGGAGCTCGGTGAGGTGCTCGACCAGCGTCATCTCCCCGTCTTCGGGAGGGGCGGCGAGGTTAAGCGGAGCCGTCTTTGGACTCCGGCTTCTGCGGAGGCTTCTCCGGCTCCGGCGCGTCCTCCTTCAAGCCGGACTTGAAGGCGTTCACGGCCCTCCCCAGGGAGCGGGCGACCTCCGGGATGCGCTTCGCCCCGAACAGGAGTAGAGCGACGATGAGGATGACGACGATTTCGCCGAATCCTAGGTTGGGGAGCATCGATGTCCTCCTGCGGGCTGCGCAAGGAGTGTACCAGGCCCTTCGGGGGCCGTCAAGAGCTTGACTTGGCGGGATTGCGAGCCCTATACTCATACAGATGCCGCTCCTCTCCGCCCTCCTGGCCGCCATGCTGGCCTGGCCGGCTCTCGCCGAGCAGCCTGCCACACCCCCATCTAAGGAAGAAGTCCCTAAAATCGTCGAGCAGATGATCGCGGACTACTCGGGCGGCAATGAGAAGATCGTCCAACAGATCCGGGAAGCCATCGACGGCAACGACCGGGTCAAGGACAACCCGCTCAACCAGATCGCCCTCATGGACCTGCTGAACCTCGCCAAGACCATGCCCTCCGCGACGACCGAAGGCGAGGCCAAGGACCGGGCCAAGCAGCTTGGGGAGGGACTCCGGGCCGCGATGACCAAGATCCCCAAGGACATCGGCGACTACCTTGGGCAGGCGATCAAGAAGATCGACCCTCCCGCCACCGCGACCGGCAAGACCGACCCCGCCAGCCCCGACATCCCGGTCCTGCCGGCCGAACCTAAGCAGGACATCCCCCTCACCCCCAGCCAGAACCGCTGGATCACCTACGGGACGGTGCTGCCCAACACCCCGTCCATCCAGGAAGGCCAGGCCCTCGGAAACCTCATGCGCGGGGACAACCGGGGCGCTTTCCAGAACTTCACCCGGGTCATCAACGGGGGCTCGGCCACCGCCGACAACTACTACTACCGCGGCTTCGCCGCCGAGAAAGCCGGCGACCACGAGCAGGCCCACCACGACGCGGGCATCGCGCTGGCGATCAGCCCGCGGGACGCGCGCGCCCGCGCCCTCTGGCGCCTCACCGAAGGGAAGGCCTCGAGCATCCGCCTCAACCCCAAGGCCCCCCTGGCGGCTTTGGGACCTGCGCGCAGCGAAGACGGAGCTCCGGATGCTCCCGCCTCTCCCCGCTCGGACACGGCGAAGCCGGAACGCCCGCTCATGGACCTGCGCTCCGTAGAAGCCATCATCCAGGAGGTCAAGAAGCAGTCCGTCCCCGAACCGGAGGCGGCCTCCAAGAAGCTCGCCAAGGAGGCGGAGCTGCGGCTGCAGTTCAAGGACCCCGACGCGGCGCTCCTCCTCGCCGAGAAAGCCATCGAGTACAACCCGAAGAACGCCGCGGCCCACAACTATCGCGCCCAGGCGTACCTCCTGCTGGAGAACCCTCGGGCGGCGGTCGCGGACGCCTCGGCGGGGCTCGCCCTCGCCCCCGGCAGCATCCCCCTCCTCCACACCCGGGCCCGGGCCTACGCCGAGGCGGGTGACTGGCGCGCCTCCATGGGGGATACCCTCGCCATCCTCCGCCAGAAGCCCCAGGACGCCCGCGCCCTCTTCGGCCTCGCCCGGGCGCAGTCAGGCCTCGGCCAGCGCAGAGAGATGCTCGAGTCGCTCAGGGGAGCGGCTTCGGCCGACCCGCGCTACCAGAGGGCTTATGAGACCGCGCTCCAGCTCCCCGAAGCCTCGGACACGGACGTCCTGTTCTCGGACATGGAGGGAGCCCTGTCCGCCCCGCCCCCAAAGGCTCCCGGCCGCCGGCCGCCATGGCTCATCCTCTTCTCGGTGTTCATCGGAGGCGCCCTCATCGTGTTCGGCCTCTTCCACCCGGGCTCCGGGGACATGCGCGAGGCGGTCCGAGCGAGCGTCCTGCGCTGGCTCTCCCGCTCCCCCGTCGCCTCCTCCGGGGAGGCCGGCTTCGCCGACGCCTCCGGCTCCCCGCTCGGCAGCGCCTTTTGGAGCCGCTACGAGTGCAAGAGGGAGGTCGCCGTAGGAGGGATGGGCATCGTCTACGAAGCCGTCGACCGCGGCCTGGGCCGCCGGGTGGCGGTCAAGAAGATGAGGGACGAGATCCGAGCCGACCCGCGCGAGCGGGCTCTCTTCATCGCGGAGGCGAAGACCGTCGGCTCCCTGCGCCACCCGAACGTGGTCGAGATCCACGATATCGTGGAGGACGGCCCCGACCTCTACCTCGTTTTCGAGTACGCTGAGGGCAAGACCCTCCACGAACTCGTGGCCGAGCGGGGCCCGCTTCCCTTCGACGAAGCTCTGAAGATCTTCCGTGGCGTCTGCACGGCGCTCGAATTCGCCCATCAGCACGGGGTCGTCCACCGCGACCTCAAGCCGGCCAACATCATGGTCGCCCCGGATGGCGCCGCGAAGGTCATGGACTTCGGGGTCGCCCGCCAGGCCAAGGACGCCCTCACGAAGCTTTCACAGACCACCACGATCGCCGGCACCCCGCCCTACATGTCTCCCGAGCAGGAGCAGGGCATGGTGGGGCGCGAGACCGACATCTACGCCCTAGGGGTGAGCCTCTACCAGGCCCTCACCGCGACGCTCCCCTTCGAAGGCACACCGGCCGCGATGCTCCTTGCCAAGATGGCGGGCAAGTACGATCGCCCCTCCGTCCGCGTCTCCGGCCACCCCGCCGGGCTCGACGCCTTCATCGAGAAGACCCTCGCACCCGACCCCAAGGCCCGCTGGAAGACCCCGGCCGAGTTCTTCGCCGCCCTTTCCGACCTGCGGCATCCTTGAGAGGCTTTCGTACGGGGGCCTTCTCAGTGAAGAACCGGTCGAGCCGGTCGCGAAGGAACATGCGCCCGCGATGCAGGCGCGATTTGAC
>JBAZSR010000292.1:0-3440 GCA_041662295.1 Elusimicrobiota bacterium | reverse complement strand
TCTGTCCTCGGAAGCAATGTGGTGGGCCGGCACCTCCTCGAGTTCGTCGAGGAGATGGTTCTGCGCGTGCCCGTCCTCAACTGGCTCTACCGGACCATCAAGCAGGTCTCGGACATCTTCTCGCCGTCCGGCCGGCAGGCCTTGAAGCAGTTCGTCGTGGTGGAGTATCCCCGGCAGGGGGTCTACCGCTTCGGGTTCGTGACGAAGGAGCTGTCCGTGGTGTCCGACCGCCTGCCCCAAGACGCCGTGACCGTCTACATCCCCACGAACAACCTCTACATCGGCGACTACGTGCTCGTCCCCCGGGATTCGGTCTTCAAGACCGAACTGACCCAGCAGCAGGGGGTCCAGGTCGTGCTCTCCGCCGGCGCGGCCCTGCCGCCCCAATTCAAGGTCGGATGAGGCTCACCAGCTCCCGCGTTCCGGCGCCGAGCGCCGGGGACGGCTACGCGTTGAGGCTCTCTTCCTTGGCATCTCCGGCCTGGTAGTAGGCGTCCTTGCCGGCCTTCAGCGCCGCGGCGAGCTGGTTCTTCTTCGCCGGGATCCGCTCCTTGAAGTCCTTGAGCTTGTTCATGAGGCCCTCGCCCTGCTCGCGGCGCTCCTTGAGCCAGTCCCCGAGCTGTTCGCGCGTCTCTGAGCCCGGACGCGGGGCCAGGAGCAGACCCGCCGCCGCGCCCACTACGGCGCCGAAAAGGAACATCGTCAGACCATTGCCATTGTCGTTGTTCGCCATGGGACCTTCCTTAGTTATAGAGGAACTGGATCGCTCGGCTTCCGTCGAGCCCTGATTCTATTATACCATACGCTGGCGCGGCGTCGCGCCGGGGATGACGGCCGTCATATCGGGTTATGCCTCACGCCATTGGGCGCGGACGCCCCCGGGGATATAATGTCGGGAAAGCTTGATGTCGTGGAGGTCTCATGCTGCGAAACTGCCGCCTAGCCTGGCTCGTTGCGGCCATCCTGGTCCCGGGGCCGGTCCTGGCCCTCGAGAACGCCGAGTGTCTCGGATGCCATGGGATGAAGGATTCCGGCGCTCCCTACGTCGAGGAGAAGGGTTTCGCCGCCTCGATCCACGGCAAGAACCTGTGCACCTCGTGCCACGCGGACGCGGAGGCCATCCCCCACAAAAAGCCCCTGGCCACGATCTCCTGCAAGAACTGCCACCGGGTGGAGACCCGGATCTATCTCGCTTCGGACCACGGCCGGGCCGTGGCCAAGGGCCTCAACGAGGCCGCGGCGTGCAAGGACTGCCACGGCCGCACCCACACCCTGCTGAATTCGCGGAACCTCAAGTCTCCCGTCAATCGCGTCAACATCGCGAAGACCTGCATCCGGTGCCACGCTGACGACGGCAGGATGTCGAAGTTCAAGCTCACGATCTCCCACCCCTTCGATTCCTACCGTCAGAGCGTGCACGGCCAGGCCTTCGCTGACGGCAAGACCGACGCGGCGACCTGCAGCGACTGCCACGGAACCCATGACCTGCACGGGGCGGCCAACAGCGAGAGCCGCATCTTCTGGCGCAATGTCCCGGACACCTGCGGCCGCTGCCACTCCAATGTCCTGTCCGTCTACCGGGTCAGCATCCACGGCCAGACCTCGAAGGCCGGGGTGAAGGAGTCCCCGGTGTGCACGAACTGCCACGGCGAGCACACCATCCGGCCGGTCAAGGACGCCGCGTCCTCCGCCTACGCAGGGGCGGTCACGAAGACCTGTTCAGGCTGCCACGCTTCCGAGGCCTTGGCCGCGAAGTTCGGGCTTCCGCTCGACCCAGCCAAGAGCTACATGGACACCTACCACGGCCTGGCCTACCAGCGCGGGGACATGAAGGTCGCCAACTGCGCCTCCTGCCACGGCTTCCACGACGTGCTCCCCCACTCCGACCCGCTCTCGTCCGTCCATAAGGACAACCTCAGCAAGACCTGCGGCAAGTGCCACCCCGGGGCCGGGCCGCAGGTGACCAAGGGCTCGGTCCACGGCCCGAGCATGGGCAAGCACTGGTCCCTGCGCTGGGCGACCCTCTTCTACTACCTGGTCATCCCGCTGACCATCGGCGGCATGCTCCTCCACAACGGCCTGGATCTCCTGCGCAAGGCCCTGGCCGGCCCCGCGCCGCACCGGGCCGGACACGGCGACGACCTGCGCATGACGGTCAATGAGAGGGTCCAGCACGGCGTGTTGACCGCGACGTTCGTCCTTCTGGCGGTCACGGGCTTCGCCCTGAAGTATCCGGAGGCCTGGTGGACCATGCCTTTCTCCCTGGCCGACGAGGGCCTCCGGCGGGGACTGCACCGCTGGGCCGCGGTCGTCTTCTCGGTGCTGGCGGTCTACCACCTGGGCTATCTCCTCCTGACGCGGCGCGGCAGGGACGCGCTCCGGGGCCTCGCGCCCCGTTTCGTGGACGCCAAGGACGCCCTGCGCCTCATCCTGTTCAACCTCGGCCTCCGGGCCGAGCGGCCGGTCCTGTCGGCGCCCTATAACTACATCGAGAAGGCGGAGTACTGGGCTCTTGTGTGGGGCTCCTTCGTCATGGTGGTCTCGGGCCTGCTCCTGGCCTTCTCCAACGTGTCGCTCCGCCACCTGCCGTTCTGGGCCTCCGATCTGGCCACGCTGGTCCACTTCTACGAGGCCGTGTTGGCGTGCCTGGCCATCGGAGTCTGGCATTCTTACTGGGTCGTCTTCGACCCCGACGTCTACCCCATGAACTGGTCCTGGCTGACGGGCTTCGTGAAGAGGAGGAGATGAGGGCCCTTCCGTGCGCCGCGCTCCTGATCCCGGCCTCGGTCAGTCGAAGACCGGGTACTTCTTGAAGTCCCCGAGCTTGTAGCGGAACAGCCGCGGCAGGCCGTCGCGGGCGATCCAGACGGACCCGTCCCTCCAGGTGAAGCCGGAGAGAGCCTCGCGGCCCATGTCGAGCGCCGGCAGGGTGTATTTGGCGACCACCCTCAGCTGGTTGTCCAGGCGGTGCTGGTAGACGATCCTGGTGTCGGCGTCCGCGGACCAGAAGAACTGGTCGTCCTTGAAGAGCGCGGCCGGGGTGCGTCCGGGGCTGCGGAAGGACGCGATGACGGTCAGCCCGCGGTCGATGTCGTGCTGGTAGAAGCGCTGGGTGTCGCTATCCACGGACCAGAGGTAGCGTCCGTCCCAGAAGAGACCGGCGGGGTCCGGGCCGGGGCTCTTCACGGAGTCCAGGAGGGTCAGGCCTCCGTCGAGCCGGCGGCGCTGGATGACCTTCTTCCAGGAGTCGGCCACGAACAGGACGTCGTCCGTGAGGGCCAGCCCCGTGATGTGGGAGTCGGGAAGATGCGTCGAACGGACGGTCTCGAGGGCGCCGCCCTGGAGCCGGTGCTCGTAGACGGTCTGGCTGAACCAGTCCGCGGTCCAGAGGCGGTCTCCCTTCCACACGACGGAGACCGGGTGCTGGTAGGGGACCTGGA
>JBAZSR010000291.1:0-3466 GCA_041662295.1 Elusimicrobiota bacterium | reverse complement strand
GAAAGCACTAAAACTTTGGGCAACTCAGCACATCAGGATGCACCCTCATATCGCCTGCAGGGCTACCCAATTATCAACCAATTAAATTTGTCAGACCCGTTTACGACGAGTCCGTGGATGAATGTCCGCAAGAGAGGGTTCGCCGCTGCCGCTCAGGACGAGCGGACGGAAACGGCCTTCCAACTCATCACCGATCCGATGACGATCAGAAGGCAGCCGATCCAGAGACCCGCTCCGGGACGCACTCCCAGGTAGAGGCAGGAGAACAAGGTCGAGAGGAGCGGCGTGGCATAGGAGGCCGCGGCGACCAGGGTCACGTTTCCCCGCCGCATGGCCGTCTCCCAACATTCATAGCCCGCGCCGGTTGCCAGACCCAGGCAGAGCGCTTCCCCGAACGCCCTGAGGGTCCACGCCCCGAACATCGCGTGACCGACCGCTCCACCGTCCGCTCCACCGTCCGCTCCGGCGGAACTGGCCGCCTCGGGCCCCAGGCCAGCGGCGGCCAGGACCAAGAGCAAGGCGCCGGTCGTCAGCATGAACAGGCCGACCCCGCTCTCCCTCCGGTCGCCCATCCAAGCCGAGGTCAGGTTGGAGTAGAGCGCCCACATCACGGCGCCTGCGGCGGCTAGGAGGACCGGGCCGGGCCGTCCCATGGAGCCGGACAGAAGGTCGCTGACAGGGACGCCGCTGCCCTCGGCCACGGCCAGGAGCACGCCGCCGAGCGCGGCCAGGGTCGCGGGCGCAAGCAGGAGGCCGGCCTTCCTGCGCAGGAGCGCCAGGGAGAAGAGGATCGTGAGGGTGGGCCAGAGGTAGTTGGCCAGGCCGACCGCGAGGACCTCTCGGCGGTCCCGCGCCGCTCCGATGGCCAGGTAGAACGAGAGGAGGTAGCAGACGAAGAGCGCTCCGCAGCCGAGGAGATACCGGAGGGGGAGGTTTCGCGGCCCACCGGACAGGCTGACGCCGCGGTGCCGGAGCAGGCAGACGATCCCGGCGATGAGATAGACGGCCGAGCCCCCTGCCATGGGCCCGACCTTTTCCGCGAGGCTCCGCGCGAGCCCCACGGTCACGCTCCAGAGCAGGATGGCCAGGAAGCCCAGCAGTGTATAACGGCTCATCAAACCTATTTTACGAAAAGTTCGTGGATGACTTCCCGCCTCAGGGGCGAGCCTCTCGTCGAATTTCGTACAATGCCTGATCATGAGAAGCCTCCGGAGCCGCCGCGCCTTCACGCTCATCGAGATCGTCGTCTTCATCGCGATCGCCTCGGCCCTCATCGCGGTCGCCATCCCGAAATTCGCCACCATGATCCGAAGGACCCGCGAAGGCAACACCAAGGCCAGGCTCGGGACCCTGCGCTCCGCGCTCTCGCTCTACGCCTCGGACAACATGGGCCGCTTCCCCACGGACCGGCTCGGTTCTTTGGCCGCGGACCCAAAGTACCTCAAAGGGGGCATGCCTGTCGCGGACATCGCAGGCTCACATCCCACATCCCAGGAGGTGACGACCAACGACGACCTGGGGAAAGCGGCCCTCGAAGACAACGACCTCGGCGGCTGGTCCTACTGGAACAGCGAGAAGCAGAAGGATCCAGGCTATGCCTGGGGCGCGGTGTGGATCGGCTGCACCCACACCGACACCCAGGGCTCGGTCTGGACCTTCTACTGACCCGCCGCCGCATGTTGCCTGTCCCCGCCCGGCTCAGGGACGCCGTGGCGCGCCGCCCCAGCCGCCGGATCCTTATCCCAGGCTTCGCCCGAGCCGCGGTCCTGGTGCCCGTGGTCGAGCGCACGGGAGGGTGGAGCCTCGTGTTCACGGAGCGATCCTCCAGCCTCGCCCTCCATGCCGGGCAGGTCTCCTTCCCCGGAGGACGGCGCGAGGCCGAAGACCCGAGCCTGACGGCCACGGCCCTGCGGGAATCAGCCGAGGAGATGGGCCTCTCTTCGGAACGCGTCGCGGTCCTGGGCCGGCTCGACGACGTCGCGGTCTACACGGGCTTCGTCGTGACGCCCGTGGTGGGATGGCTCGGCTCTGGACGGGCGTTCACCCCGGACCGCCGGGAGGTGCGGCGGATCTTCGAGCTCCCGCTTGCGGACCTCGCCGACCTCGCCTGCTTCTCGTACCTCGGGACGCGGGATGTGGCGGGAGAACCCCATCCCCTTTACGAGTTCCGCCATTGCAAGGCGCGGGTCTGGGGCGCCACAGCGAGGATGGTCTACGACCTTCTGGGACGCCTCGGCTGGCCCGCCGCGTTCCGGGCCTGACGCCCGCCGTCTTTCCCGTCCCGCCGACCGCCGCCATTTTTCCTATACTTAGCCCATGACAGAGACTGCCGCAGTCCAGGATATCTTCAAGAAAGCCTCGGCCAACATCGAGAAGGTGATGCGGGGGCAGTCCTCCTCCATCCGCCGGCTCCTCGCTGCCTTCGCCGGCGGAGGACACGTCCTGCTCGAGGACTATCCAGGCACGGGCAAGACGACGCTGGCCAAGGCCCTGGCCAAGACCTTCGGGGCGGGGTTCAACCGCGTGCAGTTCACGCCGGACCTCCTGCCCTCCGACATCCTGGGCGTGTCCATCTACGACCAGAAGACGGGCGCCTTCAGCTTCCACCACGGGCCGGTCTTCACGAACATCATGCTCGCCGACGAGGTCAACCGCGCCTCGCCGCGCACCCAGTCGGCCCTGCTTGAGGCCATGGGCGAGTCCCAGGTGAGCGTGGACGGCACGACCCACAAGCTGCCCGAGCTCTTCTTCGTCATCGCGACCCAGAACCCCGTCGAGTTCCACGGCACCTACCCCCTGCCCGAGGCGCAGATGGACCGCTTCATGATGCAGTTCGCCACCGGCTACGTCCCGGCGGACGACGAGGTCGCCATCCTCACGGACCAGCAGAAGGCCCATCCCATCGACTCCCTGGCGTCCGCCGTGACCCTCGAGGAGGCCCTCGCGCTCAAGCGTGCCGTCAAGGAGGTCCGCATCAGCCCGGAGATCAAGCGCTACGTCGTGGACCTCGTGGGTTCCACCCGGCACGCGGCCGGCGTGGCGCTCGGCGCAAGCCCCCGGGCCTCGCTGTCGCTCATGCGCGCCGCGCAAGCGGCGGCCCTCATGGACGGCCGGGACTTCGTCTCCCCGGCCCATGTGGTCGAGATGGCGGTCCCGGTGGTGGCCCACCGCCTCACCCTCGACCCGCAGGCCAAGTTCTCCGGCCTCACGGGCCGCGGCGTGGTCGAAGGCGCGCTCAAGTCCGTCCCGGTCCCGGCCTGACCCTCTCCTCATGGACCGCCTCCGCTGGGACATCCTGCGCCTGGGATCCCTGTTCCTGCGGCTGGCGAAGAAGCGGCTGACCCCGGCGGGCAGGACCGCGCTGGCCGGGCTCTTCCTTTCGGCGCTCCTGGGCTTCGACACCAACGGCAGCACGGCGTACCAGTCCTTCTGCTTCCTCGCGGTCCTGCTCCTGTTCTCATGGCTC
>JBAZSR010000290.1:0-3490 GCA_041662295.1 Elusimicrobiota bacterium | reverse complement strand
ATGCACGACGATTCACAAAATCAGATGAGAGATGCCAATCTCGCGAGAGAGATCTCTCTTCCTCACGACCGGACACTTCTAAAAAACGGATTACCGGACATTTCTATTCTCTTGCAACAGGCAGGTTTAGAGGGTCTTCGGTCCGCCGGAGGCGAGGTAGGCCTGGAGCTCGCTCTCGTCCGTGAACTTCCCGCCCGGGCCGGGATAGAAGGAGTAGGTCACGCCCTTGTCCACCCCGCCGCTGATGCCGCTGGCAGGGATGCCCAAGCGCTCGGCGAGCGCCACCGAACCTTCCCCGAAGCGGGGGCCGCAGTCGCCCACGATGGCCAGGGTCTTGCGGCCGTTGTACTCGACGAGCGCGAGGTCGCCGAGCATGGCCTTGTTCTTGATGGGGACCACGACGTATGGGACCGTGGTCGGGTTCAAGGAGGAGCCGTCCCTGTAGCGGAGCGAGGTCTGCCTCTGGCGGTAGGGATCGGGGTGTACGCGGCGGTCGTAGCCGGCGACCGGGCCGTCCGTGTCGATGGCCATCCCGGCCCTGACCTTCATGGCCGCGGGCTGGCTCATGGTGAAGGCGGGGAGTTCCGTGCCGTCAAAGCGGGCGCCGTCGAAGAACGCGGCGCCGTCGCGATAGAGTGATGCGTCATCGGACGCGGTGCCCGAGGCCGAGGCATCGGCGGCCATGCGGCGGGCCGCGTCGAGCTTGGCCTGGGTCGCGTCGGTCCAGACCTGGGCCTTGGCCCCGAACCGGGCCCTCTCCGGGATGTTGCCTGGGGCGGAGACGTCGAAGCCGGCCGGGACCGCGGAATCATCATCCCCGCAGTCCTCTTTGCACCCGGTCACGAGGAGCAAGACAGGCAGGCTTGCCAGCGCGATCCAGGAGTTCAAGCGTCGGGGCATATCATAGGATAGCCCCATGGCCCAGGCGCGTCCCGTGGCTTGAGGCCCAACGGGGAATGGGTCCTAAGGCCTATAAAGACCCGCGGCCCGAGGGCGTCCTGCCTCGGCCGGCAAATGTTATGATACGAGCGGAGTCATGGAGGACACTCAGGCATGAGCCTCTCCCAGAACCTCGCCGTGGCCCGGCAGAAGCCCGGGGATTTCACGATCCAGTACCCGCCCGGCAGGGAGTACTTCCAAGCTAGGTTCCGGACCACGCCTGCGGATATCGGAGACTTCCTCTCCTCCAAGGGGGGGCTCGCGGGCCTCTCCGAGTTCGGCCTCTACCTGCACGTGCCTTTCTGCCGCAGCCGGTGCCTGTACTGCAATTTCCCGATCGACACCCGGAGGGACTCGGGGCTCTTCGGCGGATACGTGGAATCGCTCATCCAGCAGCTCCAGCTCCTGAGCCACGCGGTCCCGGCTGAGAGCAGGGTCTCCGGCATCGCCATCGGCGGCGGCACTCCCACCCTCCTGCCCGAGCCTGTCCTCGAGAAGCTCCTCAAGGCCCTCTCCCGCTGGCGCTCCCGCTGCAAGGCAGGCCATCCTCTCTCGGTCGAGACCGGGCCTGAATCCGCGTCCCGCGAGCCGGGCAAGTTCGCCATGATGGCCTCTCTCGGCGTGGACCGGATATCGCTCGGGGTGCAGACCGGCGACCCGGCCCTGCTCCTGCGGGTCAACCGCAGACAGCAGCGTCTTGAGGTGGAGACAGCGCTCAAGAACCTCAAGGCCGCGGGGTTCAGGCGGGTCAACCTGGACCTCATCTTCGGCCTGCCCGGACAAGGGATGCCGGAGTGGCGGGCGGACCTCAAACTCGCGGCGTCCATGAAGCCGGACTCCATCTCCGTCTACGACTGCCTCTACCGCGGCAAGGGCCGCGGCTTCGGCCTGGCCGGCGCCAAGCCGCCCTTGGCCGCGGCCTACGGCCGGCTCTATGAGGAGGCTTTTTCCTTCCTGACCTCCAAGGGCTACCACGCGGTATACGGGTCCGTGAACTTCTCGCTCCGGCGGGCGGAGACCGGGACCTCGTCCTATTTCGAGGGCCGCCTGCTCGACGGGCTCCCCTATCTCGGCCTCGGGGTCAATGCATCGAGCATGGTCGGCTTGCGCTGGTGGTTCGGCCCGGGGTCCATGCCGGAATGGACCCAAGCCGTGCAGGGCGGAGAAGCGCTCCCTGCCGGAGACTGCTACGCCCTGCCCGAAGAGGAGCGGCTCGCCAAGCAGATCCTCTGGTCCCTGAGCTTCGGGTTCCTGGACCTGGAGCGCTTCCGCAAGGCCTTCGGTTGGGGCATCAAGCCCCGCTACACCGCCCCGCTGGAGGCTGCTGTGGAGAAGGGCTGGCTGGTCCGCAAGGCCGACCGCTATTACATGGCTCCCGGGAGCTTCCGGCACCTTCCGGAGCTGAGGTCCCTGTTCTACACCGAAGGGGCTCTCTCCTGGGTCCGCACCGACAGGGCTGTCCCGGTTTAACCCACTCGGCCCACGAGCGTGAGCTCCTCGCGGTCGTGGTAGAGGTGCCGCGCTTTCAGGAAGGGACACTTCGGGGCAAGGCCTCCCCGGGAGGAGAGCGCCTCCCGGAGCAGGGGCAAGGGGTCGTTCCTGCCGAATTTGAGGTTGGCCACGAACTTTCGGCACCAGTCGGCCTCCACCCATCGCCGCACGAGCCCCAGGGTCCGTGACGGGTCCTCGAGAAGGTCGCAGAAGAGCCAGTCCGCTGGCGCAGGGGGGGAGAAGGTGAAGGCGTCCTCTTTGCGGTGCTCGATGAGCCCGTGGCCCGAAGCGCCTGACTTGAGCGGTCCGTTGTCGATCGCGGTCACGCTGGCGCCGCGGCGCGCCGCGGAATAGCTCCAGCCTCCCGGAGCGGCGCCCAGGTCCACCACGCTCTCCCCGGCCTTTGGGGCTTCGCCCAGGATCATGTAGGCTTCCTCCACTTTGAGGTAGGAGCGCGAAGGAGCCTGCGCGTCATCGGCCATGCGGCGCTGGCCCCCGCCCCAAGCGCGGCGGCCAGCGAAGGCGCGGTCGAAGGCCGTCAGGACCACGAAGAACCCTGAGGCAGGTCCCATCCCCGGCCTGCCGGCCGCGCTCAAGCGCATGACGCGGGACAACTGGGCCGTCTCTTCGCGGAAGGAGGCTTCCACGGTTTTGCGGCGCTGGGTCAGGCCTTCGACCCCGGCTGATTCGAAGCAGAGGGGCCAGGGCCCATCGTAGCGGACCTCCTTGCTCGTCTCCCGGAAATGGGCAGCCAAGTCCAAGGCCATGCGCTTGCCTGTCTTGGCTTTGAATTCCACCGGGTCGAGGAGGGCGAGGTGGGAGAAGGCCAGGTCCTGCGCCCAAGCGCCGGACAGGACCCAGCCCGGCCCCTTCTCTAGAGGAGCACCCGCCTCCTTGGCGATGAAGGTCTCGTATCCGGGCTGGCAGAGATGGCGCGACCGGCTCATGGAACAACGATTATAGGAAAACCCCCTGCCGGGCCGCTTGGGGAAGCGCGAGTGGGCCATCTGGCTGGGCTTTTCCCGGGCCAGAGGACACTCCCTGAAGGCCGGCAGGGGCC
>JBAZSR010000289.1:1169-3523 GCA_041662295.1 Elusimicrobiota bacterium | reverse complement strand
TCTGGGTGGTCACCGGCCCGGTCTTCGTGGCCGAGGGCGACATGATGAGGTTCCAGCTCATCGGCAGGCGCCTCGTGGCCGTCCCCACGCACTTCTTCAAGATCGTCCACACCCGCGGCGGAGAGGAAGGCCCCAGCGTCATCGCCTTCCTCCTCCCCAACGCCCCCGCCTCCCCCAAGGACCTTGCCGAGCACATCACCTCGGTCGACCTCATCGAGGAGCAGACCGGGCTCGACTTCTTCAGCGGTCTCGAGGACGGCCTCGAGGAGTCCCTGGAGAGCCGCAAGGCCGCCGGCCTCGATTCCTGGTAGCGCGGTTCGGGCCCGACGGGCGATAGGCACTTCCACGCCACGCGTCCGCAATCATACGGATTGCGCCCCGACCCCGCCCCTGGCGCACGTCCCCGTAGGGCCCCCTCCCGCCTCCGTGTTTGTTAGAATTCGCCCATGACCCAGGCCGTCCTCTTCCACAAGCCATTCGGCGTCGTCAGCCAGTTCACCCCGGCCGCGGGCTTGGAGGACCTTTCGGGCTTCGGCATCCCGAAGGGGCTCTACGCCGCGGGCCGGCTCGACGCGGACAGCGAGGGGCTCCTCCTGCTGACCGACGACGGGCGCCTCCATCATCTGCTGACCGACCCGCGGTTCGCCCATCCGCGCGTCTACTGGGTCCAGGTCGAGAGGATCCCCGGACCCGAGGCCCTGGCCCTGCTTACGCGGGGGGTGAGGCTGAGCGATGGGATGACGCGGCCCTGCCGGGTCCGTCTCCTCGAAGAGGAGCCGGACCTCCCCCCGCGCGACCCGCCCATCCGGCATCGGCTCAGCGTGCCCACCGCGTGGCTGGAGCTGACCCTGACCGAGGGCCGCAACCGCCAGGTGCGGCGCATGACCGCGGCGGCCGGGCATCCGACCCTGCGGCTGGTACGGGCCGGGATCGGGACGCTGACGCTCTCGGGGCTCGCGCCAGGGCGATGGCGCCCGCTCACGGCCGCGGAGACCGCGGGGCTGGGGACCAGCAGACCTGCTAGAGCCTCAGGGAGAGCCCCTCGAGGTCCTCGTCGCCGTGGAAGCGCTCGAGGCCATCGGCGATCATCTTCCGGGCCGCGTCCTTGAGCCCGGCGTCGAGGAGGGCCCGGGCCCCGCAGACCGGAAAGAAGCGCTCCCCGGGATACTTCTCGACGCCCCGGCCGCAGAGGCGGCCGCATTCCCGGAATCGGCCGGTCTTCGCCAGGATGTGGGCCAGCCGCTTCCAGGCGTGCTCCTCGTCCCTGTGGGGTCCCATCCACCGGCACAGCGACTCGGCCTCGCCGTACATCTCGAACCCGATGAGGGACTCCAGGAGACTGCCGAGGTACTCGTCCGAATCCTTGGCGCCCTTGCCCCAGAGGTAGCGCAGGACCTGAAGGAAGTGCCGGCACGGCATCCAGCCCTCGTTCTCGCCGAGGTCGAGCCGCACGAGCTTGCGGACGTCCTCGGCGCGGAAATGGCCGGCGTCCGGGACGCAGAGGATCCGGTCGTCCCCCTGGTCGAGACGACCGCAGGCGACCTTGGTGCCTGCCGGGAGTTCCAGCTTCACGGCCGGGCCGTCGTAGCGCTCCGGCGCCTCGGGGATGCGCTTCTGGGACAGGGCCTTCACCTCGGTCCAGCCGAGGGTCACGAAGCATGAAGGCGAGGAGTGGAGCCTCACGCCGGCGAAGCACTCGACACCCAGGAGGAGATTGAAGATCTGGGGACTCTCGAACCCCATCCATAGGAAAGCCTGGCCCTCCGGAGCATCCAGGCCGCGCGCCAGCACGAACTCGGACACCGTGTCGCGGGCCGCGAACACCGGCACCCACGCTCCCCCGAGCTCCGCGTCCTTGTCCGCCCAGACCATGAACGGATCGGAGTCCGCGGCCAGCTTCACGGTCCGTGCCTCGACCACCGGGGAACCGATGTTGAGAAGGAAGGCCTCCGAGCGCAGGAGCTCCTTGAACAAGGCCTTGCGGTCGTGCTGGGGGTCCTCGCTGGCCTGGCGGACGAGGAACTCCAAGGTCTCCACCATGGTCAAAAGCTAGCAAAATATAATGGGGTCAGATCTTGAAATTTGAGTTTTCTACTGAAAACTCAAATTTCAAGATCTGACCCTATCAGTAAGACCTGACCCCGTCAGTAGAAGCCGCGGACAAGGCCGCGGACGTTCGCCAGGGGAAGGAAGCGCAGAGGCTCTCCTGTCGCGGGGTCGGTCCAGACCGAGGAGTCCTTGGACTCGTCGCGGTTGTCCCCCAGGACGAAGAGGCTGGCCTCCGGCCCGGTCAGGGGCCCGAGGTCGTCGCCCTGGAGCTTCTCTTCGCTCCGGGTGTGCTGGACGTAGCTCCC
>JBAZSR010000289.1:0-1159 GCA_041662295.1 Elusimicrobiota bacterium | reverse complement strand
TGAGGATGAGCTTCTTCTCCCGGAGCTCCACGGTGTCGCCCGGGACCGCGATGACGCGCTTGACCAGCTCGTGCTCGCCGCCCACCGGGGAGCGGAACACGATGACCTCCCCCCGCCGCGGCGCCCTCCAGCGCAGGGTCACCTTGTCCATGAAGACGTGCCCGCCGACCGGCAGGCGCGGCTCCATGGAGGGACTGGCGATGTAGATGGGCTCGATGACCCAGAACCGGACCGGAAGCACGACGGCCAGAGCGATGCAGACGAGAAACAACAGACGGGAGAGCGTCATCGCCCAAGGATACCCCTTCATCCGTTGGACTTCAAGCCGTTTTTCCTATACTCTCCCCATGCCCTTTTCGCCCACGCTTCCCCTCTTGCTGATCGCGTTCCTCGCCCCGGCCGCACACGGCGCCGTGGTCGCCACGGGCCTCGATGTCCTGGAGAAGTCCGGCTTCGCCCAGCTCCAGGGCAAGCGCGTCGGCCTCATCACGAACCAGACCGGCAAGGACCGCTCGGGCCGCACCACGGCCGACGTGCTGGCCGACGCTCCCGGCGTCACCCTGGCCAAGCTCTTCTCCCCGGAGCACGGGTTCACGGGCATGAGCGAGGAGCACGCGGTCAGCTCCACCACCCTGCGGATCGCAAGCCGCGAGGTGCCCATCATCAGCCTTTACGCCGGCGGCATGAAGGGCATGCGCCCCAAACCCGAGGACTTGAAGGATCTCGACGTGCTCGTCTTCGACATCCAGGACATCGGCGCCCGGTTCTACACCTACCTCGCCACCATGGCCATGGCCCTCGAGGAATCCGCCAAGGCAGGCGTCCCGTTCCTCGTGCTCGACCGGCCCAACCCCATCACGGGCCGGATCATGGAAGGCCCGATCCTCGAGGACCTCTCCCTGCGCCAGCTCACGCCCACGGCCTACTTCGCAGTGCCGGTCCGCCACGGCCTGACAGCCGGGGAGACCGCTCTCTTCCACAACCGCGAGGTCGCGCACCCCGACTTGAAGGTGGTGAAGATGACCGGCTGGACCCGCTCCCTCTGGTTCGACCAGACAGGCCTGCCCTGGACCCCCCCATCGCCCAACATGCCCGACATCGACGCGGCCGCACTCTATCCCGGCATCGGCATCTTCGAGTCAGCCAACATCTCGGTCGG
>JBAZSR010000288.1:0-3561 GCA_041662295.1 Elusimicrobiota bacterium | reverse complement strand
CGGGCCGCGGGGACAAGCCGGGCGAGGTCCTCATCCAGACCTCCCATCCCGACCTGGCCCGGCTCGGGGCGTCGACCTTCTGCGACTACGAGGATTTCGCGCGGCGCGAGCTGGCGGCGCGCCGCGCCCTGGCCTACCCGCCGTTCTCCGCCCTCATCCGCGTCGAGCTCTCCGGCCGCGAGGAGAAGCCCGTCGAGGCCGCGGCCGCGTCCATGGCGGAGAGCCTGGGCTCGGCTCTCGACCCGGCCGGGCACCAGGTGCTGGGCCCGGCCGTGGGCATCCCGCCGGTCCTGCGCGGCCGGCACCGCAGGCAGCTCCTCGTCAAGGTCCTCGACCCCTCCCGGGCCGAGGCCGCCCTGCCCGTCCTCCGGGGGGTGCGGCCGCCGTCGGGGGTCCGGGTGAAGGTCGTCGTGGACCCCTACGATTTGCTGTAATCTCCCCATGCCCATGGACCTCTCCGCTCAGCTGGACCTGGTCACCCGGGGTGCTACCGCGGTCGTCAACGAGGCCGAGCTCAAGGACAAGCTCTCTTCCGGCCGGACCTTGAGGATCAAGCTCGGGGTGGACCCGACCTCCGCGGACCTTCATCTCGGGCACAGCGTGGTCTTGAGCCGCCTCGCGGCCTTCCAATCGCTCGGGCACACCGCGGTGCTCATCATCGGCGACTTCACGGCCATGATCGGCGACCCCTCGGGGCGCGACGCGACCCGTCCTCCTCTCTCCGTCGAGCAGATCCGCGCCAATGCGGCCACCTATCAGGAGCAGGCCTACAAGATCCTGGACCGCTCGAAGACGGAACTGCGCTTCAACTCCGTGTGGCTCCGGCCCTTCCTGTCCGACGGGCTCCTCGAGACCTTGAAGCGCGTCACGGTCCAGCAGACCCTGGCGCGCGACGACTTCAAGGCGCGGCTCCAGGAGAACTCCCCCCTGACCATGCTCGAGACCCTCTACCCCGTGTTCCAGGGGCGGGACTCCGTGGCCGTGCACGCCGACGTCGAGCTGGGCGGCAACGACCAGATCACGAACCTCCTCATGGGCCGGCGCCTGCAGGCCGACGCCGGGCAGGCTCCCCAGGCGGTGCTCACCCTGCCTCTCCTGCTGGGAACCGACGGGGTCAAGAAGATGTCCAAGTCCTATGGCAACGCCGTCGGCATCAACGACCCGCCGCGGGACATGTTCGGGAAGGTCATGAGCGTCACGGACGAGGTCATGTACTCCTTCTACGAGCTCCTGACGACCCTGGACATGGCCGCGACCCGGGCCCGCCACCCCATGGAGGCCAAGAAGGACCTGGCCGGTCTCCTCGTGGCCCGCTTCCACGGCGAGGCAGCGGCGCGGGCGGAGGCCGCCTGGTTCGAAGGCACCTTCAGCCGGCGGCAGGTCCCCGCGGACATCCGCGAGGTCTCCCTGCCGGCGGGGCTCTCTCTCAGCGAGGTCGTCCTGCGCTCCGGCGGCGTCAAGTCGCGCAACGAGGGCCGCCGCCTCATCGTCCAGGGCGGGGTGAAGGTCGACGGCCAAAAGGCGGGCGAAGACGCGCCGCTGGCCGGGGGCGGCCCTTTCGTGATCCAGATCGGCAAGCACCAGTTCGTGCGCGTGCGCTTCACCGAGGGAGGTTCCTCATGAGGACGGCTTTGGCGTTGTTCGCGGCCGCGGTGTTCTGCGGCCCGGCGTTCGGGCAGGAGGACCGCTGGGAGGCTCGGCTCACCGACGTCAAGGGCGCCGTGACCGTCTACGCGCCCGGAGGGGACCCCGAGGGCCTGCCGGCGGAGAAGGACATGCCCCTCGACGAGAACGACCGGGTCAAGACCGGCGTCGACGGCTATGCCGAGCTCGCGTTCGAAGGGGAGTCGGTCGTCGTCCTTAAGGCGAACTCCCAGCTCACCGTGGCCGCGTCCCGCAAGGGCGGCTCGGAGATCGGGCTGGCCTTCGGGAGCCTGCTGGCGAAGATCGGCGCGGCGCTCGGAGCCGGCGGGTTCCGGGTGCGCACCCCGACCGCGGTCTGCGCGGTGCGCGGGACGGAGTTCGGCGTCGAGGTGGCCGGCGAGGCCGAAGGCTCCGAGACGGCGGTGGGCGTCTTCGACGAGGGCAAAGTCGAGGTCGCGGGGCCCTCCGGCGATGTCCCCGAGACCCTGATGTCCAACCAGGAGACCGTGGTCCGCCAGGGCTCCCGGCCGCTGGCTCCCTACGTGCTCAAGCGCCTCATGAAGCACCGCAAGCTCGTGCGCGGGCTGGGCAAGCGCGCTCAGCAGATCAAGAAGCGCTGGTCGTCCCTTCCGGCGGAGAAGCGCGCGGAACTGCGCCAGCGCTGGATGGAGCGCTCCCGGGAGAAGCTCAAGCAGTCGAGGGAGAAGGCCCAGCAGCGCAAGGTCCGGCGCCAGGGGCCCGCGGGGCAGAGCCCCGCCCAGGAGAAGATGGAGAAGCGGCGCCAGAAGATCCTCAAGGAACGAAGGCGGCCTTGAGGCTCCATCGAATGTCCGCGCTCCGCGCCGCGCTCGCGGGCGCCGCCCTCCTCCTGGCGGCCGGCGCGTCCGCGGCCGAAGGGGAGATCGAGGTCTCCATCCCGTCCGGGCTCTCGGCCACGGCCACGAGCCGCGTCCTCGAGGAGAAGGGGGTGGTCCGGTCGGGCTTCCTCTTCCGTCTGGCCGCGAAGGCTTCCGGCGCCGAGCGCCAGCTCAAGCCCGGCGACTACCGGTTCAAGCGCGGGGCCGGGATTTTCGAGGTGCTCGCCGCGCTTCGGGCGGGGACGACCAACGACGTGCGCGTCGTCATCCCGGAGGGGTTCTCGGCGCGCCAGATCGCCGAGCGCCTCGAGGCCCAGGGCTTCTGCCGGGCTGTTGAGTTTCAGGCTCTCGTGGCCGAGCGCCGCCTCGAGGGGTTCCTCTTCCCCACCACCTACAACTTCGACCGGCACTGGGGGGCGGCGCAGATCGCGCAGAGGATGCGCGACGAGTTCGCCCGCCGGGTGGAGCCCCTGGTGGCCTCAGCCGCCGCCAAGCCCGACCTGAGCCTGCACCAGATCGTGACCCTGGCGTCGATCGTCGAACGCGAGGCCGCCGTCCAATCCGAGAAGCCCTTGATCGCGGCGGTCTACCTCAACCGCCTCCGCCGGCGCATGATGCTGGAGGCTGATCCCACGGTCCAGTTCGCCTTGGGCTATTGGAAGAAGGGGCTGACCCTGACGGACCTGAGGTTCTCCTCGCCCTACAACACCTACACCCACTTCGGGCTTCCGCCCGGTCCCATCTGCAGCCCGGGCACCGCCTCGGTCGAAGCCGTGCTCAAGCCCGCGTCCACCCGCGCGGTCTTCTTCGTGGCGGACGCCAAGGGCGGCCACGTCTTCAATGAGACGCTGGAAGAGCACCTCAAGGCGAAGCAGCGCTTCAAGGCTGAGCTCCGGCTCCAGAAAGCCGCGGCGCGCCGCTCCGGACCTCCCTAGTCCGAGACGGCGCGCCGGTCCGCGGCTCCGGCCGATCGAGCGTTCCGCGTCCGACTAATCGTCTTGCCTGCCGCCGGGAGGAGGCATCATGCCCTGGCCCTCCTCGATCTCCACTTCCTCCTCGT
>JBAZSR010000287.1:0-3574 GCA_041662295.1 Elusimicrobiota bacterium | reverse complement strand
CATGAGCAGCGGCGAGAGCAGCAACCAGGGCATCGTGGCCTCCCTCGTCCCCTGGCAGGTCGGCAGGTCCTTCGGCGTCCCCGAGCGGACCATCCTGCGGAGCATCGCACTGAGCCACCTGCTCAACGCCTTCGTCAAGTGCCACACAGGCGGCCTCGCCCCCATCTGCGGCTGCGCCATCGCCGCGGGCGTGGGCGCGGCCGGCGCCATCGTCTACCAGCGCAACGGCAAGGACATCAAGGGGATCGGGCTCGCCATCAACAACGTCATCAGCGACATCGGCGGCATGCTCTGCGACGGCGCCAAGAGCGGCTGCAGCCTGAAGGTGGTCTCGTCCACGGACTCGGCCATCCGCTCCGGCTACATGGGCATCCACCACTACGGCATCACCGCGGTCGAGGGCTTCGTCGGCCGCCGGCCGGAGGAGACCGTGCGCAACCTGGCGAAGATCTCCATGGTGGGCATGGCCGAGGTGGACGCCACCATCGTGGGCATCATGATGGACAAGCAGTCCTCAGGCCCCTGCCTGGCCTGAAGCCCTGATGCGGCGCCCCCTGGACGCGTTCAAGAAGCTCTTCGGCGTCGAGAAGTCCCGCATCAGGCAGGACTGCATCCTCTCTCCCCTCAACGACGCCGGCCTCTTCGCGGGCCCGGGCGCGGCGGAGCGCGGGCACGGCGACTATTTCCGTGTCTCGGACTGCGGCTGGGCCACCCTCATCGGCACGCGCTACAGCCTGCTGGCCGGCGACTGCGTCCTGGGCCTGGCTGATTCCCCGTGCAGGAACATCTACCTCTTCAACTGCTGCGGCGGGGTCGGCGTCGAAGTCGGCACGGCGTATTCGGTGGCGAAGGCCTTCGACTTCGAGAGCTTCAGCGGCATGCTCGCGGGCAAGGAGGAGGCCGGCTGCCATCTCCCGGACGCGGAGCTGGCCAGGGAGTTCCGCTCGCGTTCCGGCCTGCCCGAGGGGACGTGCGCCACGGTCGGCTCGCTGGCGCTGGAGGAGGCGCACCTTCCGCGCTTCCGCTCCTTGGGCGTGGACTGCCTGGACATGGAATGCTCCACAGTCTTCTCGGCGTCGAAAAAGACCGGCAAGAGCGCGCTCGCCCTCCTCTACGTCTCGAACAGAGTCCCGGACAAGCCCTGGCATGAGCAGCTGAGCCAGCGCGACATCCAGAGGCTCGGCCGCAGCCGCAGGGACCTTGCCGCGACGCTCAAGGGCTTCATCTCCCGGCTGGACCCGTAGGGGCCGCAGACATGCGGGAAGGGCCTGCGCCCCGTCCCGTCTTGCGGCCCGCGCCGGCCGGGCCGCGGGAAAATGCTATCATCGTCGGAGACTCACGATCACGCGACCGAGGTGCGCCATGGCCAAGACCAAGAGCTGCTGCGAGACCGGGACAGATCTTTCCTCCACCGCCGATGCCATCATGGCCGTGGCCGTGCTGGCCCTTTCGAGCGACGGCAAGCTCTCTGCCAGGGAGTTCACGGCCGTCACCCTGATGGCGTCCCAGAGCCCGCTCTTCCGCGACGCCGAGGACATCCGCGACTGCGTCGCCTCCGTTGCCGAGACCGTGGCTAGGCTCGGGCGTGAGGACGCCCTGGCTCAGGCCGTCGAGCTGCTCTCTCCGCGGATGCGCGAGACCGCCTACGCCTGGGCGGTCCAGACGGTGCTGGCGGACGCCAAGGTGCTCCCGAACGAGCACAAGTTCCTCTCCTGCCTGCGCAAGGCCCTCGGACTCCACGGGATCCTGGCTGGAAAGATCGCGGCCGTCGTCGCGATCCTCAACCGCGTCAAGTAGCGGGGGCTCCTTCTTCAGGACGGGCGGGCAGAAGCCTGCAGGAACGGCGTCTTCACGGTTGTCCTGCTAGACGCCGGGCATCCAGCGCTTGAGCGGCCTGACGAGCAGGAAGAGCACGACCGACATGGCCAGGGCCATGGCGCCCAAGACCAGGAAGAAGGTCGAGTGCAGCCACTGGTCCCAGTAGACGCCGATGGCGGTGAGCTTGTTGCCGACGGCCGTGGCCGCGAACCAGCCGCCCATCATCACCCCGCGCAGGCGCACGGGAGCGACCTTCGAGACCAGGGAGAGCCCCATGGGCGAGAGCATGAGCTCGCCCAGGGTCACGACCCCGTAGGACGCGATCAGCCAGACCGGCGAGACCTTGAAGGCGTAGGGAGAGCCGGCCGGGGCCATGGCCTCGCCCGTCTTGGCCGCCCAGAAGAGCAGGAGGAAGGACAGGCCTGTCAGCAGCATGCCGAAGCCCATCTTGGTCGGGGTGGAAGGCTCCAAGCCCCTGCGATCGAGCCACTTCCAGAACCAGACGAGCGGGAAGGTCAGGGTCACCACCCAGAACGGGTTGATGGCGTTGGAGATGGTCCCGGACACGCTCCAGGCCGTGTTGTCGTTGGCCCAGTAGGTCAGGGTTGAGCCGTTCTGGTGGAACACCATCCAGAACACGATCACGATGAAGTAGATGATGACGAGCGCCATGCACCGCTTCCAATCAGGGACCTCGTCGAGCGCCCGCGGCGCCGCGGGGGAGGAACCCTCCGCCGGGGCCTCGGCCCTGCCCTTGTCCTCGACGAGGCCGCGAAAGGCCCAGAGGATGCCCACCGAGACCAGCATCCCTAAGGCCGCGGTCGCGAACGCCGGGTGATAGCCCCACTTCGACTTGATGGCTTCCATGGCGACCGGCGCCATGAAGGCGCCGATGTTGATGCCCATGTAGAAGATGTTGAAGGCCCGGTCCTTGAGATGGCTGCCCTCCGGGTAGAGGTTGCCCACCATGGCGGAGACGTTGGGCTTGAAGAGCCCGTTGCCGAGGACCAGGCAGGTCAGGGCGAGGTAGACGATCGGCAGGGACTTGAAGGAGAGCAGGAGGTGCCCGGCCATGAAGAACAGGCCCCCGGCCATCACGGCCCGGCGATAGCCGAGCTTGCGGTCCGCCAGCCACCCGCCCACCAGGGGGCTGAAGTAGACGAACATGAGGTAGTTGGCGTAGAGGCTCGTGGCATCCGCCGCGGCCCAGCCGAAGCCCTCGGTCCCGTCGCGCATGTAAAGGGTGAACAGAGAGAGCATGGAGTAGAAGCTGAAGCGCTCCCACATCTCGGTGGCGAAAAGGACGTAAAGGCCCTTGGGATGGTTCTGCCCGCCCTGGACTTCGTTCATGGATTCACCTCATGAAAAACGCCGTGTCATCCTAGCAAAAGCCGAGCGCCGCGTCCTCGCGGACGCGGCGCTCTCCCCGGCCTACGGCGCTCAGACCTTCGCCTTCGCCATCTCCGGCGGCGGCAGGCAGGCCACCTTCATAAGGTCCGGCTTCTTGACGATCTCCTTGGCGAACGCGAGGTCCCGCAGGGTGTTGCGATAGCCAGGGCTCTGGAACCGGTAGGTGAACTTCGTGTGGATGTCGTACTTGTCCTCGCAGAGGGCCACGGTGTCCTCGATGAACACGCGCTCCTCGTCCGTCGGGATGACGTAGCACTTCACCTTGGAATCCTTGGCCGAGATCTCGCACTCGGCATTGCGGGTGCGAGCGGCCTTGTTCCGGTCCGGATCGAGCTTGACGCCCATG
>JBAZSR010000286.1:0-3576 GCA_041662295.1 Elusimicrobiota bacterium | reverse complement strand
ATGGCGGCCAAGCTCAGGCTCCCGACGAAGGCGGCGCGCCCGAACCCGCCGGCCTCCAGGACGCCGGCCTCGAACTGGCCGGCGCCACCGTCGGGATTGATGAGGTAGACGCGCAGAGGAGCGCCCCGCGAGCCGGGACTTGGCATGCGAGCGATTCTACCGCGCGACCGGTTCCTTGTCAACTCCGCCGGCGTTGTTCTATCATGGCATCGTGAGCGGAGAAGGCGTCCCGAGCCCCGGCCGGCCGCTGGCCGGGAAGACGGCGATCGTCACGGGCGGAGCCCGCGGGATCGGCGCCGCCGTCGTCTCCGAGTTGGCCTCCCGGGGCGCGGACGTGCTCTTCACGTACCTCTCCAGCGGCAGGGCCGCAGCCGCCCTGGAGCGCGGCCTCAGGGGCCGAGGGGGCAGGGTCGCCGCCTTCCGGGCCGACGCCCGCGACCGCAAGGCCGCCGAGTCCGCCGCCGCCGAGGCCGAGCGGCTCTTCGGGGGCGTGGACATCCTCGTCAACAACGCCGGCGTGTTCCGGTCCAGGGCCTTCATCTACATCACGCCCGAGGAGTGGCGCGCCGCCATCGACACGGATCTCAACGGCGTCTTCAACCACTCCAAGGCCGTGCTTCGCGGCTTCCTCCGCCGGGGGTGGGGCCGGATCGTCAACATCTCCTCGGTCGGCGCCCTGCGGAAGCTCGGAGGACACTCCGACCATGCCGCGGCCAAGGGAGCGGTCCTCGCGCTCACGAGGGTCCTGGCACGGGAGACCGCCCGCTCCGGCGTGACCGTCAACGCGGTCGCGCCCGGCTGCGTCAAGACGGAGATGTTCACCCGCTACCCCAGGCGCCTCCAAGAAAGCTATCTGGCCGCAGTCCCTATGGGAAGGCCGGGCTTGCCCCGCGAGGTCGCGGCAGCCGTGGCCTTCCTCGCTTCGGAGGAGGCCTCCTACATCACGGGCCAGACCTTCGTCGTGGACGGCGGCATGACGGCCTGACGGGCCGGCGCGCAGAGCGGCTTGACGCCATCCGCGCCACCTGGTATCATGGCTTCATGCCTTCCGCCAAAGAGCAGTTCACGGTGCTGGCGCCGCCCCCGGCCGTCTGGCGCAGGATCACGGATTTCTCACGCTGGGGCCCCTGGATGGTCATCGAGGACCCCGCGGCCGCGGGCATGGGGGGGCAGTTCGCAAGGATCGACGGGGAAGGTTCCACCGCACGGGTAGGGATGTTCAACGGCCAGGAACTCGTCCAGGTTTTCGAGACCACGGACTACCTTCCTCCAGAGCGCCTCAAGCTGCGGCTCAAGGAATGGAACGTCGACGCCGCCGACCGCGCCATCACCTCCTTCCGTAAAGAGACCCATCCCGGCAGGCACCGATGGTACGCGGCATGGCTCTCTGAGCAATGGGACTTCTCCATCCAGGTGGCGCCGGGCGACGTCACCAAGGCGACGACCACCGTGACCCTCGAGTGCTCCATCGAGTTCACGCACCCCCTCGGCTTCCTCCTTCTCCCGGGGGCTGAGTCCTGGATCGTGCGCATGCTCCGCCGGTTCTCCCAGGGGTTCGTGGCGAGCGTGGAGAAAGAAGGTCCGGACGCTTGACGCTTGACGGGCCCTCTCCGCGGCGGACGGAGCCGCCCCCATGCTGACCGCGGAACGGGCGCTCTACAGGCTGCTGGGCTGGGTCCTCGACGAGGGCGAAGCCCTGAGGATCCTGTCGGCGGCGCACCTGCTCACACTGCGTCTTCCGGTGAACCGGAAAGGGATCACGAACAACCTGCAGCGTATCTCGAGGCACGCCCGCCAGCGCGACCTGGCTCCTGATGAGCTGGAAGCCCTGTTCCAGGAGATCGCGAAGCTGTTCACGCTGCTCATCATCGACCACTTCAAGGGTCCCGAGTCCTGGCCGGAGCTGGCCAGGGCCGCGCGCCTGGACTTCCTGCCCGAGCTCGACGGACTTCTGGCGCGGGGCAGGGGAGCCCTCCTCGTCACCCCTCATTTCGGCAACCATCCCCTCTTCATGTACGCGCTCGCCTGCAGGGGGACGCGCCTCGACGCGGTCTACAACTACGGCACCAGCTTCCGATCGCTTGCGGAGCGCTACCCGAGCCTGCGCCTCCATGACGTCGGCCATGCCGCGGCCGAGATCCTCAAGACCCTGAGGGACGGCGGCGCGGTCCTGACCCTCTGCGACGTGGACTATTTCCCGGACAACAGGACCGTGGAATTCTTCGGTGCCCCCTACTTCCCCCCCCACGGCCCGGCCCGGCTGTCGCTGGCCTCGGGAGCGCCCATCCTGCCGGTCTACGCGCTCCTGGAGGACGACGCCTGGAGGCTCGTCAACGACCCCCCCATCGACCCGGCCGAGAGCGACCAAGCGGGCATCGAGTCCCATATCCTCCGTTCGATGGAGCGCCGCATCGCGGCCAAGCCCGGGCACTGGCTCCAGTTCCGGGACGCGTGGGACCTGGCCGGGAACCTGGCGGCCCTGCGGGAACAGCTCAAAGCCGTGCATTCCAACAGGATGCTGAGCGGTCTTTGGGAAAAGGTCTGGGGACCCTTCCGGCCCCTCAGGGGCCCCCGAAGGGGCCCCTGAGTCAGGCCTCGGCGGTCACTTCAACATCCCGCCGACGATCTCCGCCAGCCTCATGATGGCGACCTGGACAAGGAGGAAGACCATGGCGCTTGTCGCGATGCTGATCGCAAAGAACCACGTGGCCATCATGAGCACGCAGCCGCCGATATACGCCTGGCCCATCCCGATGAACTGGTCGCCTTGCGGCTTGCCGCCCATGGAGTTGATCTTTTTGCCGATGTCCATCATCTTCTTGCACATGGAGATGGCCGCCATCATCAGGGCCGCGCCGATCGCGTAGAAGATCCAGGCGACCCAGGTGGAGCAAGTTTCTCTCCAATACCTGCCGATGGTGAACATGACCGCACCGAGCAGCATCATCATCTGGATGCTGGCCTTGAGGCCCTTGCCCTCCTGGACCAAGGACTCCCAGGGAGTGGCGTTGATCCCAGGGCCGACGTTGATCGCCTGGCACACGCCTCCGACGCAGGTCTGCGTCTCCCAGTTGCAGGCGCAGGTCTCGCCCGTGCCGCCGCTGTTCGAGCCTCCGCCGGGGTTGCCGCCCTGGCTGTTGTCCGCGCCCTCCGGCCCGGTGGGAGCGATGGCGCCCTCGGCCTCGGAGGCCTCGAACTGGACCGAGGCCTCGCTCGCCTCGGCCTCGGTCGCGCTGACGCCGCTCTGCATCATCCTCCTGTTGAACGGCGACATGGCGCGCAGGCGGCCCAGGGACCTGGAGTTCCGGATGTTGTTGCGGATGTTGCCCATGCGGCTCGACGACATGGTCTCGCGCTTCTTGAGCGTGCCTGCGGTGCCTTTCTCGACCTTGTCGCGCTTGGGGGCCGAGAGCTGGCCGCCGGTGATGCTGCCGTCAGGCCCGTTGAACCGCGCCCCGGTCACACTGCCGCCGAGCTGGGTCGAGAGCTGGGCCCCGGCGAGAGGGCCCAGGCCAGCGGGCCCGTTGCCCTGGGTCGCTGACCCGCCGTCGATCGCCTCGAGGCCTCCGGCCTTGC
>JBAZSR010000285.1:0-3602 GCA_041662295.1 Elusimicrobiota bacterium | reverse complement strand
CCGGCCCACCCGCATGAACAGGCCCGCTGGCCAGAAGCTGAACGCGTCCGTGATCTCAGGGCTCGTGATGAGGTAGTCCGCGATGATGTAGACCGGCCTGCCCGTGGACAGGACCGTGCCCAAGAGCTCCTTGAAGCGCGAGAAGTGGATCCCCCCTCCCATCCGGGGCGGGAGCTTGAGCTCCGGCCAGCGCGCCTGGAGCTCGTCGAGGTACCACGGGAAGTTCATCTTCTTGGGGTCGATCCAGATCCTGCGGCCCATGCGTCCCATGACGACGTCCGCGTAATAGCCGCCGAAGAAGGTCCCGTCGCCCGAAGCCAGCACGATGGCGTCCGGCTCCACGGAGCCGACCAGGTCCTTCAGGTAGCGGTCCATGAAGTGGTGCTGGCGCAGGCTCACCGACTTCCAATGGAGGCCCAAGGGCAGGAGCCAGCACAGAGACAAGAGCGCCGCGACTCCGTTGCGCAAAAGAGCCGAGCCGGAGCGTGCCCGCTCCTCCATCCACAGAGCGCCCCAAGCCGCGAGCATGGCCGCGGCCAAGGCAGGCAGGAAGAAGAATCGGCCCAGCATGGCCATGTCAGCCTCATCCATGGGAGGCAATCCCACGTAGAACAGGAACACCGGGCCTGCCACGACCAGCCAGGCCAGGACCGCCAGGCCTTCCCTGCCCGCTTTCCACGCCCGGATAAGGCCCAGACCCGCCAGGACAGCGCCGACCGGGGTGAAGCCCTGCCAGACCGACTTGAAGAAGAGCCCCACATCGATCATCCGGTCGCTGGGGGTCAAGGGCTTGCCTGAGAACTGCGCCATGCTCCAACCGAAATCCGCCCGGGTCATGAGCCGCCAGAACGACTTGAAGTCGTGCATCCTGCCCCAGTTGATCGGCGGGTCGGACAGGGCGATGGGGATGACAGGCCCGTAGCTCAGGGCATACCCGACAGCTGCCAACCCCGACCAAAGGAAGGGCCGAGCCCCTTGCTCCCTGATCTTGGGCCAGAGCAGGAATGCCAGGCCAGGCAGGACCAGGACCACGGTGTGGTGATGGCCGACCGCGGCGCCCAGGACCAGGAAGAAGGCCGGAAGGCTCCACCTCGCCCCAGAGACCGCCAGGGCCAGCAATGCCATGGCGAATAGGTTCGTGAGCGCCATGGTGTCGGCCAGCAGGCTCGTGTACCAGAAGTCAGTGGAGAATGCCAGCAGGAGCCCGGCGGCCCAGGATCCGGCCCTGCTCCTCGTCAGCCTCCCCGCGGTCCAGACCATCAAAGCCGCGACTGCGGCGTGCAGGACGGCATTGAGCAGATGGACCCTGGCGGTCACGGACATGATCGGCAGGAAGGAGAAGAGGTGCGCCAGCAGGGTGTAGAGCGGATAGCCCGGCGCGTGCGGGACCCCGAGGCTCGCGCCTGCAGCGACCAGCTCCAGGGAGTCTCCGAACTTGCCCCCTGCCGAGTGGCCCAGGGTCGCGATGTAGACCAGGAGGGCCAGCATCCCGGCGCAAAGCGGGTCCCAGGTCAGCGCCCCTTGCTGGGGAGCGGGAATAGGCTGCTGCTGTACCGTCTTCTTGCGCGACATCGGTGAAAGGATTCTATCAATCCGTGCATGCTGATGGAACTTTTTCAGGGGGTCAATCGTATGGATAGAAGAGAGGGCCTGGGCCCTAAGACCCTTACACCCCCAAGGAGGAAAGAGTAAAATGGGAACGATGGAAGCTGGAGCGAACCTTCCTGCCGCCCGGGCGGACTTGGCCGCATTACGCCAGGAGATCCGCTCGGACATCACCGAGATCCGTTCGGACATCACAGGCTTGCGCGGCGAGATCGGACGGCTCGACAAAAAGATTGACACCGTCCGCCACGACCTCGTGCTCGAGATAATGAAGACCAACGCCCGCATCGACAGCCTTCAGGAAAGCCTCATTTGGGAGATGCGCGGGCTCACGGACAAGGTCCTCAAGGCCTTCGAGGACAGCGTGACCAAGGGCCAGATGTACCACGACAAGGCCCTGACGCACGGGGACATGATCCAGTCCCACGCCTTCCAGCTCCAGGACCACGAGAAGCGCCTCGACGCGCTCGAGAAGAAGCCCTCCCCGTCCTAGCCCTAAGGCTTGGCAGCCTCGGTCCTGAGCTCCGTGATGTGGAGCGACCGGACCGGAGTGACGCCGGGAGTGAGCGTCGGATCCGTGTAGGCCGGCCCCTCCCCGGTCACGCAGGTCACGACCGGCGCGACCGCGGACCTCAGCTCCGTGACATGCGTGTTCTTGATGGCCGAGACCCCGCCTGTCAGTGGGTCGTCCGTCCAGGCCGGGACCGAGAACGCGCAGGTGGAGACAACGTTCCGGAAGGCCCGAATCCCGGTTGCCACGTCGCGAAGCTCCGAGACATGCGCGGTCTTGGCCGGGGTCACTCCCCCGGTGATGGCCGGGTCGGTCCAAGTCCAAGCGCCCTTGAGGAGCACGCGCAGGCTGTCCGCCCATCCGGACCAGGAGTCTCCGAACACAGCGGAGCGCAGGTAGAGGGTCGTGGTCTCAGCTGTCAGGTCCATCTGGGGCACGAAGTAGACCGTGGTCCCCGGGGTCCACGGCGGCGCCGGGGTCCACTGGCCGCTAGGGTCGGCCACGGACTGCTGGAACGTCGTGCTGATGAAGGCGTCGAAGTTGGCGCTGGTCGAGAACGTCACCTTCGCATCCGTCCAGCTCGCTGCCCCGGCCTCAGGGGTCTTGAACCAGGACTTGAACCTCCGGTTGAGGGTAAATCCCGCGTCATGGGCAGGAGAAATCCACTCCGGCTTCAACTGGACCAGTACCGCGAAGGGCCCATAGGTCCGGACATTGCCGGCCATGTCGCTGAACGTAAAGACCACCTGGTTGGTGGCACCGCAGGGGCTGACGCCTCCGCAAGTCTCGGAGTTGGTACTGATGGCCAGCAGGAGGTCCTTGAAGGTGAGGGTCTGGGCTGTGGCGATGCCGTCCCAGCCGGTCAGGGTGCCGGAGGAGGCCGGGGTCAAGTCCAACACGTCCCCGTCGCCCGCGCTATTCCCCTGCCCTGCGTAGAGCTTGCCGTTGTAGGCCGCCAGGGAATTAATGTACTCCTGATTGCCGTCGTAGCTCGTGGTCCAGGAGCTTCCATCAAAGGCCAGCACGTCCCCGTCGCCCACTCCAATCCCCTGCCCTGCGTAGAGCTTGCCGTTGAACACCGCCAGAGAACGGATGTACTCCTGGTTGCCGTCGTAGCTCGTGGTCCAGGAGCTTCCGTCAAAGGCCAGCACATCCCCGTCGCCCGCGTTCGTCCCCTGTCCTGCGTAGAGCTTGCCGTTGTAGGCCGCCAGGGAATAGATGAGCTCCTGGTTGCCGTCGTAGCTCTTGGTCCAGGAGCTTCCGTCAAAGACCAGCACGTCCCCGTCGCCCGCGGCATTCCCCTGCCCTGCGTAGAGCTTGCCGTTGTAGGCCGCCAGGGAATAGATCCACTCCTGGTTGCCGTCGTAGCTCGTGGTCCAGGAGCTTCCGTCAAAGACCAGCACGTCCCCGTCGCCCGCATTAGCCCCCTGCCCTGCGTAGAGCTTGCCGTTGTACACGGTAAAGTTGAGAATCTGCTCCTGATTGC
>JBAZSR010000284.1:0-3611 GCA_041662295.1 Elusimicrobiota bacterium | reverse complement strand
CCGCCTCCAGGGCGTCACCATCTCGGACCGCCACATCGAGTGCATCGTGCGCCAGATGCTGCAGAACGTCAAGATCGTGAACTCCGGCGACACGGACTTCCTGCGGGGCGAGATCGTCAACCGCTGGGACTTCTCGGACGCCAATCGGGACATCAAGGGCAAGACCGGCAAGGAGGCCCAGGCCGAGCCGGTGCTGCTGGGCATCACGAAGGCCAGCTTGGCCTCGAGTTCGTTCGTGTCCGCCGCCAGCTTCCAGGAGACCACGCGGGTCATCACGGAGGCCGCGGCGACTTCGAAGATCGACCATCTGAAGGGCTTGAAGGAGAACGTCATCATCGGGCACATGATCCCGGCCGGTACGGGGCTGCAGCCCAAGGCGCTGCTCTTGGAGCTCGCGCAATCGCAAGGAGAAGCCTGAGTCATGCCGACCATCAACCAGTTGATCCGATACGGTAGGAGCAAGGCGCACAGCCGCTCCAAGGCGCCCGCCCTGCTGGGCTGTCCCCAGCGCCGCGGCGTCTGCACCCGGGTGTCGACCACGACCCCGAAGAAGCCGAACTCCGCCCTGCGCAAGATCGCCAGGGTGAAGCTCACCACGGGCGTCGAGGTCACGGGCTACATCCCGGGCGTCGGCCACAACCTCCAGGAGCACTCCATCGTGATGCTCCGGGGCGGCCGCGTCAAGGACCTGCCGGGCGTACGCTATCACATCATCCGCGGGGTGCTCGACACCGCCGGGGTGGAGGGCCGCCGCCAGGGCCGCTCGCTCTACGGCGCCAAGAGGCCCAAGGACGCAGGCAAGGGCGCAGCGTCGGCCCCCGCCGCGTCGTGAACCATTAGGAGACATCGACCATGCCCCGAAAAGGACTCAGACCCAGGGACCGCCGGCCCATCCCGGCGCCGGACTTCAAGCACCGCTCGGTGCTGCTGTCGCGCCTGATCAACAAGCTGAACTATCAGGGAAAGAAGGCCTCCGCCGAAGCCATCGTCTACGGCGCGCTGGACATCCTGAAGGAGAAGGTCGCCGACCAGCCCTCCGTGGTCGTCCTCGAGAAGGCCATCGAGAACGTCCGGCCGCTGCTGGAGGTCAAGGCTCGCCGCGTGGGCGGCGCGACCTACCAGGTGCCCATCGAGGTCGACCCCTTGCGGTCCTCCACGCTGGCGATGCGCTGGATCATCGACGCGGCCCGCTCACGGACCGGCCGGCCCATGGCCGACCGGCTCGCCGAGGAGCTGCTCTCCGCCTATAAGAAGGAAGGCGTGGCCTTCAAGAAGCGCGAGGACACGCACAAGATGGCGGAGGCGAACCGAGCTTTCGCGCACTACAGGTGGTAACTCCTTCGTTCCGAGCCCTCCCCGTGAATTGATGCCAACCATGCCTAGGGAATTCCCATTGGACAGCGTACGCAACATCGGCATCATCGCGCACATCGATGCCGGCAAGACGACCACGACCGAGCGTATCCTCTATTACACCGGCAAGATCCATCGGATCGGCGAGGTGCACGAGGGGTCCACGACCACGGACTGGATGCCCCAGGAGCGCGAGCGCGGCATCACCATCACCGCGGCCGCGATCCACTGCCAGTGGAAAAACTGCCAGTTCAACGTCATCGACACCCCCGGCCACGTGGACTTCACGGCCGAGGTGGAGCGTTCCCTGCGGGTGCTCGACGGCGCGGTCGTGGTCTTCGACGGCACCCAGGGCGTCGAGCCGCAGAGCGAGACCGTCTGGCGGCAGGCCGACAAGTATTCCGTGCCGCGGTTGGCCTACATCAACAAGATGGACCGGGTCGGGGCGGACTTCTCCATGTCCTGGAAATCCATCGTCAAGCTCCTCGGGGCCAATGCGGTGCCGATCCAGCTCCCGATCGGGGCCGAGGCGGGCTTCCGCGGGGTCGTGGACCTCGTGGAGATGAAGGCCATCGTGTGGAGCGGCGAGGACCTGGGGGCCGAGTTCGAGGTCGTGGAGATCCCGGCTGAGCTCATGGAGAATGCCCGCGCCGCGCACGACCATCTTGTGGAGAAGGCGGTCGAGTTCGACCACGAGGCCATGGACCGCTACGTCCACGGCCAGCACCAGTTCCCTCCCGCGGAGATCAAATCCTGGCTGCGCAAAGGCGTCATCCAGTCCAAGATCTTTCCTGTGGTCTGCGGCTCCTCCTATAAGAACGTGGGGGTGCAGCCCATGCTGGACGCGGTCTGCGACTACCTGCCGTGCCCCATGGACGTCCCGCCCGTGGCGGCGACGGACCCGGACACGGGCAAGGACATCGTCATCAAGGCGGCCGACGACGAGCCCTTCACGGCCCTCATGTTCAAGGTCCAGGCCGATCCGTTCGTCGGCAAGCTCGCCTTCTTCCGGGTGTACGCCGGGTCGCTCAAGACCGGGGAGATGGTGCACTTCCCCGGCAAGAACGTCAAGGAACGCATCGGCCGCATCCTGCGCATGCACGCCAAGGACCGCGAAGAGATCTCGGAGGTCTTCGCCGGGGACATCGCCGCCACCGTGGCCATGAAGAACGCGGCCGTGGGCGCGACCATGTGCCGGGAGGACGCGCCGCGCGTCCTCGAGCAGATCACCTTCCCGGAGCCCGTCATCTCGGTCGCCATCGAGCCCCGCTCGAAGGTCGATGAGGAGCGCCTCGGCAACGCGCTCAACCGCCTCGCCGAGGAGGACCAGACCTTCCGGGTCCGGTCCGACGCCGAGACCGGGCAGACCCTCATCGCCGGGATGGGGGAACTGCACCTCGAGATCATCGTGGACCGGATGAAGCGGGAGTTCAACGTCCACGCCAACGTGGGCAAGCCCCAGGTGGCCTACAAGGAGACCGTCAAGAAGACGGTGGTCCAGGAAGCCAAGCACGTCAAGCAGAGCGGCGGCCGGGGCCAGTACGGGCACGTCGTGCTCCGCATCGAGCCGCAGGGCCGCAACAAGGGGTTCGAGTTCGTCGACGAGATCAAGTCCGGCGCGATCCCGAGGGAGTACATCCCCTCGGTGGAGCGGGGCGTCCGGGAGGCCCTCGAGGAGGGCGCCCGGGCGGGCTTCCCTCTCGTGGACATCAAGGTGTCCCTCATCGACGGGTCCTACCACGAGGTGGACTCCTCGGACATGGCCTTCCGCTGGGCCGCGGGCATCTGCCTGCGCGCCGGATGCAAGGCGGCCAACCCCACGGTGCTCGAGCCCATCATGAAGGTGGAGGTCGTGACCCCCGAGCAGTACATGGGGGACATCATCGGGGACCTGAGCGCCCGGCGCGCCAAGATCCTCGACATGGGAACCAGGGGCAACGCCCGGGTCGTGCGCGCCACGGCGCCGCTGTCGGAGATGTTCGGCTACGCGACGGCCGTCCGGTCCGTCTCGCAGGGCCGCGCCTCGTTCAACCTGGAGCCCAGCCACTATGAGGAGGTCCCCGCCAGCGTCCTCAAGGTCATCGACGAGCGCTACAGCGGGAGCCGTAAAGAGGGGGGGAGCTGATCATGGCCAAGCAGAAGTTCGAGCGGACGAAGCCGCACGTGAACATCGGGACGATCGGGCACGTGGACCACGGCAAGACGACGTTGACGGCCGCCATCACGCTTTACCTCTCGAAGAAGGGCCTGGCGACGGC
>JBAZSR010000283.1:0-3777 GCA_041662295.1 Elusimicrobiota bacterium | reverse complement strand
CGACCATGTGCTTCCAGTCGCCCATGTCGACCTTGCCGAGGTCCTGGAGCACGGGGCTGGCGATCTTGTTGCCGTCGGAGTCCTTCTTGATGAGGTAGCGCCGGGAGCCGACCCAGTCGCCGTCCTCGCTGGAGTAGCCCTTGATGCGGCCGAGCTCCACCGTGACCGCGACCTTGTCATCGGAGCCGATGAGCTCCATCTCGTTGACGTCCTTGAGGCCGTAGCCCTCGAGGTTGTTCTTGCCGTTGATGAAGACCATGACGTTCCACTCGCGCAGGCCCTTGAGCTTGAACCCGCCGTCGGAGGGCTCGGCGCCCGCCGCTTCCTTGATATCCTGGATGACGGCCTGGACGTTCACGCCTTGGTCGAAGTCGACCTTGTCGGCCGCGAAGACCGCGGCAGGGACCGCCAGCAGCGTCGTCAGCACCGCCCCAACCAGCCACTTTCTCATGAACTCCCCCTTCCCGTCCTTTTGGGCCATTGGGCCTATTAGGCCCTGGGACCTTAGGGCAATGATAGCACAGGCTGCGTGCGGGCTGTCAAGCGAAAAATGGCGTCAGAAGGCGGTCTGTTTTCGGGGGGGTCCGTCGTCTGGAGAGGGGATGGCTCGGGGTCGGTATCGACGACGATATGGTAGAATCGGGCAACAGCGTTCCTCTATCATCGATGGCTGACCAGAGCGAGGACTTCAAGGAGAGTCTGCGTGCCGAGTCCGCGGCTTGGGTCCAGGCCGGCATCATCTCCGAAGACCAGCGCCAGCGGCTCATGGGGCTCCCAGCCTCGACCGCGCCGCAACATCGCCGGCTGACATCAACGATCGTCACCATCGGCGCGTTGCTCATCGGATTCGGTGTCATCCTCTTCTTCGCCAGCAACTGGCAAAAGATCGGGCCGTTTGCCAAGATGGCGGTACTTCTTGCCGCTCTCGTGGCGAGCTACGCGACGGGGCGCCACATCGATAAGCGGATGCCGGACTATCCGCGCGTCGCCCTTGCGTTCTTCCTGCTCGGCGCCATTCTTTTTGGCGCCAACATCTTCCTGGTTGCACAGGCCTACAATATCTCGGCCCACTGGCCCAATGGAGTGCTGTGGTGGGCGTTGGGAGTAGCGCCGTTCGCTCTCCTCCTTTCCTCTCGGGCCATGGCCACCGTGACGGTGCTGGGGTTTTCCTTCTGGATCGGCGCAGAGCTGGTGTTTTATACGGGGCACTCGGATTCCATGCAAGCGCTTCTGCCTGTCTTCATGCTGTGGGGATGCTGTCTCCTTTCTTTGGGGAACCTGGCCGAGAAACGGCCGTCGGTGTCGCGCCTGGCTCCTGTCTTCTTGGCGTTGGGGCTATTCGGGGTCCTCGTCACGGCTTTCTTCTTCACGTTCAAGACGCATTCCTATCATTCGGCATCCGTTCCCGTCTTTGATGAAGTCGTGAATGGCCGAGGGCTCATGTTTGCCTATTGCGGCGTCTTCAGCGTTGTCGCCGTCGCTTTCTCGGTGTGGCGGCAGATCGAAGACCTCTCGGGATTGGGTTGGTGGACTTTGGCGGCTTGCGTGTGGGCGTGGCTGAGCGCGGCCTTGCTCCCGCTTGGGGCTGTCGGGACCGCGTTGGTGGGAAACCTCATCTATTTCGGGGGGCTGGTGGCTCTCCTTTATATCGGCTATCTGAGGTCGCAAGCTTACTGCGTCAACCTTGGGCTGTTCGCGTTCGCGGCATTAGTGATTGGGCGGTATTTCGACTTCGCCTGGCGGTATATGGAGAGGTCTGCAGCCTTCATCATCGGCGGACTGTTGCTCCTGCTCTTAGGGTTCTCTTTGGAGCGCAGCCGCAGACGTCTGCTTGGAGGCAAGGGTCGATGACCACTGGCCAGACCAGGTGGTTTTGGGCCCTCGTGGTGTTCCAGGCCTTGATCATATGCGGCATGGTGGCCCGAAAGCAGGCCGTGCTCTGGCATGGGAGAACGATTGTGCTGCGGACAGATCCGGTGGACCCGCACTCGCTGTTCAGCGGTGATTATGCCCGCCTCCGTTTCCCGGCCCATCAGCTCAGAGACGACGGCTGGACGCCTTGGCCTCCGAAAGTAGGCGAGCGGATCTATGCCGAGCTCAGGCCGGGAACCACGACCTGGGAGGTGGTGGGGGCCCGACACGGAATCCCTCAGGACATGCCTGCGGACCATGCCGTTCTCAGGGGGAGCGTGCGGAGCTCTTACCAACATGAAGGGCATCCTGTCCTGGATGTGCAGGACTCTTCTCATCCGGGTTGGCTCGAGACCCAGCCAGACACGGCGTCCTGGCGCAGGGGTTGGCGTTTCGGGAGGCAATCGGATAAAGGGATCTGGTTTCAGGGAAGTTCGGCTGAAGGGAGCCTTGTGTACGTCTTCCTGGCCTCTTACGACGGGGGCAGGAATTGGCAACTGGGAGAGGTGCACCCCAGCAGCGCCTCCTGGATGCAGCGGGGCTATGCTGAGGCTGTGTCCCGAGTCCTGGTCGGGAGACTAGGGCCTTACCGAAGGGAGAGATTCGTCAACATGGAGTATGGGATCGAATCCTTCTATATCCCTGAAGGGAAGGGGCGGGACTACGAACGGGGCCAGCTCGATGTGGAGGTGGCCGTAGATCGCGCAGGGCACGGCGTGATCCGTTCCGCCCGTCGAGTGGCCAGCCTGCCCTAGCGCCTAGCGGTACTTGTTCAGGAACCGGAGGTTGGCCGCGATGAGGCCCTCGATGCGGGGGAGCATGAAGGGCGTGAAGGTCTGGGTGGGGTCGATGGGGATGTGGAGCACGCAGCAGTACTCGGCGACGTTGCGGCGCAGGCGGCGCAGGACCATGAGCGTGCGCCTGCGGGTGCGGGGCTTGCGGCCGAGGATCAGCCCGAGCCGGTCGATGTTGAGCCGGATCGTGAGCTCCTTGACCAGTTTCTCCCAGCGCGGCGCGCGCGCTTCCAGGGGCTTGCGCTCCTCCTCGAAGAGGTTCGTGGGCTTGACCTGGGTGAGCAACGAGGCGATGGCGCGGAGCTTGGCGTCCGCGGGCGCGTCGTCCGCGCTGAGGTGGATGGCGACGTCCGCGAAGTCGCCCGGGCCTAGGAGGCCCTCGAAGAGGAACCGGAAGTCCGCGAAGCGCCCGGCCTCGAGGGGGGCCTCCTTGAGCTCCTGGAGGAGCTTGTCCCGGGTGATGGCGAAGAGCTCGGACTTCAACCCCGCGAGGGCGCCCTCGGTTTCCTGGAGCTTGCGGCGCATGTACTCCCAGGGGTCGCGTTCGTGGTGAGCCGTGGTCGCGTGGAACTGGCAGTACTCGCTCAAGCGGGCGAGGATGACCATCTGGTGGGCGGGGTTGATGACGGCCATGGGTGGTCCTGGGGGCGCGGAGCCGGGCTGGCAGGCAGGATACCAAGTTTGTCCCCAAGGTTGAAATACCCGTCGGAAAACTGATACCTTGGAAGCGGACCCCATGGCAGTCATCCTGGTCGTCGACGACGAGAAGGACACGGTCGCGCTCCTGCGTTATATGCTGGAGAAGGACGGCCACCAGGTCCTCGAGGCCAACGACGGGGAGGCCGCCCTGCGGGCCGTGGGCCTCGACCCGGCCGGCGGCGAGGATGCGGCTCCCGCGGTCATGCCCGAGATCATCCTCCTCGACGTCATGATGCCCAAGATGGACGGGTATTCGGTCTACGCCCGGCTCCAGCAGAGCGAGCGCACCCAGGGCATCCCGGTGGTCGTTCTGACGGCCAAGGGCGGCATGTGGGAGCTCTTCCAGAACGCCACGGGCATCACGGCCTTCCTG
>JBAZSR010000282.1:0-3794 GCA_041662295.1 Elusimicrobiota bacterium | reverse complement strand
GGCACACGCGGCCCTCCCGGGGACGGCTGAGCTTGAGGACCACCTCCCCGCCCCTCTTGTTGTACTTGATGCCGTTGTCGAGGAGGTTGATGACCAGCTCCTTGAGGGTGACGCGGTCCGCCAGGACCAGGGCGTCCTCCTCCCATCCCTCGACCGAGACCCGCACGGCCTTGGCCTGGGCCGCGGGCCGCAGGACGTCCGCGGCCTCCTCCACCAGGTCCACCAGGCGGACCGGCTTCATCTCCGTGGAGAGGCGGCCGGACTGCAGGCGGTTGAAGTCGAGCCAGTGGTCCACCAGGCCGCGCAGGCCCGCGATGCGGTCCCGCATCCTGGCCATGATCTCGCGCTGCCTCGGAGGGACGTCTCCGGCCGCGCCCGAGAGCACGGTCTCGGCGTACTGCTCGACGGCGTTGAGCGGGGCCCGAAGCTCGTGGGCCACGAGGCTCATGAACTGGCGCTGCATGGCCTGACGGTCCTGCCAGAGACTGCGCGTCTCGGCCTCCAGGCGCCTCTTGTCGAGGCCGCGCTTGACCACCGCGCGCAGCTCTTCAGGGGTGAAGGGCTTGGCGAGGAAGTCGTAGGCGCCCCGTTTCATGGCCTCCACGGCCAGGGAGACCGTGGGGTGTCCCGTGATCACGACGCAGACGACCTCGGGGGCCGTCTCGGCGATGGCCTTGAGGATCTCCATGCCGTCCATGCCCGGGAGCTTGAGGTCCACCAGGGCGAGGTCGGGATGGACGCGAGAGACCAGCTCGACGCCGGAGGCGCCGTCGGCCGCGGACGCAACCTGGTATTCGGGGTTGCGCCCCAGCGTCTGCTGGCAGGCGTCCCGGATGGCTTCGTCGTCGTCGATGACGACGAGCGTTCGTCCCGCCATCAGCGGGCGACCGCGGAGAGCATCTCGCGCACGTCCTGGAGCAGGGCCTCGGGCTTGATGGGCTTCTCGAGGATCTTGTCGATCGGGAAGAAGACCGGATGCTTGGGCTCACCGGGGAACCAGAAGCCCGTCTGCTTGCGCATCGAGGTCAGCACGATGATCGGGACCTTGGCGAACCTGGAGTAGTCGCTCTCCCCTCGGACCTTGCGGGCGAAGAGGATGCCGTCGGCCCCCTTGCCCATCATGATATCCAGGAGGATGAGGTCGGGCGCGGTCTTGGCCAGGCACTTGAGGCCGTCCTCGGGGCTGTTCGCGCTCTTGACCATGTAGCCGTTCGACTCGAGCACGAGCTGCATGGATGCGATGAAATCAGGGTCATCATCGACGATGAGGATATTCTTGGCCATTGGAATCTCCTTTTCCGAAGAAACGATCCGTCACCCTACCAAGAGGCAACATACCTGCCATCGGATTCGTGACCTCGGTCTTCTGTTCAGGGCATCCTGTGTCATTATGATACACCAGCTGACCCATTATGATACAATCGCATCTTTCCGATGCCCCTGCGCAGCAAGATATTCCTAGGATTCGTGCTGGTCGTGCTCCTGACCGGGGGCATGGCTTCCCTGGTGGGACTCCATTTCCTCAGCGGAAGGTTCTATTCGGAGATGCAGGACAAGGTCGTCTTCGACCTCAACGCGGCCCGGGAGTTCTACCGCCAGGCCCTGCGCGACGTCCACCGCGCAGCGGACGACGCTTCCAAGCGCAGGATGGCGTCCGAACTCCTGGAGGGACGCAACCTTGCCGCGGCCAAGAAGGAGCTTTCCTCCGTCATGAGCCACAAGGGACTCGACGGCCTCGTGGCCTTCGACAGGGGCGGCCGTGCCCTGGTCTGCGGAGGCAGGGTCCCGTCCTGCCGTGGAAAGGCCCTGACCGGGACGGACATCCTCTCCGAGGCCATGGGCCGCGGGGAGGCCGTCTCGGGCACCCAGGTCCTGCCCCGGTCGGACCTCGCCTGGCTCGGCCCGGACCTGGCCGAGCGGGCCCACATCGTCCTCGTCCCCACCAAGAGGGCCCGCCCCACCGACGCGCGCGAGGAGACCTCGGGCCTCTCCCTGGTGGCTGCCGCCCCGGTCACCGACGGCTCGGGCCGGGTCCTCGGCGCCCTCTTCGCGGTCAAACTGCTCAATCGCGGCACGGACATCGTGGACAAGGCCGAGGACATCCTCTACGGGGACCGTCAGCACCGGGGCCGCCGGGTCGGGACCGTCACCATCTTCCAGGGGGACCTGCGCGTGGCCACCACGGTCCGGGACCGGGACGGCCTCCGGGCCGTCGGCACCCGCGGCGCCGCGGACGTCTGCGGCCGCGTGCTCGGAGCCGGGCTCTCTTGGGTCGACCGGGCCTTCGTGGTCGACGATTGGTACATGGCGGCCTACGAGCCCATCCGGGATCTCGGGGGCCGGATCGCGGGCATGCTCTACGTCGGCATCCTCGAGGCTCCCTACGCGGCGCTCCGGCGGGAGGTCCTCGTCCTCTTCCTCGGCGTCGTGCTCCTCGGCGCGGTCTGCGCCCTGCTGATCTCCTTCACGATCGCGGACCGGGTGCTCGACCCCGTGCGCAAGCTGATGGACGCCTCGGCGCGGCTGGGCAAGGGCGACCTCGCGACCCGCGTGGACATCCCTCCAGGCGGCGAGTTCGGCGAGCTCGGCCGCACCTTCAACCTGATGGCCGATTCCATCAAGTCCCGCGACGACCAGATCAAGGCCCACGCCCAGGAGGTCCTCAAGGGCACCGAGCGTCTCGCCACGATCGGCCGCCTCGCCGCGGGCGTGGCGCACGAGATCAACAACCCCCTCGGCGGGATCCTCGTCTACACCCACCTCCTGCTCGAGGACACCCCGGCGGAGGACCCCCGGAGGTCCAACCTGGAGAAGATCGCGCGGGAGACCGAGCGGGTCCGCCGCATCGTCCGGGGCCTGCTCGAGTTCGCGCGGGAGACCGACACCCGGGTGGAGGAGGGCGACCTCAACGACATCGTGCTCAAGACCCTCGAGCTCGTGCACCGGCAGATCCTCTTCGAGAAGATATCCCTCGTCAAGGAGCTCGCCCCGGACCTGCCGGCCATCCCGTTCGACACGGACCGCATCCGGCAGGTCCTGCTCAACCTGATCCTCAACGCGGTCGAATCCATGGAGGAGCGGGGCGGGGTGCTGACGGTCTCCACGCGGCGCCGCCCGGAGGCGCCGACGGTCGAGGTCGTGGTGTCCGACACCGGCTGCGGCATCGCGCCGGAGAATTTCAAGCGCCTCTTCGAGCCCTTCTTCACCACCAAGCCCATCGGCAAGGGAACGGGCCTCGGCCTGGCCATCAGCTACGGCATCGTCAAGAAGCACGGCGGCGCCATCCGGGTCGACAGCACGGCCGGCAGGGGCACCACGGTGACGGTGGCCCTGCCTGTCCGGGCGCCGGAATCCTCGTGACCCCGGCCGTCAGCGTCCTCATCATCGACGATGAGGAGTCCATGAGGGACTCCTGCCGCCAGCTCCTGACGCGGCGCGGGTACCAGGTCCGCGAGGCCGAAGACGGCGCCGCGGGGCTCGCGGCCCTGCGGGGCCGGGGCTTCGACCTCGTCCTCCTCGATCTGCGCCTGCCCGGCATGGACGGCCTCGAGGTCCTCAAGGCCGTCCGGGAGATCTCTCCGGGCTCCCTCGTGATCATGGTCACCGGGCACGCCACCGTGTCCTCGGCCGTGGACGCCATGAAGCTCGGGGCCTACGACGTCCTGCCCAAGCCCTTCACCCCCGCCGAGCTCATGGCCATCATCGGCCGCGCCGCGGAGCGGCGGCGGCTCGAGGTCGAGAACATCCTCCTGCGCGAGGAGCTCAAGGGCGCCTCGAGCGGCGAGCTCGTGGCG
>JBAZSR010000281.1:1336-3803 GCA_041662295.1 Elusimicrobiota bacterium | reverse complement strand
GCCCCCTGTGACTCCCAGCCGACCACGGCAACGGCCAGCACGACGATGGTGCGTGTCATGTCGCCTCCTTGATCACGACTTGGGGCGCGGAGACTCGCTCCGCGTCCTTCCGACCCGCCACACGAAGAACGGCCCGCTGGGATTCCCGAACCTCAGGATGCGCGGACCCTTCGCGGACCGGCGCAGCAGGACCGCGCCTCCGCTGGTCTTCGCCCACGCCCCGGCGTCCACGGTGCTCATGGCTTCGGCAGAGCCCTGGTCTCTCCGAGGAAGATGAAGAGATAGCGCAGGAACTCCGCCCAATTGATGCCCCTGACGAGCAGGTCGACCGGGGCGCGGTTCATCGTTCCACTGACCCGCAGCCCCTCGTCCGTCCGGACGACCGAGAGGTCCACGGCGCTCATCTGGGCGATGCCGCCGAGATGGTACTCCGCGCCTCCGCGTCCCTTGGGATACGTGACGAACAGGCTCACCTTGCACCCGTCGAACTCGCCCTCGACCGTGCCGTCCACCCACCGTATCTCGAGGTTCGCGGGCCGCGCGAAGTCGTAGCCCTCGATGGCGCGGGTGTTGCCCGTGTAGGTCAGGGCCGTGCGGTTGTCCTTGACCTCCAGGTCCACGCTGCTCCTGTTGAGCAGGCCCACGATCAGCCTCTTGTCCCGCATGTAGGCGATTTTCACCTCGTCGGGTCCCATGAAGCCCGAGACCCCGGACATCTCCTCGCGCTCGGGGCTGTAGCTCAGGAGCACCTCCCTGCCGCTGAACGTCCCGCGGATGTTCCACATCTGCCCCCGGGGCGGCTCCATCGACGGCCGGCTCGCGATGTCCTTCTTGACCTGTTCGGCCTTCGTCCTGGCCTCGGCCTGGATGCGGGCCAGCTCCGTGGGCCAGTCCCTGCTCTGCACCTTCCCGTGCACGCTCGCGCGCGCGCTCACCGTCAGCCCCATGGCCAGGATACCGAGCAGCGCCTTCGTCCACCGCCTACCTTTCTCCACCTTCATGTCCCACCTCCTATCCCGATTCGCGCCGAAGCGCGTCCGACCGCCGGCCTCTACGGACCTCATAGCCGGGCCTGTGCCGGCGGCGCCATGAGGAATATAAAGAAGAAACGCATGAACTCCTGCCAGCTCATATCCGTCAAGGCCAGATCCACCGGCCCTCCGCTCATCCTGCCCGCGACCCGCAGGACATTCCGGTCCTTCGGGACGCGCTTGACCTCGAGGTCGACCCGCTGCCCCTGGGCGACGCCGACGAAGCGGACCACGCCCCTCGCCTGACCCTGAAGGCGGGCGACGAGCAGGCTCACGTCCCCTCCATCGACCATGCCCTCCACCGTCCCCTTGTCCCAGTCCATCTTGAGCTCCGCCACGTACGCACTCGTGATATCATCGGGGCGGTGGGTCTGCCCCAGATAACGGAACCTCGAGCCGTTCTCCTGGACGAAAAAGGTCCCAACCTTACCATCGACGTAAGCGTCGAGGCTCTCTCCTTCCCGTCCGAAGAAGGCCAGGACGTCGCGGCCGCCCACGGACCCCGTGACGCTCTCCGGCATGCCCGCGCTCTGACGCTGGTAGGCGAGCGACACTCGCCCGCCGCCGAAACTGCCCTGGATGCGGGCGTCCGCCCCCTCCAGCGCGAGGGCCGCCTGGTGCCGCGCCGTCTCACGCTTCAAGGCCCGCACCTGTTCCGCTGCCTCGGCCTCGATGACCGCGAGCCCCGCGGGCCAATCCTTGGCGCGCGCCTCCTGGGCCCCACCGGCCTGGGCCGCGCCGGCCCTCGCCGCTAGACAGACGGCCATTGCCACGGCCGCCGACTTCAACGCACGGCATGCCTTCGTCATGCTGTACCCTCCTCGCGTCGGTCTTGGAATGGAAATCGAGACTCAGCCTGGGATCGCGCTAACACGGGGCGGGGATGGCGGGAAAATGCCGGTCCAGCGGTCCGGTCTGTCTCGGGTCTGGTGCTTCGGGAGGGTCTTTGCTGCGCGGGAGGGAGGGAACGGGAAGAAAGGAAGGGATGTGGTGGAGCCCTGCCAGGAGGAGCGAGGTTATTGGGCCTCAGCTGATAGGCCGCGAGCGGCCGGACCACCAGGAGAGGAATCAGGACGCGGACCCCGGTCCGGCCTGTCGCGGCCGCGGCCAGGGGCCGGCCAGCGGAGGGAGAGGACACGGAAGCGGCCAAAGACGAATCATCGGAAGCGGGGGCGCCGGCCAAGGAAGAGCCGAGGTCAGCCGCGCCGGAAAGCCCGGCAAGGAGCCCGGCGCGCGCCCCAGGGTCAGCCACAAGGTCCTCCCAGGCGTTGAGCAGGGACAGGGCCCGGCCAACATCAGGATGCGAGGCCCGGCGCCGCAGGTGCCTCCGGAGCTCGCGGACCAAGCCCGGACTCGAGACCGAGCGCAGGAGCACGGCCGCGGCCTCGGAGCGCGCCGGGGAGAGGTCCGCGTCCAAGGCGTCGTTCTCAAGTCCC
>JBAZSR010000281.1:0-1326 GCA_041662295.1 Elusimicrobiota bacterium | reverse complement strand
TGGGCCATGGGCAGAGGCAAGGGCGTCCGACAGGGCTCCGGCCAGGGCCGCGACAGGGTCCTCAGGGCCGGCGCTGGAAGCCGGAGGCACGGGATGCCGGTACCCCGACGCCGCTGCCAGGAGGTCCGGCCCAGCCGCGGCATCGAGCAATGCCAGACAAAGGAACAAAGCCAGTGCTCGGCGCATACTGCCTCCCCTGAATTGTACGCCGGATTAGGCCCCTGGACCAAGGGTCCTGGGGCCTGTCTAGGCCTGGGCCATTCGACCTAGCCTTGACGGGACACGGTTCCCTTGGTTACCATAACCGCAATGAAGAGGCTCCTCCTCGCCTGCCTGGCAGCCGTCCTCGGCCTGGCCCCCTTGGCCTGCCGCCGCAAGCAGGCGCCCCCTGAAAGCGCCCTACGGACCGCCATGCGCTCGCTCCACTCCACGCCGCCGTGCGACACCCAGATCCCCTTGGAATGGCCGGCCTCCTGGCCCGTGCCCACGGGAGGCAAGGACGGCCGCGAGTTCCGCGTATTCTTCTACCCCCTCTTCCGCGGCCCCGGCGGCCAGCCTGAGGTCTTCGCGCCCCTGGGCTCGGCGGTGTTCAACGGAGAGAGCGGCGCTGTCGAGGCGTGCGGCCGCGGGCGGGACGCACCCACATTCGTCGCTGCGCGGCGCTGGCCGGAGTCCACGGACAGCCTCACCCTCGAGGAGTTCGAGCTCCTGGCCGCAAAGCTCCTCGTCTCCACCGAGGACGTCAGCCGCCTCTTCGCGAACCAGCGGACTCCTTCGGCCGACGAGGCCCGAAGGATCAAGGAATACTGGGCCCTCTTCAACAAGCTGGCCGAGCCCTCCCTCAGGAGCTACTACGAGGAGCTTAACCCGTTCTTCTTCCACTGGATCAGCGGTCACGCCGCCCCGCCTGGCACGCCTGGGGTCAGATCTTGAGATTTGAGTTTTCGTCCGTCGAAAGCTCAACTCCCAAGACCTGAGGCTGGCTATCGCTGCGACGACGTCCATTGGCGAAAACTCAAATCTCAAGATCTGACCCCGCATTCTGTTGACAGAGCTGCCTTATTATGGTATACTGATACCACAATACCAGTTAAGAGAGAGCACCGACCATGCCCAGCATCCTCAACATCTCGGAAGCGGCCGCCATCGGCGTCCACGCCATGATGCTCATCGCGGGCCGGCCCTCCCGGCTGAGTTCGGTCCACGAGCTCGCGGGAGAACTCAAGGTATCGGCCGCGCACCTGCAGAAGGTGCTCCAGCGCCTCGTGCACGCGGGCCTGGCGCGCTCGATGCGGGGCCCGGGCGGGGGCTACGCCCTGGCCCGGA
>JBAZSR010000280.1:0-3828 GCA_041662295.1 Elusimicrobiota bacterium | reverse complement strand
GTTCGTCAGTTCGATCAAGGCCCTTGGAGAGGAGACCTCTCCCGGCATGGCCTGGCTTGAATCCCAGACTCACGCGCCAATGGACAGTTATGGCCGCTCCAAGGCAGAGGCAGAGACTGCTTTGACAAAGGTCGCCTCCCGCTCGAACCTCGAACTGGTCATCCTCAGACTGCCCCTGGTCTATGGACCTGGCATGAAAGCCAACATGGCACGGCTCTTCAAAGCCGTCCAGCTCGGGGTCCCCCTGCCCTTGGGGGGGATCGAGAATTCCAGGAGCATCCTCTACCTCGGCAACCTGGTCCACTGCCTGGCCCTGTGTCTGGAGCATCCTCGCGCAGTAGGGAAGGTCTTCCATGTCGCTGACAGCAAACCCCTCTCCACTCCTGACCTGGCGGCCTTGATCGCTTCCTGCACGCGGAAACCCTCCAGGCTGTTCCGCCTGCCGATTCCCTTGCTCAAGGCCTTCAGCGTTCTCCTTGGCCGGTCCTCGGACCTGGACAGGCTCACAGGCTCCCTGGTCCTCGATTGCGGCAGGATACGCTCCGAGCTCGGCTGGAAGCCGCCTTTCAGCGTGGAAGAGGGGCTTCGGGAAACTGGCCGCTGGTTCGTCGGAGAATGCCGATGAAGAGGCTCTTCGACATCATCCTGGCAGCCTTCTGTCTCATGGTCCTGGCCCTGCCCATGGCCTTGATCGCGTTCCTGGTCAAAGCCACTTCCCGGGGTCCGGTCCTCTACTGGTCGGACCGCGTCGGAAAGGACAACAAGCTCTTCCGCATGCCCAAGTTCCGGACCATGCGGCTCGATGTGCCCGAGGTCGCGACTCATCTTCTGGCCCAGCCGGACCGGTATGTGACGCCCCTTGGCCGCTTCCTGCGGCTTTCGAGCCTCGACGAGCTTCCCCAGCTCTACACCATCCTTAAAGGCGACATGAGCTTCGTGGGCCCCAGACCCGCGCTGCACAACCAGAATGATCTCGTGGCCCTGCGGACCTCCAAAGGGGTCCATCGACTGGTTCCCGGACTCACGGGTTGGGCGCAGGTCAATGGCAGGGATGAGCTCAGCATCCCTGACAAGGTCGGATTCGACGCCTTTTATCTTGCACGACAGAGCTTCTGGCTGGACCTCAAGATCCTCTTCCTGACAGGCTTGAGGGTCCTCTCCCGCTCTGGCGTGGACCACTAGGGCCGGGCCGCAATAATCTATAATCACCCCTGATGAGCCAGAAGGTCAACCCTCGCCGGCTGGGCGTCATGCTCCTCGATGTCATCGTGGTCCTGGCCACCTACTACCTGGCCTTCCTCCTGCGCTTCGATTTTCAGATCGAGCACCCCTTTCCCGACATCCTGTTCCAGACCATCAAGGTCGTTCCCTTCGTCTATGCGGCAGGAGCGTTCTCTTTCGGTCTCTACCGAGGCATCTACTACTTCTCGAGCTTCTCGGACCTCATCAACATCATGAAGGCCGTGGCTGCCAGCGCCATCGTCACAGGCGCCCTCATCCTGTTCCTCCGCCACGGAGGGTGGTACCCACGGTCAGTGCTCATCATCCACCCCATCCTCGTCTTCCTCTTCGTGGGCGGCATCCGCTTCGGCATCCGCCTTGCCAAGAACCTCGTGCTCATCCCCCGCAGCTTCGGGGCGGACAGCAAGGGAGTCCTTCTCATCGGCGCGGGCTCGCTGGGCGAGAGCATCGCCCGGCAGATGCTCAACGCCCCTGACGCTGCCTACCGCGTGGCCGGCTTCCTCGACGACGACAAGGAAAAATGGGGACTGAGCATCCACGGCTGTCCGGTCCTCGGAGGCCTCGAAAGCCTCAATCCGATCCTCGACAAGGAGAACATCCAGGAGATCGTGGTCACCATCGAGGACCGGCGCGGGCAGGTCGTGCGCTCCATCGCCGAATCCCTGGCCGACCGGGAGACCAAGCCCGAGCTCAAGATCGCGCCCACCCTCAGCGAGATGCTCACCTCGCCGGGAGCCTCGCTCCAACTGCGCAAGGCCATGCCGGCCGACCTCCTGAACCGGAAGGTCGTCCGCCTCGAGCTCGACCGCATCGCCGCGTCCCTCAAAGGCAGATCCGTGCTCATCACCGGCGCGGGGGGGACCATCGGAGGAGAGCTCAGCCGCCAATGCCTCAGCTTCAAGCCGGCACGGATCATCCTGCTCGACAACCACGCCACCTCCCTCTTCTACGCTGAGAACGACGCGCTCAGTCACAGAAGCCCGGAGACCGAGGTCGTCGCCATCCTGGGAGACATCAGGGACCGGGCCCTCCTGCGGGAGCTCTTCGAGCGCGACAAGCCCCAGGTCGTGTTCCATGCCGCGGCGCACAAGCACGTTTCCCAGCTCGAATCCAACATCGTGGAAGGCCTCTCGAACAATCTTCTCGGCACCTATCGCGTCGCCGAGGCGGCTGACAAGCACGGCGCAGAGAGCTTCCTCCTCATCTCCACGGACAAGGCGGTCCGGCCGGCCGGCATCATGGGCGCGACCAAGCGCGCCGCGGAACTGGCCATCCTCCATCTCAGCCAGAAGAGCAAGACCCGCTTCTCGGCCGTGCGCTTCGGCAACGTCCTGGGCAGTTCCGGCTCGGTCCTGGAGCTCTTCCGCAGGCAGATGGCGGCCGGCGGACCCCTCCAGGTGACCCACCCGGAGGCCACCCGGTTCTTCATGACCGTGGAGGAAGCGGTCCAACTCGTGCTTGAAGCCTTCTCCCTCGGAAGGCCCGGAGAGGTGTTCATCCTCAACATGGGCACTCCTGTGCGCATCATGGACATGGCCAAGAACCTCCTCCTGCTCTCAGGATTGACCCCTGGGAAAGACATGGAGATCACGGTCACGGGCCTGAGGCCCGGAGAGAAGCTCCATGAAGAGCTCATGGAGGACCCGGCCGGCTACGAGAGCTCGGGACACCCTGACATCTTGATCCTGCGCAAGGAGAACCGGCTCGTCGAGGAGTTCCCCGCCACCCTCGCATCCATCGAGGCAGCCTGCGCCAAGGCCGACCCTGCGGCCGCCTTGAAGGCCCTGGCCGGACTGGTCCCGACTTATCAGGCACATGCCTGACGGCCCTAGCGTGCCCATTCGCGTGGTGGTCCTGACCCGCAAAGGCCGCTGCGCCTCGGCCAGGATCGCGATCGACTCCCTGCTTAAAGCCCGACTCCCGGTCCTTGCCGTGGTGGGGGAACCCTGGCAGAACCTGGTCTTTGCCAAGGGCCCGGTCCAGGGCCTGCTCAACCAGGCAAGCCGCCATGGCTGGGCCGCGATCCTCAAGCGCGCCTGGGCCCAGGTCCTGGGAGGGGCCTCCTCCGAATCTCTCTCCTCGTTCTGTTCCAGCCGGGGAATCGCCTACCACCAGGTCGCGGACCACAACAGCCCTGAGTGCGCCCGCATCCTGGGCGGCCTGCGGCCGGACATCCTCCTGGCAGCCAACACTAGGATCCTCAAGCCCGACATCCTCACGATACCACGGGTGACCGGGCTCAACATCCACAAGAGCCTCCTGCCCCGCTATGCGGGCCTCGAGAGCATCTTCTGGGCCCTCTATCACGGCGAAAAAGAGGTGGGGGTGACCATCCACCGCCTCGACCCGGAGCTCGACACCGGCGACATCCTGGGCCAGACCCCCATTGCCGTAGGGCCCGATGATGACCCGGAATCCTTGGACGGAAAGGCGGATGCCGAGGCCGGCAGACTGCTGGCGAAGATCGTAGCCGGCTTGCAGGCCGGCGCCATCGTCGGCACCCCCCAAGACAGGTCCCAGCGGACCTGCTTTTCCTGGCCCACGGCCGCGCAAAGACTGGAGCTCAAGGAGAGACTCTCACGAAGG
>JBAZSR010000279.1:0-3832 GCA_041662295.1 Elusimicrobiota bacterium | reverse complement strand
GAGGAGAGGGGGGCCGCGGCCCTAGAGCCGCTCATGGGGGGGCACGAAGCGGTAGCCGACCTTCGGGACGGTCTCGATGAGACCGGCGCCGGCGCCGAGCTTGCGGCGGATGTTCTTGATGTGGGTGTCGAGGCTCCGGGTGCCCACGGGCATGCCGTAGGACGAGGTGTTGTCGATGAGCCATCCGCGGGTATGCGCCCGGCCGGGCTGGGAGGCCAGGAGGAACAGGATCTCGAACTCCTTGGGCTGAAGGCGCAGGGACTTTCCCTTGAAGCTGGCGGTGCGGCTCGAGACGTCGAGCTTCAGGCCGCCGATGCTCACCGCCTCGAGGCTGGCGTGCGGCCGGACCCGGCGCAGGACGGCCTGGATCCTGGCCATGAGCTCCATGGCCCCGAAGGGCTTCACGACGTAGTCGTCGGCGCCCATGTTCAGCCCGATGACCTTGTCGCCCTCCCCGGACATGCCGGTCAGGAAGATGACCGGCACGCTCCGCGTGGCCGCGTTCTCCTTGAGGGCCTTGAGGATGTGCCGGCCGTCCGAGCCGGGCAGGCGGATGTCGAGGAGGATGAGGTCGGGCTTCCCGCTGATGACGGCCGGCAGGACCTTCGCGGGGTCGCGCACCGCGGTCAGCGCGAAGTTCCCGGCGGAGGCCAGGGTCTTCTCCACGGCCTCGATGATGCATGCCTCGTCCTCGACCATCAGGATCCTGGGCACCCGGCCATTATAGGGAATTCACAACTCGCACACAACTTCCCCACACCTTATCCAGACCAAGAGTCTATACTATGGTAACAGGCGGCGCGGCTGCCGCTTCTTGGAGGTAGCGAAATGAAGAGGAATTTGAGAGGCTTCACCCTGATCGAACTGCTGGTCGTCGTGCTCATCATCGGTATTCTGGCGGCGGTCGCGGTGCCCCAGTACTTCAAGGTCGTGGAAAAGGGCAAGTTCGCCGAGTCCATGCAGTGGATCGCGGGCTTGAAGGGCGCGCAGGAGCGCTACCTCGCCAAGAACGGGACCTACGCCAGCGTCGTCACCTCGTTCGACGTCAACCTGGGCAGCATGAAGTACTTCTCGGCGTCGGCGCCGACCCCAACGACCACGCCCGCATGGTCCATCACGCTGACCCGCAACACGCCGACCCCGGCCGTCTACGGGGGCTACGTGGTCACCTACTCCGCGCCGCCGGGCACGCTCTCCTGCAGCTTGCAGGCCTGCACCGACGACCTTCTGCCGTAGCCGACGCAGGGGCTGGCTAGGCCGCCCCGGGTCCCGAGAACGGGCTCGGGGCGGTTTTTTGCGCAGGGGCGGTCATGGCAGGGCCGCGGCCCTGACAAGGTAGCCCTTGGCCCCGGCTTCGTCTCCCAAGGCGATGCTGCACCGTGCCAGCAGGTCGAGGACGCCCCGCTGGTTGGGCTCCCTCTCGAGGCACGCCAGGAGCGTCTCCCGCGCCTCGGCGAAGCGGCCTCCGGTCATGCGGATCACGGCGAGCCTGCGCAGGGCCAGGCGCCGGACGTCCGGAGGAGCCTCGGCCGCGAGCCCCCGGACCGAGAGCTCCTCGGCCCGGCCCAGCATCCTCCACTCGGTGTAGTGGCTGGCCAGCCTCAGGGCGGGATAGGGGTCCCTGGGCGCCGCGGCCTCGGCCTCGGACGCGAGCACGAAGCCGCTGCGCCACTGCAGTTGTGCTTCCGCGCAGGCGAACGCCATGACCCCGGCCAGGAGCGCGGCCGCGGCTGTGACCCGGCGGTCCAACCTCCCCTTGAGGATGCAGGCGGCAAGCAGGGCAGCGCCGGCCATGGCCGCGTAGAGGTAGCGGTCCGCGGCCAAGGCGCCGAAGGGCACGATGTTGGAGACCGGCAGGAGCGCCGCCAGGCACCAGAAAAGGGCGAAGCCCCATAGCGTGCGCCGCAGGGCGCCCCAGCACGCCGCCCCGGCGGCTAGGACAAGGCACGCGGCCATGAGCACGGATTCAGCGAGGAACCCACGGGAGAGGAGGAACCCGTAAGGCTCCCTGAGGTCCGCGGGCCAGAACGCCAGGGACACCGTCTTGAAGAGCCCGTGGCTGGCGAGCTGGAAATGCATCAGCCAATCGCCTCCCCAAGGCCCCCGCTGGGAGACAAGGCCGAGCACCGCGCCCCTGGCCAGCAGGTAGAGCAGGCCCGCGAGCGCGAAGGGCGCCAGGCGCTTCAAGGCCGGCAGGACCCCGTCGCGGGGGACGGCCTCGCGCCACTCGAAAGCTGCCAGCACGGGCAGGAGGAAGAGGGAGGACTCCTTGCAGAGAAGGCCGAGGCAGAAGGCCCCGACGCTCCAGGCCCTGACGCCGGGGCCTGGCCGCTGTTCGCGGCCGGGCCCTGCGTGGAGCAGGAGGCTGCCGAGACAGAAGAAGAGGGAGAGCAGGCTCGGCCTGGACCCGGCATAGGCCACGCTCTGCGCCTGGACAGGATGCAGGCAGAACAGGACTGCCCCGGCCCAGGCGTGCGGCCCCCTGCCGCTGAACCGGCGCAGGAAGGCCAGGACCAGCAGGGTGTTGGCCCCGTGCAGGAGGCTGTCGTGAAGGTGGAACCAGAATGGCTCGGGCCCGGCGAGGAGGCCGTTGAGCCCGTAGCTCAGGCCCAGCAGGGGCCGCCAGATGAGCCGGGAAAGGGAGCGCTCTGAAAGCAGGACCGAGTGGTCGTAGAGGAGCCTCGGCCACTGCCCAGGGTCCCGGAGGCCGGGGTTGTGGACGATGTAGAACAGGTCGTCGAGCGCGAAGCCGTTGAAGAGGCTCGGCAGGAACACCAGGACGGAAAGCGCGAAGAGGGCGAGACCGCCGGCCACAAGCCCTAGGGGACCGCCGCGGCCTCAGGCTCGCGCCGGCCGGTCTTGGCCTTGACGGCCTCGGCGGTCCTGCGGTGGGCCGAAAACAGGGCGAACCCGAACGCGGCCCAGACGAGCTCGCGCAGGTGCCTGACCACGCCGAAGGCGAACCCGGTCGCGGCCGGGTAGCCCAAGCCCGCGAAGATGGCGGTCTTGCCCGCCTCCGTGGTCCCCATCTTGGCCGGCACCATGAAGAAGGCGCCGTCGAAGGCGGAGGAGAGGACCTCGATGGCGTAAGCCATGGTCACGGTGATGGGCAGGCCGAGGAAACGGCAGATGAGGAACGCCTCGACCGTGCCCCAGACATAGCCCAGGGCGAAGAAGATGATGGACCCGATGAACCGGCCCGGGTGCCTGCGGAAGTAGACCCCCATCTGGCGCTTGAAGGACTTGAGGCTCCAGCCCGAGCGCTCCGTGTCCGGGCGGAGGTCCGCGCCGGGCGCGGAGGCCTCTTCCCGGCTCTTGCGCGCCAGGACCGCGTAGAGGACAAGGGACGTGAAGACCGCTGTCAGGCACGCCACCGCGGCGTAGAACCAGCCCTTGAACTCGTCGGCCACGGGGATGCGCGCTGCGGCCACGAACACGATGCCTGTCAGGATGAAGAGGGCCTGGCCCAGGGACTGGGTGAACTTCGCCACCACCACGCTGGCCACGCGCGCCTCGGACGGGACCTCGTCCCCGAGCATGCCGGGCCGCACCACCTCGCCGGCGATGGTCGCGCTCGGCGTGAGGTAGTTGACCCCGTCGCCCGCGATGCGCACCGCCACCAGACGCCAGAACGGCACGGCGCGGCCTTCGGAGGGGTTGAAGGAGAGCCTCCAGGCCTGGGCGTTGATGACGTGGTCCACGAGGTGGATCACGACCAGGACCGCAAAGCCCCAGCCCACCTGGCCGAGGTTGGCCCAGACCGCGGCGGTGTCGAGCTTGAACAGCAGGCCCGCCATCACGGCGAAGCCGACGTGGAGGATGACGCGCTCGA
>JBAZSR010000278.1:0-3856 GCA_041662295.1 Elusimicrobiota bacterium | reverse complement strand
TTTGCGCCGGGTGTCTTTGGAAAGCTCTGCGCGCCCCGCCGCGGAGTCCTGGATATTCTCGAGCAGAGCGATGAACTCGTAGCCCCCGGGCAGGCCGAAGTAGCGGGCCTTGGCCCCGGAGGGACTCTCCACCACTAGGGCCGGCGCGCGGTCGACCCCGTACTCCCGGGCCTTGGCGGCGTCCACTCGGAAGTCGAAGATCCGCAGGACGATCTTGTCCGTGAGCCGGGCCAGCTCGAGCGCCAGGTCTTCGAATGTCTCGCTGGTCGAGCCTCCAGGCCCGAGCTTGAACAGGGTCAGCGTAACCGGGCCCTCTAGGCCCGAGAGCCGCCGCTTCACTTCCGCCCGGGTGTCCGCATCCAGTATCGTCATGGCTTCGTCCTCCTGCCTGTTAGATGCAGGAACCTGAAAAAGGATTCACGCGAAAAAAGTAGAATCGCTCCTCGGACTCGACTATGACCGCTGAGAAGACCGTCCTCCTTCTGTTCGCCGCCCTGGCCGGGGCCGGCATGGGCATCGGCACTTATACCTTCGTCTACGCCAAAGGGACCTCCTACATCAGCAACGACCCGAAGGTCTGCGACAACTGCCACATCATGAACAAGGAGTACGACGGCTGGGTGAAATCCACCCACCACGCGGCAGCCGTCTGCAACGACTGTCACACCCCCCACAACCTCGTCGGCAAGTACGAGACCAAGGGCCTCAACGGCTTCTGGCATTCCTTCTATTTCACGACCGGGGCGTACCCGGACAACATCCAGATCAGGAAGCGCAACCGCTCCATCGCGGCTGCGAACTGCCGCCGCTGCCACAGCGACATCGTCCACGCGGTGGACGGCCGCTACCCCAAAGCGCAGGCCCTCGACTGCCTGCGCTGCCACTCCGAGGTGGGACACTGATGGATTTCAAGAACCGCGCCAAAGCCGCCCTCATCGCGGCCGCCCTCGCCGCCGTCGCGGCCGCGGGCGTCACCGCCCTGCTCATCAACATCTTCGAGCGCAAGCAGGAGGCCAAGAACCCCTTCTTCCGCGTCGTCGATCTAGACGAAGAGACGGAGGACCCGGCGGTCTGGGGCAAGGACTTCCCGTTCCAATACGACGGGTACAAGCGCACGAGCGAGATGCGGCCGACGCGCTTCGGAGGCAGCGAGGCGGTCTCACGCGTGCCCACGACGGAGGACCCGCGGAAGTCGGTCTCCCGCTCCAAGATCGAGGCGGACCCTCGTTTGAAGACGATGTGGGCCGGCTACTCCTTCGCCGTGGACTTCCGCGAGCGCCGCGGGCACGCCTACATGCTCGATGACCAGACCTACACGGGACGGCAGAAGGCCGACCCGCCGGGCACCTGCATCCACTGCCACGCCTCCGTGGTCGTGCCCTACCGGAAGCTTGGCGATGGCGACCTCATGAAGGGCTTCTCGAAGATGAACGCCCTGCATTACACCGAGGCCCGCAAGCTCGTCAGCCACCCGGTCTCCTGCATCGACTGCCACGACCCCAAGACGATGGCCCTGCGCGTCACCCGCCCCGGCTTCCTCGAAGGCATCAAGGCTCTCAAGGCTTCCCAGGGGACCAAGGACTACGACCCCAACCTCATGGCGTCCCGCCAGGAGATGCGCTCCTTCGTCTGCGGACAGTGCCACGTGAACTACTATTTCCGCAAGCCCGACAAGCGGCTGGTCTACCCCTGGACGAAGGGCCTGACGGTCGAGGACGCCATCGCCCACCTCGACAAGGACAAGTTCCAGGACTGGGTCCACGCCGACACCGGGGCGAACGCCCTCAAGGCCCGCCATCCCGAGTTCGAGCTGTGGAACCAGGGCATCCACGCCCGCGCGGGGGTCGCCTGCGCCGACTGCCACATGCCCTACAAGCGCGAGGGCGCCATGAAGATCAGCGACCACCACGTGCGCAGCCCGCTCCTCAACATCAACCGCGCCTGCCAGACCTGCCACAAGTCCCCCGAGGAAGAGCTGAAGGCCCGGGTCGAGGCCATCCAGGCCAAGAACGAGCGCCTGCGCGGCGAGGCGATGGACGCGGTGGTTGCGCTCATCGGCGACCTCAAGAAAGCCAAGGATCAGGGCCGCAAGGACCCGGCCTTCGCCTGGGCGGGAGACCTTCAGCGCAAGTCCCAGTTCATGGTGGATTTCGTCTGCGCCGAGAACTCCGAGGGCTTCCACGCGCCTCAGGAAGCCGCCAGGATCCTGGGTCGGGCTATGGACCTCGCCCGTCAGGGGCAGATCGTCCTGCGCGACGCGGCCTTCAAGCCGACGGAACCGCTGAGCGGGCCGCAGTGAAGATCATCTTCGAGGACGCCCGGCTCATCGCGCTCGACAAGCCCGCGGGCCAGCTCGTCATCCCGGGGCGAGGACCCGGAAAGGGCGAGACCCTCCAAGCCGAGGCCGAGCGTCACACGGGCGCCAAGCTCTTCGTCGTCCACCGCATCGACGGCGAGGCGAGCGGGCTCGTCCTCTTCGTGAAGGACGCCGAGGCCCACCGCGGGCTCTGCGCCCAGTTCGCGAAGCGGCAGGTGCGCAAGACCTACCGGGCCCTCGTCCTGGGAGTGGTCGCTGAGGACGCGCTCATCAAAGCCCCCATCAAGGAGTTCGGCTCCGGGCGCATGGGAGTCCACCCGGAGGGCAAGCCGGCACAGACCACACTGAGGGTGCTCGCCCGCCACGCCTCCTCCACTCTGCTCGAGGCCGAACCGCACACCGGCCGGCGCCACCAGCTCCGCGTACACCTCTACCACGCCGGCCACCCCATCCTGGGGGACACCGTCTATGGAAAGGAGCGCCCGGTCGGCGGAACCCCGCGCCTGATGCTCCACGCCTTCAAGGCGCAGTTCCTCCACCCAGACGGGCAGGCGATGACGCTGGAGGCCCCGCTCGGTGCGGATTTCGAAGAGGTTCTAAGGGAAGCGGCCGACCGCCAGGACTGACTGGCCCCAGAAGAGGCTCAGTAGTGGGTCGCTCAAACGGGCTAGAGGCAGGGCGAAGCGGTCGTAGAAGCGGACCAGGCCCGCCGTCCCCGAGCCGCCGATCTTCTGGCGCAGGATGCGGGCGGAGACGAACCAGCCGAGCGCCCCGACCGCGTTGAAGTAGCGGACACTCTCGACTTCCACCCCGGCGCTCTCCAGGATGCCCCTCATCGTCTTGCGGGTGTAGCGCCGGTAGTGGCCGGCCCCTTCGTCCAGGCTTCCGTAGAGGAAAGGCAGGGCCGGGGCGAAGGCGAGGAGCCTCCCGCCGGGGCAGACCTCGGACCAGAGCCGAAGCGCCGTCCTCTCGACCGGCAGATGCTCGAGCAGGTTCAGGGCGATGACCGTATCGAGGCGTCGCTCCTTGAGCGCGGCCAGGCTGGCGGCACCGAGGTCCTTGTCCAGGATGAAATGGAACTGCGAGCGCCCCTTGAAGCGCGCGGCCAGGTGGGCGACGACCTCCTCGGAGTTGTCCAGCCCGACATAGCTCTCCGAGGCGCCGCCCAGGCGCTCGGCCATGTCCCCGAAGCCCGGGCCGACCTCGAGGATGCGGCGCCCGGCCAGGGGACGCAGGGTCTCGGCGAGCCAGTCGTAATAGCCCGAGGCTCCCTGCATCTCTCGGTTCATCGTCCCAAGGCCGTGCCCCTCCATCCCTACCTCTTCGTCCCGGAGCCGCGCCAGCTCACTCCCTTGTATGGCGAGATATGGATGTCCTGGAACTCCGACGGGGAGAACCAGCGCTCGATGCGCTCCTTGCGGATGAAGTGCGTCTGCGGGGCGTTGAGCTTGTCGAAGACGTTGAGCATGTTCCGGCTGTAGGACAGGATGCGCCAGTTCTCGAAGTACTCGTAGTAGGGCAGGAAGCGCAGGGGCAGGA
>JBAZSR010000277.1:0-3880 GCA_041662295.1 Elusimicrobiota bacterium | reverse complement strand
TGCGCCAGACGCGAGGTCTCAGGTCACCGAAAGCACTAAAACTTTGGGCAACTCAGCACATCAGGATGCACCCTCATATCGCCTGCAGGGCTACCCAATTATCAACCAATTAAATTTGTCAGACCCTTTTGCGCGATGTTTGGGGATAACTCCAGAAGGCAGCGCTCGCGGATTTGTGTGGGGTGCCGGTCTTCGAGAGTTGGGACGAGCGTCAGGCGATTCAGCCGGAACGAGCGTCAGGCGATTCAGCCGGAACGAGCGTCAGGCGTCAAAACAGGAATTGGCCACTATACTGGCCAATTCCTGGGATGCGTCCCCTTGAGCGGTCCTCCCCATGCCTGCTGACAACTGCCTGCTGAGTTCTGACTGCTGAGCAGACCGCGGACGCCGCGGACGTCTCGGGCGCCGAGGGCGCGCTCAGTCGCCGGCGCCGGAGTAGCCGAATTCCTTGATGGAGCGGGGGTCCTTGCGCCAGTCCTTGCGGACCTTGATGGTGAGCTCGAGCCGGACCCTCCGGCCGAGGAACGGCTCGATAGCCGCGGTCGAGCGCTCGCGCAGCTCCCGGATCATCCTGCCGGCCTTGCCGATGAGGATGCCCTTCTGCGTGTCGCGCTCCACGAAGACGGTGGCCATGATCTCGTCCGGCCGGCCCTTGGACTCGCTGAAGGATTCGATCTGCACGGCGGCTGCGTGCGGGACCTCCTCCTCGAAGAGCTCGAAGATCTTCTCCCGGATGATCTCGGAGACGAAGAACCGCTCGTAGCGGTCGGAGAGCTGTCCCCGGTCGTAGTAGGGCTCGCCCTCGGGGAGGAGTCCCTTGATGGTCTCGAGCAGGGCCGGGACTCCCGCGCCTGTCAAGGCCGAGATCCGGACCACGGCCTTGGGGGAGAGCGCCGCGGACCCGGCGGAGGCCCCGGCCCAGGCGGCCTCCACGGCATCGAGCCCCTTGGTCCCCAGGTCCGTTTTGTTGATCGCCACCACCAGCGGGATGTCAGGGCTCCTCAGGGCCGAGAGTTCCGCGATGAACTCCGCGTCCGGAGCCTGGGGCTCGACGATGAGCACCACGGCGTCCGCGTCGGAGCGGATGGCGCCCCGCGCGGTCTTGAGCAGGGTCTGGCGCAGGCCGTCCTGGGCGCCGACGAGGAGTCCGGGGGTGTCCAGGAGGCAGATCTGGAAGTCGGGTCCGTTCACGATGCCGAGGATCTTGTGGCGCGTGGTCTGGGGCTTGGGCGAGACGATGGAGAGCTTGGAGCCGAGCAGGGCGTTCAACAGGGTGGACTTGCCCGCGTTGGGCCTGCCCGCGAGCACCACGAAGCCGGAGCGGAAACTCATGGAGGGATTGTGCATAATCAGGGTGTCACACCTCAACTTATGAAACTTATTTTTAGGAAATAAGTTCCATAAGTTGAGGTGTGACACCCTTCGTCCACCCTTCGTCCTTGCCCCGGGGGGGGGATATTTGGGAGAATCTCCCCAACATCTTTCGACGGAGGTCCAAGAGCAATGTTCCAGAGCACGTCGTCCATCCTCGTCATCCTCGTCGTGGCCGCGTTCATGTCCGTCAAGCTGGTCAATGAGTACGACCGCGTGGTGGTCTTCGTGCTGGGCAGGCTCTGGAAGGTCTGCGGCCCGGGGCCCATCATCGTGGTGCCGGGCATCATGCGCGGCCAGCTCGTGACCCTGAGGACGGAGGTCCTCGACGTGCCCCCGCAGGACGTCATCACCAAGGACAACGTCTCCATCAAGGTCAACGCGGTCGTGTTCATGAGGGTCGTGGACCCCCAGAAGGCGGTCCTGCAGGTCAACAACTATCTCTACGCCACGAGCCAGCTCGCCCAGACCGCCCTGCGCTCCATCCTGGGCAAGTCCGAGGTCGACGAGATCCTCGCGCACCGCGACAAGCTCAACGTCGCGCTCCAGCAGGAGCTCGACGCCCACACCGAGCCCTGGGGCGTGAAGGTCGCCAACGTGGAGATCAAGAACGTGGACTTCGCCCAGGAGATGCTGCGGGCCATGGCCAAGCAGGCCGAGGCCGAGCGCGAGCGGCGCGCCAAGATCATCCATGCGGAGGGCGAGCTCCAGGCTTCCGAGAAGCTGGGACAGGCCGCCAAGGTCCTGTCGGCCGACCCGGCCTCCATCCAGCTGCGCTATCTGCAGACGCTCTCCGAGATCGCGGTCGACAAGAACACCACCACCATCTTCCCGGTGCCGGTGGACGTGATCTCGATGTTCATCAAGAAGAATTGAGCACGGCCGGGCTGTACATCCACGTCCCGTTCTGCTCGGGGAAGTGCGGCTACTGCGACTTCGTCTCCTACCCCGGGCGGGGCGGCAGCGTCGGCCGGTATCTTTCGGCGCTCGAGGCCGAGGCGCGTATGCGTCCGGGCCTGCGGCCAACCACGCTCTACGTCGGCGGGGGCACCCCCACGGAGCTCTCCGCCCATGAGCTCGGCCGTCTGCTGGACCTCGTCCGGCGCCGCTATCCCGGGGCGTCCTTCGAGGAGGCCACGGTCGAGGCCAACCCGGAGAGCCTCACGCACGAGAAGGCCGCGGCCCTCCGGCGCGGCGGCGTCACGCGCCTGAGCCTGGGCCTCCAGACGACCGACGACCGGCTGCTCGGCCGCATCGGCCGCCGGCACCGCTTCGCGGACTTCCTGCGGGCCTTCCAGCTCGCCCGGTCCGCGGGCTTCGCCCTGAGCGTGGACCTCATGTTCGGCCTGCCCGGCCAGTCCCTCGCGGGGTTCCGCCGGAGCCTTGCGGCCGTCCTGGACCTGCGTCCTGAGCACGTGTCCGCCTACGGGCTCGACGTGCACGAGGATACTCCCTTTGGAAGGCTCGGCGTGTCCCACGACGAGGACCTCGGGCGGGAGATGTTCGAGCTCGGCATCGAGCTCCTCACGGGCGCGGGCTACCATCACTACGAGATATCCAACTTCGCCCTGCCCGGCCGCGAGTGCCGGCACAACCGGATCTATTGGGAGAACGGCGACTACCTGGGCCTGGGCCCGGCCGCGGCCTCGCACCTGGGCGGGGAGCGCTCGACCAACATCCCGGACCTCGACGATTACTGCGAGGCCGCGCTCCACGGCAAGCGCCCCGTCGGTCAGCGCGAGACGCTCTCCGGCAAGGAGAAGCTCGGGGAGACCCTGATGCTGGGCCTGAGGCTCATCAACGGGACCGCGCTCGGGCCCGAGGCCCGGGCCGACTTCGGCCCGGAGTTGGACTCCCTCAGGCGGCGGCGGCTCATCGTCGTCGAGGACGGCAGGATGCGGCTTTCCAGGGAGGGCTTGTTCCTGGCCAATGTCGTCGCCCGGGAGTTCGTCGCGCCCTTCGCGGAGGCGGCGGCGTCCGGACCTGCGGCGGCCGCATGAGCGGCAAGGCCCTGGCGAAGAAGATCAAGGCGAGGTTCCATTGACCATGCTCGAGAAGACCTACGATCCCCAGCCGGTCGAGAAGAAGTGGTGCGCCGCGTGGCGCGTGAGCCGGCTCTTCGGCTCGACGGCCCCCAGCCCCTCCGGCGATGGCGGACTCCAGGCCCCCAAGGGCCAGGAGAGGCCCTTCGTGGTCGTCATCCCTCCCCCGAACGTGACCGGCGCCCTTCACCTCGGCCATGCCCTCAACAACACACTGCAGGACATCCTCGTGCGCTGGCACAAGCTCCACGGCCGGGCCGTGTGCTGGGTTCCCGGCTGCGACCACGGCGGCATCGCGACCCAGAACGTCATGGAGCGCCAGCTCAAGGCCGAGGGCAAGCCCCGCCACGACGTCGGCCGCGAGCCGTTCGTCGCCAAGATGCAGGAATGGTCCAGCGACTGCAAGAAGACCATCCTCGGCCAGCTCGAGCGGCTCGGCTGCGGCCTCGACTGGGACCGGGAAGCCT
>JBAZSR010000276.1:0-3992 GCA_041662295.1 Elusimicrobiota bacterium | reverse complement strand
CCCTCAACATCCGCTACTACCAGGGACGCGAGGCGAGCCTCTCGGAGCGCATCGCCGGCCTGGAGAAGGCCGGAGAGCCGGTCTTCGTGACCTCGAGGACCCTGGCGATCGGGGACTGGAGAGCCTTCTTCGGATCCTTCGGCCTGACGGAGACGGCACGCGGCCCTCATGGGACCGTCCTCTTCCGCGTCATCCCACGGTCCGGGAAATACCCCTGAGTAGGCCTGTGCGCTTCAGCCTGTTCCGTGTTTTTTAGAACCTCCGTCGGGAGTTTTGTCGCATCGCCTGCCAGAGGCCAGATTCGAGGGAATGGCACGATTATATTGCTTGGTTCACGATTGAATGCAAAACCCTCCCCGGGCATTCTGAAAAATCCAGGAGACACCCCACGCCCGGCTTGGCAAGGATGCTCAAGCCGCGGAAAGGATCCCTTAGAGGACTTGGAGTAGAAGACCAGGTTCGCGGACTGATATGATTGCCCTGGGATGAAGACCCGGAGCCCCGGAGCCTGGACCGCTGCCGCGACGTTCCTCGTCCTCGTCATCGGACGCAATGCCGGGGTCCTCGGCTACATCCTCGGCGGCCCAGACCGCGTGGACGCGGGCAGCGCCGCCGCGTCGGTCGCGGCCGCGGCCCTGGCCCTCGCCTTGCTCGGCGTCGCCCTTGTCCTGCTCACGGCCGCGGGCAGGGGCCTGCTCCGCCTCCTGGGCTTCGACGCTGGAGGGCCTTTCGGGTTGGCTCTCGGCATGGGCTTGGCAGGCACAGGCCTGCTGTTGGCCGGGACCTTCCTCAGCCTTGGCCCTGAAGTCTTCGTCATCGTCGCCGCAACCCTCCTTCTCCTGGCCGGCTGGGGCCTGCTCGGCCCCCCCGGAGAGGGGCTCACGATTCCGGTCCGGGAACCCGACGGAGGAGCCCCTGCTTGGAAGGGCTGCGTCGCGGGACTGCTCGCCTTCTGCGCCTGGCACTGCCTGATCCTGGGCCTGGCGCCGCCGACCCAATGGGACGTGCTGGCCTATCACCTGGCCCTGCCCAAGCTCTACCTTCAGGCCAACAGGATCCTCGACTTGCCTTGGATGCTCCACAGCCACTGGCCCCACCTCATGGAGCTCCTCTACTCCGCCCCCCTGGCCCTCGGCAGGGACTCCTGGCCAGGGCTTTTCCATGCCGGGGTCAGCGCGGTCTGGATACTCTGCGTCCACCGATGGGCGGCGCCGCGCCTGGGATCTCGGGCCGCGTTCCTCGGAGCGGCCATGCTCGCGTGCCAGCCAGTGGTCCTGGCCCTGGCGCCGACAGCGCACAGCGACGGGGGCCAGGCCCTGTTCTATTTCCTGTCCTGCGCCAGCCTCTGGCGCTGGGCCGAGGAAGATGGCGGTCCGTCCTGGCTGATCCTCGCCGGCCTCCTCGGAGGCCTTGCGGCCTCCTGCAAGCTCACGGGCCTGGTCCTGGCCGGCTCGCTGGCGCTCTGGACCAGCCTGGCTGCTCCCAGACGCGCTCCCTGGCCGAGGCTCAAAGCCGCGGGCCTCTACCTCCTGGCCGCCTCGCTCTTCTGCCTCCCCTGGTACCTCCGAACAGCCTCGGCGACCGGCGACCCTTTCTGGCCGTTCCTCAACGGCCTGACCCACGGCCCGGCCCGGGACATGCTGAAGGCCTACGAGAACAGCGTGTTCTGGTCCTTTCCAAGGGACCTGGGCCTGCTCCTCAACAATGGGCCCCAGTTCCTCCTCCTCCCGTTCGGAGCGCTCCTCAGCGGGGCCCTGCTCGCAGGCTCCCGCCTCCCCAAAGATCTGAAGTTCCTCCTGGCCGCCGGCCTCCCCTATCTCCTCGTCATCAGCCGCCAGCAGGAAGCTTGGAGGTTCGCCATGGCCTGCTATCCGGGCATGGCGCTCGCTTCCGGCTGGGCAGCGGACCGCCTCGCGGCCCGGGGAGCGTGGAGAACCTGGACCGCTGTCGCCATGACGGCATTGGGTCTCTGGCCCAGCCTGACCCTGACTCAGAACAACGCCCTGTTCCCCTTCTTGGGCCTGAGGTCGCGCCTCACCCCGGAGAAGACCCCGGCCCAGGCCTATCTCAGCAGGTCCCTGGACCACTATGCGTTCTTCAAGAAAGCTTCCCGGCTCCTGCCTCCAGGGAGCAGGACCCTCCTCTTCCGCGAGATCAGGGGCTACTACCTCGACGCGGACTACATCTGGGGCGATCCGGTGAACCAGAGCCTCATCGCATATCGCCGCCTCGACCTGCCCGGGCTGGAGGGACGCCTCTCAGGGCTGGGCGTCACCCATGTCCTGGTCAACGAGGGGCTGGGCATCTACGGCGAGCGGGAAGGCTATTACGGCCGAGAGGTCCTCTCCGTCATGGGAACCCTGCTGGCCGTCCAGGGGCGTCCGATCCTGAGGGAAGGAGGCCTGACCCTTTGGGAACTGGGGGTCAGATAGGCGCGAACGGGAAGCCGAACGGCAGGAGCACGAAGAAGTTGAAGACCGCCGCGGCGCTCAGGAAGGGGCCAAACGGCATGGGCTCGTAGCGCTTGAGCGTCCCGGCCGCCATCCTCGAGATCCCGTAGACCGAGCCGGCGAAGGCGCCGACCATCATGCAGTCGAAGGCGCCTAGGGCGCCGGTCCAGGCGCCGATGCCGGCGAGCAGCTTGAAGTCCCCTCCTCCCAGGGCCTCCCTCTTGAAGAGCCTCTCCCCCACCTCGGCCGTGACCCAGCAGATGCCGAACCCCGTGGCCGCGCCGATGAGGGAGTGGAGCATCCTGCCGTACCACGCGCCCTCGCCAAGGGCTCGGGCGAAGAACGGGTTGACCGGGGAGACGAGGAGGCCGGCCGCGAGCAGGCCCAGGGAGATCTCGTCCGGGATGAGGAAGGTGTCCCAATCGATGAAGGCCGCCGCGATCAGCGCCCCGGCCGCGAGGACTGTCAGGGCCGCCCAGAGCCCTCCCCCTCCCCGGACCCAAAGGCCCCATGTCAGGGCCGCGGTCAGGACCTCCACGAGAGGATACCGGCCTGAGATCCGGGCCTTGCACGAACGGCACCGGCCGCCCAACAGGACCCAGCTCAGGACCGGGATGTTGTCGTAGAACGCGATGGCGTGCCGGCACTGCGGGCAGCGCGAACCCGGGTGCACGACGGACCGGCCCTTGGGCAGGCGGTGGATCACCACGTTGAGGAAGCTGCCCAGGCAGAGCCCGGCGATCACGACCAATGCTGTCATGCTCTAAAATGGAAGGGAGGCCCCCCGTCTCCGGAAGGCCTCCCTTTTCTAGCCTACGAGGCTGCTTCTCTCCCGTTCAGTAAACGGTCCAGAAGCTGCCCTTGGTGTCCGTATGCGTGCAGTTGACGAGCACGGACCCGAAGTTGCCGTCGGTGGACACGTTGTTGAAGTGCCAACCGCCGCCGTCTCCGGAGTTCGACTCGCCGTCGTCCACGCCGGCGGAGTCCGAGTGATAGTTCGGAGCCTTCGCCACCGGGATCGCAGGCAGGTACTTGCCCGCGATCGTCAAGGACTGCATCGTGGTCGGATACGTCCCCTCCATGTCGCCGTAGTAGATGCTCAGCGCGGAGCGGATCGCACCCAAGTTACCCTTTGATGCACCCTCGTTCGACTTCCTGATAAGCTCGGCGAACTTCGGGATGGCGATAGCCGCCAAGATACCTATGATGGCAACCACGATCATCAACTCGATGAGCGTGAAACCCGAAGCACCGAACTTCTTACTCTTTGCTCTCATTTTCATACCCCCTGTTTTGCTGTTATGATGTATTTCAGGGAAGAGATGTCGGATCAGCAATACTGGCATGATTGTGAGAGCTCTCCTATGTTATACACCAAAATCCCCCGGCTGTCAATGTGATTTCAGGCACTCAGGGCCTAAAGCACGAAATAGGCGCAGAGACTGAACACCCCCCAGCAGGCCAGCGCGGCTCCGAGAAGCCTTGAAAGCCACAGCCGTCCCAGGAAGCCCTCGGCTCCTGCAGCGGCCAGGATACCGACGC
>JBAZSR010000275.1:0-4020 GCA_041662295.1 Elusimicrobiota bacterium | reverse complement strand
GTGAAACTGAGCCCCCGGCCGTGACGCAGCCGTCCGTCGCCGCATACGCTCGCACCCAATGTGGTTAGCGATCGCCCTCGCCGGCTCCGCCGGGGAGGGCTTCGCTTTGGGTCTTTAAAGTCGAAATCCTCTTAGGCTCTTTCTGAACGCGAGTGGTGCGCCAACTCGTTGACGAGCAGGCTCACCAGCACGATGAAGAGGGCGTTCGCCGCCGTCTCGGCCCATTCGAGCGGGGAGGAGAGCTTGCGCGTGGCCTCGATGAGGAGGAGCAGGGCGCCCACCACCAAAGAGCTCGCGAGAGTCTTGTTCCAGGAGTCGTAGACCGCCGTCGCGAGCGGGGTGAGCGCCAGCAGCAGCCAGGCGGGCTTCCAGTAGCCGCCCAGCAAGTAGACGATCAGGGCGTTCGCCGCGAGGTTGACGAAGACCCGGATGTGCACGCAGCAGGAGGGGTCCTTCATCTTCGAGATGAAGGGTAGGGCCGCGTAGTTGAAGACCAGGCCGAAGACCAACAGGCCGATGCTCAGCTCCTTGACGGGGCTCACGGGTTGGGAGATCGCGACGCCCAGGGCCACCAGGAGCACGGCGAGCGGGGTCGCGTAGCGGCTCACCAGGGCGGCCCGTTTCGAGAGGTCCTCGCAGCCGTTCTCCGCGTTCAATACTGGTTCCATGCGTTCCCCTTGAGGTCGGTGTGCGTCGATCGCCGGAAGGTAGTGGATGTCGTTGCTGCTGCCGTGGTCGCCGGTGTAGAGGGGCACGACCTGGGTCAGATACCTGCTGCCCGGCTGGAGGAGCGGAGTCAGGTCCGAGGGGTACTGACCTTCGGTGTCGGCGTAATAGATCTGTAGTGAGGTGCGGATGGCCCCCAGCTTGCCCTTGGTGGCGGCTTCATTGGCGTTGCGGAGGGCGCTCGCGAACTTGGGCACCGCGATGGAGGCCAGCGCGCCGATCACGGCGACGACGATCATCAGCTCGATCAGGGTGTAGCCTCTGCGGGCGCCTTGACGCGTCATGGGACGTGGATTATACCGGATTGCGCGGCGTTCCGGCCAAGATCCGGCGGGGCGTTTCTGGGCCTTGACAAAACAAGGCCCTCCTGTTAGACTGGTGAAGCAGTCGCCGTTGGCCGTGACGTCGGGCTCGACTTGGCCCCGGTACCGCTGGGACCCCATGTGAAACTGAGCCCCCGGCCGTGATGCAGCCGTCCGTCGCCGCATACGCTCGCACCCAATGTGGTTAGCGATCGCCCTCGCCGGCTCCGCCGGGGAGGGCCTCGCTTTGGGTCTTGAAATTTCCGGGAATCCCGTCTAAACTGATAGTGCCGGGCTGTCACCCGCGCGGTGGGACTTTAAAGTTCAAATTCGCCCCGACCTGACCGGGGGTAAAAAACGAACAGCGAGCCCAAGGTCCGAGAGCGACCTGGGCTCGCTCTTTAGGCGAGGGGAACGACTGTGGGTTTCTGGGACGGCAAACGCGTACTCGTGGCCGGTGGAGCCGGCTTCATCGGCAGCCACTTGGTCGAGCTCCTGCTCAAGGCCGGCCGCGGCGTCCAAGTGACCGTCGCAGACGACCTCAGCAACGGGCATCGGGAGAACCTCGATGGTGCCGGGGGCGTCCGGCTGGAGGTCGTCGATCTGCGCGACCGCCAGGCGTGCCGGAAGGTCTGCCGGCGCCAGGACGTCGCGTTCCATCTGGCGGCGCGGGTCGGGGGTGTCGGCTACAACTCGGCCCATCCGGGGACCATGTTCCATGACAACATCGCCCTCTGCGGCAGCATGATGGAGGCGGCGCGCTTGGAGAAGGTGGAGCGCGTCCTGGTGGTCAGCTCCGCCTGCGTGTACCCGCGCTTCTGCACGGTTCCCACCCCGGAGACCGAGGGCTTCAAGGACTGGCCGGAGGATACCAACGAGGGCTACGGGTGGGCCAAGCGCATGGCGGAGTTCCAGGCCATGGCCTACCTCAAGGAATTCGGGATGAGGTTCGCCATCGTCCGGCCTTACAACGCCTACGGCCCGCGCGACCATTTCGGATCGGAGACCTCCCACGTCATCCCGTCCCTGATCCGCCGCATCCTGTCCGGCGAGGATCCCCTGCGGGTCTGGGGAGACGGCACGCAGACCCGCTCTTTCCTCTATGCCGAAGACGCTGCGCGGGGCATGCTGGCGGTCTCCGAGAAGTATGCCGAGTGCGACCCGGTCAACATCGGCACCGACGAGGAAGTGCGCATCTCCGAACTCGTGCGCCTCATCCTGGAACTCCTCGGCCGCAAGCCCAAGGTCGAGTTCGACCCCTCCAAGCCCTCCGGCCAGCCGCGGCGCAGCTGCGATACCCGCAAGGCGGCGGAGAAGGCGGACTTCCGCTCGCGCGTGCCCCTGCGCGAAGGCCTCGAACGAACGATCTCATGGATCCTGAAGCACCCGGCCCGGCTTCGACGGGTGACCGAACCGGCGTAGTCCTGCCGGTCGTTATCCGCGCGGAGCTCGATGATCGGCGGGAGGGGCGAAGAAGGCTTTCAGGCGCAAAAAAAGGAACATCCGGATGAGGCCCGAGACGGCGTTCCAGAGCTCAGCGGCATCGATCGAGCTCTCGCCGCGCAGGCGGTTGACGAAGACGGTGGGAGTCTCCCCGATCCGGTAGCCGCGGGCGTGGAGATTGAGGAGGATCTCGCTCAACGAGATGAAGCCCGCGCCCATCCGCCCGCAGGTGGCCGCGACGCACTCCGCGGCGTTCCGGGAGTAAGCCCTGAAGCCGTTGGTGTAGTCCCTGACCGGGACCCCCAGCAGCGTCCTGGCCAGGAGATTCGAGAAGCGGGAGAAAGTGAGGCGCGTCAACGGCCAGTTCTCGATGCGGCTCTGCGGCAGATAGCGGCTGCCGATGAGGAGGTCGAACCCGCGCTCTTCGAGTCCCCTCGCGAGCTCGGGGAGCTGGGCGGGCGGATGGGAGAAGTCCGCGTCCATTTCGATGATGCGGCGGCAGTCCAGGGCGAGCAGCTCACGGATGCCCGCGAGCACCGCGGAGCCTCGTCCGCCCTTCTTCGGGCGGTGGATCGCCCGGACGCCGTCGAGACCGAGGCTTTCGACCGCCTGGACGGTCAGCCGATCGGGGGAGTCGTCGACGACGATGACGGCGATGCCGGGAATGGCGGCGCGCGCCTTCCGGACGAGTTCGGCGATGTTCTCGTGCTCCCGGTAGCTTGGGATGACGAGGCCGACTTCGGGAGGACTCATGGGGGCTTGAGCGATCGGAATATTCTAGTAGAATTTCGCCGTGTCCGTTGACAATCCCCGCTCCGCGGGGCTAGACTCCCTCCATGGCCGATGAAAAACTGCATCTTCTGACCATCGTGACCCAGCGCCGGCTCGGGGACAAAGTCCTCGACGCGGCGCTGGAGGCGGGGGCCACCGGGGCGACCTTCTTCTACGCTCAGGGTACCGGCGTCCGCCAGAGGCTCGGCATCCTCGGGGCGCTCATCGAGTCCGAGAAGCAGGTGGTCTTCGTGGTGACCGATCCGTCCCACGCCGACGCCGTGCTCGGGGCCGTGACGAAGGCCGGACGGCTCGAAGAGCCCGGCATGGGCTTCGCCTACGTCCAGGAGGTCGTCAAGACCGTCGGGTTCTTTCCAGGGAAGGAATAGATGGGGCTCAGGCGCATCCTGCTTCTCGCCTCGCTCGCGGCGGCGGTCACGCTGGGCCCGAAGGCCATGGCCCGGCTGGCGCCGGGGGCTTCCAGCTCTGGGCCCATCGCCCAGTTCGCCGCGCTCTCCCGTCAGGCGCAGGCCTCGGGCGTGCAGGTGGGTGGGGGCGGCGCGGTCAAGGCCGTGCCCTATGATGTGCAGCGGATGCTCGAGCAGGCCGCCGCCGACCCACAGTCATTTTCCGAGGAGGAGCGCCAGCTGCTGGCCGGCCTCAAGGACATGAGCGACTCCTCGACCCTGAGCGCCCCGGTGCTCGAGAGCCTGCGCCAGACCCAGCAGCACCACGCCGAGAAGGCGGCCGGCTGGACGGATTCCATCCGAGCCTCGTG
>JBAZSR010000274.1:0-4044 GCA_041662295.1 Elusimicrobiota bacterium | reverse complement strand
CCCGGGAGGGCCGCGTGTGCCTGGAGGTCTCCGACACCGGCGTCGGGATCCCCGGCGCGGAGATCCCCTTCCTGTTCGACGAGTTCTTCAGGGGCAAGGCCGGCAAGGGCGTGGAAGTCAAGGGGACCGGGCTCGGCCTGACCCTGGCCGGGAAGATCGCACAGCTCCACAACGGAGCCATCAACGTTTCAAGCCGCGTCGGGGAGGGGAGCGTCTTCACCGTGGACCTGCCCGTGGCGGACCAAGCCAGGAGGACATCCTGATGTCATTACAGCAGAAGGTCAAGTTCGAGTCGGAGCGCGACCCCGCGTTCGGCGAGTGGGTCGAGTCCATGACGGGAGGGGAGAACATCAAGGGCTGCATCCAGTGCGGCCTGTGCAGCGCGACCTGCCCCCTTTCCTTCTATATGGACTACACGCCGCGGAGGCTCATCAACCTCGCCCGGGCCGGCTTCAAGCGCGAGGTCCTCTCCAGCTTCACGATCTGGCTCTGCGCGAGCTGCTACGCCTGCCGGACCGAGTGCCCCAAGGACATCAAGGTCACGGACATCATGTACGCCTTGAAGCGCCGCGCCCTGCGCGACGGGGTCTACCCGAGGCGCTTCCCCATCGCGGTCCTGGCCAAGGAGTTCGGCCGGATGATCTTCCACTTCGGCCGCACCACGGAGACCTTCCTTGTCGCGGACCTGTTCCTGCGCACGAACTGGTTCCGTTTCCTGGACATGATCGGCCTGGGGTTCGGCCTGATGCGGACCGGCAGGATGTCCTACCTGCCCGACTCCATCAAGGGCCGCGCTCAGCTCCGGAAGATCCTCAATTCGCTGGACGGCAAGGAGGCCGCATGAACTACCTTTATTATCCCGGCTGCTCGCTCAAGGGGACGGGCAAGGCCTACGAGGAGTCGCTCCTCGCGGTCTGCCGCTGCCTCGGGATCGGCTTGACCGAGATCCCGGACTGGAACTGCTGCGGGGCCACGGCCTATATGTCCGCCGAGGAGCTCAAGGCCCACGCCCTGGTCTCCCGGAACCTCGCGCTCGCCGAGGACGCCGCGGCCAAGGGGGGATTGAAGCGCGAGATCGTGGCTCCCTGCAGCGCCTGCTACCTCGTGCTCTCCAAGACCCTGCACGCCCTCGAGGACTCCCCCAAGACGCGCGAGCTCGTCACCGGGGCGCTCAAGGCCGGCGGGCTCGACATGCCCAAGCCCGGCCTCGCGGTCCGGCACCCCCTCGACGTCCTCATCAACGACGTGGGACTCGAGGCCGTCAAGGCGAAGATCAAGAACCCGCTGAAGGGCCTGAAGCTCGCCCCCTACTACGGCTGCCAGATCGTCCGCCCGTACGCCACCTTCGACGACCAGGCCAACCCCGTCACCATGGACAAGCTCGTGGAGGCGGCCGGCGCGGAATGCGTCCCCTTCCCTCTCAAGACCCGCTGCTGCGGGGGGAGCCTGACCGGAACGGTCCCCGAGGCCGGCCTGCGGCTGGCCTACTTCATCCTCAAGGAGGCCAAGAAGCGCGGGGCGCAGGCGGTCGTGACGGTCTGCCCGCTCTGCCAGTTCAACCTGGACGGTTATCAGGACAAGATGGCCTCGGTCTACGGAGCGGTCGACATGCCGGTCCTGTACTTCACCCAGGTCCTCGGCCTGGCCATGGGCCTCTCGGAAGAGGAGCTCGGCATCAGGCGCGGCATCGTGTCCGCCGGACCCGCGCTCGCGGGCTGCAGGAGGTAAACCATGAGAAACGACGACAACGGCACGGGACCCAGGATCGGCTTCTATATCTGCCACTGCGGCACGAACATCGCCGGGACCATCGACGTCAAGGCCGTGATGGAGTACGCGGCGAAGCTCCCGGGCGTGGCGGTCTCCAAGGACTACAAGTACATGTGCTCGGACCCCGGCCAGGAGATGATCGCCCACGACATCCGCGAGCACAAGCTCGAGCGGCTCGTGGTCGCGGCCTGCTCGCCCAACCTGCACGAGGAGACGTTCCGCAAGGCGGCGCTCAAAGGGGGCTTGAACCCCTTCTTCTTCCAGATGGTCAACATCAGGGAGCACGCCTCCTGGGTCCATACGGACAAGGCGGCCGCGACCGAGAAGGCCAAGGACCAGGTGCGCGCCGCCGTCTCCCGCGTGCGCTTCCACAAGGCCCTCGAGAAGAAGTCCGTGCCGGTCCACCCGGACATCATGGTGGTGGGCGGCGGCATCGCGGGCATCCACGCCGCGCTCACCGCGGCCAACGCGGGAAAGAAGGTCATCCTCGTGGAGCGCGACTCCGCGATCGGCGGGCACATGGCCCTCTTCGACAAGACCTTCCCGACGCTCGACTGCTCGGCCTGCATCCTGACGCCCAAGATGTCCGCGGTGAAGAACCACCCCAACATCACCCTCTGGACCTACTCCGAGGTGACGAAGGTGGAAGGCTACGTGGGCAACTTCAAGGTGACGGTGAAGCGCAAGCCCCGCTACGTCAAGGAGGACCTCTGCGTGGGGTGCGATGCGTGCATCTCGGCGTGCGTCTTCAAGGAGCCGAAGTTCCCGGACGAGTTCAACCAGGGGCTCTCCAAGCGCAAGCCCGTGTACCTGAGCTTCCCGCAGGCCACGCCCAAGGTCGTCACCATCGACCCGGCCACCTGCATCCAGCTCAGGACGGGCAAGTGCAAGATGCCCTGCGCCGCGGCCTGCGACCGCAAGGCCATCGACTTCGGCCAGAAGGACGAGTTCAAGGAGGTCCCGGTCGGCGCCATCATCATCACCACGGGCTTCAACGCCTTCGACCCCAAGCGGCACCAGTACTACGGCTACGGCCGCTATCCCAACGTGTACTCGGCCCTCGAGGTCGAGCGCCTCGTCAACGCCTCGGGCCCGACCGGCGGGGAAGTGGTCCTGCGCGACGGCCGTCATCCGAAGGCCATCGGCATCATCCACTGCGTGGGCTCCCGCGACGAGCACACCAACAAGTGGTGCTCGCGCGTGTGCTGCATGTACTCCTTGAAGCTCGCGCATCTCCTCAAGGAGCACACCGGGGCCCAGGTCTACAACTTCTACATCGACATGCGCACCCCGGGCAAGACCTTCGAGGAGTTCTACGACCGCCTCATGAAGGAGGGCGTCCAGTTCGTGCGCGGCCGCGTGGCCGAGGTCAACGACTGGGCGATCGCCCCGGAGGAGGAGGGCAAGCTCGTCATCCGCGTGGAGGACACCCTGGCCGGGTTCGTGCGCCGCATCCCGGTGGACATGGTGGTCCTCTCCCAGGGCTTGGAGGCCCGCAAGGACAGCCAGGACGTCCGCCGCATCTTCAACATCGGCTGCGGCAGCGAGGGCTTCTTCCAGGAGCGCCACCCCAAGCTCGCGCCGGTGAGCACCTTCGCGGACGGCATCTTCATCGCGGGCGCCTGCCAGGGCCCCAAGGACATCCCGGACACCGTGGCGCAGGCCGGGGCCGCGGCCGCCGAGGCCCTGGCCTTGGTGGACGCCGGGCACGTGGAGATGGAGCCCAACACCTCGCACATCGTGGAGGAGGAGTGCTGCGGCTGCAAGTCCTGCGTGCCGCTCTGCCCCTACTCGGCCATCACGTTCGACGAGACCAAGAAGAAGGCCTCCATCAACGAGGTCCTCTGCAAGGGCTGCGGCGTCTGCGCCGCGGCCTGCCCGTCGGGTTCCATCCGCCAGAACCTGTTCGAGGACGACGAGATCTTCGGCGAGATCGAGGGGGTGCTCTCATGACGCATCACGACAAGAAGGAGACGAAGGCTTCCGGCGCGTTCGAGCCCCGGATCGTCGCGTTCTTCTGCAACTGGTGCACCTACACGGCCGCGGACCTCGCCGGGGTGTCCCGGCTCAAATACGCCCCGAACACGCGCGTCATCCGCGTCATGTGCTCCGGCCGCGTGGACCCGCAGTTCGTGCTCGACGCCTTCGCGCGCGGGGCGGACGGCGTGCTCCTCGGCGGGTGCCACCCCGGGGACTGCCACTACGCGGAGGGCAACTACAAGACCCTGCGCCGCATGAGGCTCCTGGAGCGCATGCTCAAGGACATGGGGATCC
>JBAZSR010000273.1:0-4056 GCA_041662295.1 Elusimicrobiota bacterium | reverse complement strand
GGACCTACCAGGAGATCGCCCCCCTGACGAACCTCGTGGCCTCGACCCTCGACCAGCGCGCCTTCGGCAAGTACATCACGATCGGCACGCGCTCCAAGGGCGCGCCCAAGGTCTGCTTCACCCAGTACGAGTTCGACATCGACGCCTTCCTGCACACGACCAAACACGGGCACATCAAGCACTCGCCCATCCCGGACACGAACCTCAACCGCCTCATCGAATACCTCGAGGATCTCAAGACCCAGCCGGACAAGAAGACCAAGACCCTCAACCTCGTCTCCACGCTCCCCAAGGTGTCCTACAAGGCCATCCGGCACGGGTTCTGGTTCGGCTCCGGAGAGGAGCTCCTGTTCTTCCCCTTCCCGACGATCGACAAGCTGGAGAAGGACCACTACGACTGGTGGCGGTTCGCGCACTGACCACGAGCCGTCCGCCGGTGTCTCATCAGGGAGGTGACTCTATGTCCCATCGATTCCGCCTGCCGTCTTTGATCGCGCTCTGCGGCCTGCTGACCTGCTCAGCCGCGCCCATGGCCGGAGCCGCCCCGGGAGACGCCTCCTTCAACGACCTCGAGACCGAAGCCAAGGCCGCCACGAAGGCCCCGAAGAAAACGGGCAACAAGGCCTTTGACGCGTACTCCGAGGCCTACGAGGACGGCTGGACGAAGCTCTCCAGCGCCATGGAAGCCATGTACAAGGAGCAGGACCGGCAGATCACGGAGGCCCAGCTGAGGCTCCAGAAGCAGGTCAACGAGAAGTGGAACGAGTTCCACCCCTCCACCAAGAAGGAGTGGGTGGACTACAGCCCCAAGGCCGGAGCCGTGAGCAAGGTGGACTTCGAGAAGGGCGAAGCCGAGGTCGAGGTCCTCGTCCCGGTCGAGGAGGCCGCGCCCAAGAAGAAGACCGCGGATTTCAGCGCCCTCGACGCCAAGGAGCAGAAGAAGGTCCGCGCCCTGGCCGAGGAGAAGATCCGGGCCCAGACGCGCAAGATGGTCGCGGAGAAGGGTGAGGGCCAGGCCGAGGTCCTCAAGGACCAGATCGCGACCCCGGAGGGCAAGCCGGTCACGGAGAAGAACGCGGACGCGTTCGTCAAGAAGGTCGTGGCCCCGACGATGAAAGTGGAGGAGAAGCCGGTCGTAGCCCAGGACGGCAAGCCGCGGCTGAAGGTCACGGTGAAGATCCCCCTGGTCCCGGAGCACCTCAAGGTCCGAGCCAAGCGCTACGCAGGGGCCGTGCACGCCGCAGCCGAGAAGACGGGCTTGGACCCGGCCCTCATCTTCGCCCTGATGCAGACGGAGTCCGAGTTCAATCCGAAGGCCCGCTCCGTGGCCGGCGCCTTCGGCCTCATGCAGATCGTGCCCCGCACCGCCGGGGTCGAGGCCTACAAGTACCTCCACAAGGAGGAGAAGCTCGTCACCCCCGAGTACCTCTTCGACCCCGACAACAACATCACCCTGGGCTCGACCTACCTGCTGATGCTGCACAAGCGCTACTTCGCCAAGATCCAGGACCCTGCCAACCGCCGCAGCCTGAGCGTGGCCGCCTACAACTGCGGCCCCGGCAACGTGCGCAAGATGGTGCTCTCGAAGGGCCAGGTGGATGGGATGTCCCCCGACGAGGTCGTGCGCCTCATCACGACCTTCGCGCCCAAGGAGACGCAGCACTACGTTCCCCGGGTCCTCGGCCGCATGGACGCCTACCGGGACTTCTGAGCCGGCCCCGGTTCACCGGGGGCCTCCCGGGCATCCGGACCCATGCGGTCCTGCCGGGCCTCCAGCCTCCTCCGGACCCGCTCCCATTCCCGCTCACGACGCCGCTTTTCCAGCGCCTTTGCCTTGAACTCAAGGTACATGGCCTCCGAGACCGGAAGCACGACCACCCCGCATCCGAGAGCTCCCAGCAGCCGGCGCAGCGAGCCAACCTGGACGTCTCCTCCGGATTCGACGCGCCCGACGAGCGACCTAGCGACGCCAGCGCGCTCGGCCAACTGGAGTTGACTCAGTTGGAGCCCCCGGCGAAGCCCCTGGACAAGCCGGCCGGGTTGCCGCGCAATCTCATCTTGGCCCCAGCGATTCCCTCCGCCCAACAAGCTCGCCAGCGCCTCATCGTCCTCCACGACCCAACACATCCTCATACCCTGCCCCAGCGCTTTCCCACAATATATATACGATCGAGGCGCGAAAAAGTTCCATCCTTTGACGGCCGCAAAGCTGAAAGCGCCAAGACTTCGTCGGAGGGTGAGGACCCGTTAAAGGGTCAGTACCGCGTCAAGCAAGGCAATGACCCGTTAAAGGGTCAGCATCGCGTGGGCGATAGTGGCCCATTTTCAGCTTAGGCCTTCCTGCCCAGCATGGCAAGTGACCTGGCTAGAACTCCCTGAGGGCCTCGTCGGCGCCGCGGCGCATCTCGTACCACCAGGAAAGGGCGGACTCTGCGTTGTCCTTGCTGAAGGAATCCGCCCACCGAGCGAGCTCGGGGTCCTTGTTCCCCTCCACGTCCCTCAGCCTCCTGAGGGCCGAAGCCGTGAAGTCGATGTTGCGCTCGCCCTCCCAGAAGACCGAGGCGTTGCGGCTGTGGATGCGCGTGGCGGTCATGTCCGCGGCCTTGAGGTACTCGTCCTTGAGGCCGTAGAGCGAGCCCACGATGTCCGGGATCATGTCCTCGGCCCAGCCCCGGTGGAAGCGGCACATGCCGAGGTTGTCGCAGAGGATCTCCTTCCTCATGCGCTCCGCGCACTTGCGGCCCAGGGCGCGGGGAGGCAGGAACTCCCCTTCGTAGAAGAAGTAGTACTTGCCCATCATGGCCATGGGCGCCAGGGCCCCCGGAACCCAGTACTGGTTGGGTGTCATCCACCCGTTGCGCGCGTTGGCGTTGCAGACGAACGCGTCGAGGATCCTCCTGCCCTTGGAGCGCGCGAGCGCCCTTGCGAGCTTGCGGGCGCCCTGCCGCAGGTCCAGCAGTCCCCGACGCAGGATCATGGAGTCGAGCAGTTCCACGCCGAGGTCCGCGTTGGCCATGGAGTCCGTCTCCACCTTGAAGCCCTTGGGATCGAAGCAGGGCAGCCCCGTGAGCCCGAGGTCCGAAGGAGTGAGCCAGCCCTCGGAGAGGCACTCCATGAGCCATGCGACCAGGCACCCGGCGGAGATGGCGTCGAACCCGTACATGGAGGCCCGCTCGTTCAACTTCTCGGCCGCGCGCTGGTCGAAGATCCCGCTCAAGGGGCCCATGGTCTGGTAGGGTTCGTAGTCCTTCTTGAACTCCTTGTTCATCTTCTTGCAGACCGCCACGCACGGCTCGCCGCACGTGGCCGACTGCTTGCCCGCGATGGTCTCCTCGTTGAACTGGCGCAGGTAGTGGTCGAGCACGAACCTCTTGTGGATATCCACGCGCTCGGCCTCGCCGAGGTAGATGCTGCGGTAGTTGAAGGACATCATCCTGCCCTTTAAGGTCGCGAAGTTCGCGCCGAAGGTGCCGCCGGTCTTCAAGTCGTCCTTGAACCGGTACTTGGCCGTGGCCGCGATGTCCTTGGCCGCCAGGGACATCGTGTAGCGCTGCTGGAACCACTCATCGGCGACCTTGCGGTCGCGGAAGTCCTCGTCGACCACGGTGCCGCCGTAGACCACGGCGGCGACGCCGTGGGACTGCAGGAGCTGGGAGCCCAGGCCGCCCCGGCCGGCCCAGCAGTCCACGAACGTGAGCTTGCCCGACCGGCAGGGCGCTGAGGCGATGGCGCCGAAGTCCGTCTCCCGGGCCGAGGGCCCCACGGCCATGACCCTGGGGTCGTTGACGTAGCGGCCCCCGCAGCGCTCGAGGGCGTGCTCCATCAGGGAGAAGACCCCGCCCCTTCCCCGGGCCCAGACCGCGTCGAGGCCCACGGGGATGAGCTCGACCTCGATCTCCTCGTTGTGGACGCGGTTGAGGCACAGGATCGAGGGAACGGCCGCCCGTCCCCGAAGGGCGACCATGTTGATCCCCAGGTTGTCGAAGACCAGGCCCGCCCCGCCCATGGAGGAGACGTAGAGGTTGTGCCAGCACGCTGAGTACGCGCTGAAGAAGA
>JBAZSR010000272.1:0-4074 GCA_041662295.1 Elusimicrobiota bacterium | reverse complement strand
AGACTCGGACGGACCCAGGGCGTCCCGCCGGCGGGAGACCGCGTCCCTCCAGAGGGTCCCGTCGAGGTCCTGGAGCGCGGCATCCAGCGCGGCGATCTCGGCCTCCTTCGAGACATCCCGGCCCGTGAACACGGACTTCTTCCCGGCCCGGCCCCTGACCGCGAAATTCAGCAGGCCCGCGAACACCACCTCGCCGGAGCGGACCTCGACGCCGAGGTCCTTCCGGAGGTTCTCCGGAATCTCGATGTCGCGGGAATTGTTCTGTCTCATGAAGCGCACGCTGACAGGGACGTAGCGGCCCGGCAGGACGTCGAGGAGGTAGACATTGTCCCCGGACCGGAAATTGCTGACGAAGGCCTCCTCCTCGGGCTTGCCGTCAGCCTTGAGCCGCTGAAAGGTCAGGGAGTAGGGCTTGAAGGCCGAGAACCAGCCCCCCTGGATGAAGACGCGGGCCGCGAGGCTGCCGTTCGTCGGCGAGGTGGGCTCGGGCGCCCGGACCCGGACCGCGGGCGAGGAGCACCCGAACAGCAGGGCGGCCGGGACCGCGACGGCCAGGAAGCGCCTCACCCCAAGATGGTAGCGGGACGCAGGACCCCTGTCAAGCCAAGCCGGGGTCAGATCTTGAGATTTGAGTTTTCAGTCGTCGAAAACTCAAATCTCAAGATCTGACCCCAACGTGTTGTATAATCCGGCGGTGAGAGAAGACACGGTCCCCGAGGGCCAGTACGACTTCGAGCCGCTCGCGCGCGAGATCGTGGTCAACCGCCTCGCCGACGCCCCCGCCTTCGCGGCGGCCGCGGCCAAGACCGCGCGGGACATCATCCTGCCGGCGCTCAAGGCCACCCTTCCCAGCCAGCAGGCGAAGATCACCACCTTCCAGGTCTGCCGGGGCATCATGACCGGCATCATCGCCCTCGACAAGGCCCCTTGCGAGACCTGCGTGGCGATCCTGGCGATGACCGCCGAGATCGCGCAGGAGGGGAACCTCGCGCCCGCGGACCTCATGACCTGGGCCATGGAAGGCATCGCGTCCATCGTCGCCCTGTTCGACCGCCACGACGCGGAGAAGGTCGAGACGGCCATCGAGTCCAGGTTCGCCGGCGCGGGCTACGTCTTCGCCGAGCTCTGTCGGAAATACAGCGGCTAAGGAGCCGCAGTCCCCGGAGGCCAGCCGTCCTCCTTTGTCGGAGGGGGCAGCGGCTAAGGAGCCGCAGTCCCCGGAGGCCAGCCCCCTGCAGTCTTGGGTGTCCCGGAGGATTTTCAATTCTCCGACGGAAGGTTTTGTCGCATTCAGTCCGATTCTAAGAGATACAACCGCTCAATTCCCCATTTTTCGACCCTCAGACGGCTATGCGACATAACTCTCGAGGAGACTTTGAAAAACCGCGATTTCCCTTCTGCGGTATGCTCCCTAACTCTCCCGAAGCGGACCGACCTATCTCGCCGACACACTCCTAGCCCTTGGGGCCCGCGATCTCGGCGAGGTCGGCCACGGACCTGAAGCAGGCGGTCAGCCTGGCCAGGAGGGCGAGACGGGCGCCGCGCAGTCCGGGGTCCTCGGCCATCACCATGACGTCCTCGAAGAAGCGGTCGAGGCTGGGCTTGACCCCGGCGAGCGAACGCAGGCCCGCGCCGAAGTCGCCCGACGCCGCCGCGGCCGGGACCGCGGCCTCGAGGCGCTCGAGCTCGTCGAGGAGGGCGAGTTCGGCGGGCTCCTTCAACAACGAGCGCAGGTTCTCCGCCGCTGCCCCGCCCGGAGGCAGCTTGGCCGACTTGAGGATGTTGGCCGCCCGCTTGAAGGCCCCGCAGAGGTCCGCGAAGCTCGGGTCCTTCCTCATGCCCTCGATGGCCTTGAGGCGGCCGGCCGCGGCGGTCGCGTCCGCGAGGATGGTCTCGCGGATGGAGCGCACGGAGTCGGAAGGGAACCCCGCCTCCTCGAAGAAAGCGACGGCGCGGCCCAGCACGAACTCGCGCAGAGCGGGCAGGGCGGCGGAGCGCTTGGACTCCTCCACAGGGACGAGGGAGACGGCCAAGGACAGGGCCTCCGCAAGGTCGAGCTTCAGCCCCTTCTCTGACACGATGCGCAGCAGGCCCAGCGCCTGGCGCCGCAGGGCGAAGGGGTCGGCCGCCGCGGTGGGGATGTTCCCGACCGCGAAGTGGCAGGCCAGGTTGTCGAGCTTGGCCGCGGCGGAGGCCACGGCGCCCTCGAGCACAGAGGGCACGGGCGCGTTGGGGCCGAGGGGCTGGTAGAACTCCGCGATGCCCGCAGTCACGGCCGGGCCGTGGCCGTCGCGGCCCGCGTAGAAGGCGCCCATGCCGCCCTGGAGCTCCGGGAACTCGCGGATGACCTCGCAGACGAGGTCCGCGTAGGCCAGGCGGCTGATGGTCTCCACGACGCCGCGGTCGAGCCCAGGCGCCCCGGCGCCCGACTGCTCGAGCTGGGAGCAGATCCACAGGGCGAGCTCGCGCACGCGGGAGGCCTTGTCCGCCATGGAGCCGAGGCCCTTCTGAAAGGAGACCCGGGCGAGCGTCGGGAGCTTGTCCTCGAGCCGCGTCTTGAGGTCCCGGGCCAGGTAGAAGGCGGCGTCCTCGAGACGGGCCTCGAGCACGCCCTCGTAGCCCTCCCGGACCTCCTTCTGCCCCTCGGAGACCCCGTCGCGCACCGCGATGAAGGCTGGGACCAGGCCCTTGCCCTGCGTCTGCCCCCCTCCGGCAGAGGCGGACGACCGGCCTTCGGGGGCCTGATGCCCTTGCATCAGGGGAAAGGAGTACATCTGCTTCTTGAGCACGGTCTTGATGAGGCCCGGCGGCAGGTCCAGGAACTCGCGGCGGAAGGTCCCGGCCACCGGCACGGGGTGCTCGGTCATGAAGACAGTCTCGTCGAGCAGGGCCTCATCAGCGTCGAGGGCGCCCCCGACGCTCTTAGCCGCGGCGGCCATGCGCTTGACCAGGAGGCTCCTGCGCTCCGCCGGGTCCACGAGGACCGTCATGTCCCGCAGAGCGGCGAGGTAGCGCCCCGCATCCGGGACCCGGACGGGCTTGCGTCCCGAGCCTGGGGCGACGAGCACGCAGCGGCCGGAGGAGACCCCGGCCACGGAGAACAAGACGACCTTCCTGCCGTGGAGCGCAAGCAGGCTCCTGATGGGGCGGCCGAAGAAGAAGCGGCTGCTTTCCCACTCCATGGCCTTGGCGAACTTGAGCGACGCGATGAGGACTGGGAGCTCGCGGGACAGGATGTCCTGGCTGGACTCGCCCTTGTCCGTCACGGTGACGGAGAGGAACTCGCCTTTGGGGGTCTGGGCCACGACCAGGTCCTCGGGGCCGACCCCGTTCTTGCGGGCGAAGCCCTCGGCCTGGGGGGTGAAGCGGCCCTCGGCGTCCTTGAGGAGCCGGGCCGGGGGACCCTGAACCGCGCGGGTCTGGGACTCGGAGCGGTCCGCGGTCTCGTCGCAGATGACGACCAGGCGCCGCATGGTCCCCAGCACGCGGACCGAGGAGACGCCCAGGCGCGTGCGCTCGAGCATGGCCTTGAAGGACGCTTCGAGCCCCTCCAAGGCGGGACGCACGAAGCGCGCGGGCAGGGGCTCGACGCCGATCTCGAGGATGAAATCCTGGCGCTTCATGACGCCACCTCGGCCTGGCCATGGGAGGCCAGGCCCCCGGAGGGTTGCGGTTCTCCGCTCCCGGAGGGGGCGGGCTTGAACGACTCCAGGTACAGGTTGATGACCTTCTTGGCCAGCCCGCGGACGCGGCCGATGAGCTTGGCCCGCTCGTCCACGGAGACCGCGCCCCTGGCATCGAGCACGTTGAAGACGTGGGAGACCTTGACGACGCAGTCGTAGGCCGGCAGGACCAGGCCCCGGCCCGCCAGGCGCCCGCCCTCGGCCTCGAACTCGTTGAAGTGCCTCCAGAGCAGAGCGATGTCGGCCTCCTCGAAGTGGTAGCGGGAAAACTGCTTCTCCGCGGGGAGGTGGATGTCGCCGTAGGTGACGCGGTCGGAGTAGTCCAGCTCGTAGATGCTCTTCTTCTTCTGGAGGTAGAGGGCGATGCGCTCGAGGCCGTAGGTGATCTCGA
>JBAZSR010000271.1:0-4110 GCA_041662295.1 Elusimicrobiota bacterium | reverse complement strand
GGCTCAGGAGCCGGTCCGGGTGCCGGAGGAAGAGCTCCAGCACGAGGAACTCCTTCTTCGTGAGCTCCAGGGCCTTGTTGTCGAGGGAAGCCGTGCCCTGCTCGGGGTTCAAACAGATGGGGCCGACCGAGACCTCGGAAGGGGCGGAGGAAGGCGCCTGGTAGCGCCGGATGAGGTTGCGCACCCTCCAGAGGAGCTCCGTGGGGTGGCAGGGCTTGGTCATGAAGTCGTCGGCCCCGGACTCGAAGCTCTCGTTGACGTGCCGCTGGTCGCGGCCGTCGGACACGAGCATGACCGGGATGCGGCGGGTTCCCTCCTCGGCCTTCAAGCCCCGGCACAGGTCGAGGCACGTCCGGCTCGAGTGGTCGGTCTGGAGGATGACAGCCTCGGGCTGCCAGCCCTTGGCGGCCTGGAGCGAGGCCACGGGCGAGGTCTCCACGCGCACGATGAACTCCGTCTTGGGCAGGCCCGAGACGAGGGCAAGGGAGTCCTTGCGCTCCGGGCCGCAGATCAGCAGGCGTCTGAGCATGGGGTATCCTTGAGCGGGATGGTGAAGGAGATCTCGGTGCCGCGGCCAGGCTCGCTGGAAGCCCTGATCCTGCCCTTGTGGGCTTCCACGAGCTCCTTGCAGATGACCAGGCCGAGGCCCGCCGTCAGGGGCCGGCCCGGGGCCCGAGGGCTGGGAGCGGGCCCGCGTCCGCTCTCGGGGCCGGTCCCAGGGCCGGGGTCGAGGCTGAAGAGGGCCTTGAGCTTTTCGGCCGGCATGCCGATGCCGCTGTCCGAGACCGAGAATCGCAGGTGATGGGCCTCGGCCCGGGCGCTGACCCGCACGCGGCCGCCCTCGGGCGTGAACTTGAGGCTGTTCTGGATGAGGTTGACGATGATCCGGTTGAGGTGGCCGGGGTCCGCCATGACGCCCGGCAGGGAAGCCTGGGCCGCGGCCTCGAGCCTGACCTGGAGCCGGTCCGCCACGACCTTCATGGAGGCGACCGCGGAGGTCACGGCCCCGGCCGGGGAGACCTTGCGCTTCTCCAGGCTGAGCCGGCCCAGCCTGAGCTTGGCCAGGTCCGTCATGTCGTCGGCCATGGAGGCGAGCCGCCTGGCGTTGTCGAAGATGACTTGGGCTGACTCCTTCTGCTCCGCAGGGGTCCCGCCAGCGCCCGAAAGCAGCATCTCGGCGTGGCCCTTGATGACGTTCAGAGGGGCGCGCAGGTCGTGGGTGATGGAAGCTGTCGTGCGCTCCTTGAACTCAGCCAGGCGCTCGAGCTCGGAAGCCATGGCGTTGAAGGCGCGCGCGAGGTCCCCGAACTCGTCGGTCCGCGTGGCGCGCACGCGGTGCCGAAGGTCGCCCGTGCCCAGGAGGCGAGCGCCCTCGTGGAGCTCCCCGAGCTGGCGGCCGAGGATCCGGGCGAGCCAGACCGCGCCGGCCAGGGCGAGCAGGACCGCGCCCAGGCCGACCCAGAAGAGCCTGGCCCGGTTCTCGGCCATAGCGGCCTCGGATCGGGCCTGATGCGCGGCCCAGTCGAAGCCGATGTGGGCCTCTCCGACCATGCGGCCCCCGAAAACGACCGGAGCAGACCAATCCTGCACTCTCCTGCCCTCCACGACCAGGTCCAAGACCGCGGAGTCGGCGCCCACACCGGTCCAGCGAGGCCCGTTCCACGGCTTTCCGAGCGGGCCCGGGGAGCCGCGGAGGCCAGCCGTCTTGGACCGCACCACGTCCGTGTGCATGCGGACCTTGCCGTCGTTGTCGAGGACCACGGCATAGGCGAACTCGCCGGGATCGGCGAACACGCCCTTGAAGTAGTTGAGGAGGAAGACCTCGTTGAACTCGACCTGGGAGTCGGCCGCGACCTGGACAAGGCCTGTCAGGCTGGAGACGTGGTAGTCTCGGTCCGCCTCCATAAGGCGCTGCTTCTCGAAGTGGAGGTCGATGAAGAGCGCGCCGGCCAGGGAGGCCAGGGTCAGGGCCAGGGCCAGGAGGGCAAACCGGGTCCGGAGCTTCATCTGGCCATATTTAACATGTCCTGCTCGCGGCTTTGCAAGCTCAGCCCTGCTCGGCGCCCAAGGCCGCATGCTCGGGCGCCGCCCCGGCGTCTATTTGCGGACCTTGCCGAGGTCCACGTACGCGCTGTCCACCATGACCACGAAGGGCCGCTCCTCGAAGGACAGGCCGCCCTGTCCGTCGTGCTCGAGCACCGAAAGCTTGCCCATGCCGTAGCCCATGGGCCCGCGCGAATAGTAATGGGCCTGGAGCGTGTACGGGGCGGCCCGTGAAGCCCTGGCCCCCCTGATGGTGAAGCACTCCGGGCCGTAGCCGGTGGTCACGTCAGCGTAGAGTTCGCCGCCGGACTCCAGGCGCGGCTGGCTGTAGAAGGCGTGGCCGCCCCTGCCGTCGTAGATGTGGAAGTCCACGTCATTGGCGTCGGTCTCCCAGTTGAGCACGAAGCGCACCGAGGGTTCGGCCTCCCGCGTTCCGCCGGCGGCCGCGAGCCTCTGCGTGATCTCGGCCTTCCTGCCCGGCTCGGCCTTGATCCAGGCCGCGGCGATGAGACCCAGGTCCTCCCGGAGGATGCGGTCCACCCCGCGGAACCGGCCATCGGGATAGCGCTGTTTGAGGCCCTTCTCCATGGCCTCGAAGGCCTGGCGGTGCTTGCCCTGCTTGAGCAGAGCATAGGCGAGGAGCCGGTGGCTCGACGGATGGTCCGGCCTGTTCTCCGCGGCCTTGGCGAACGAGTCCGCGGCCAGGGCGAGGCCCCCGGACACCCGCTCAAGCCGCGCCCCTGCGTAGCGCCTGAGGTCCGCGCGGCTCGGGAAGAGGTCGATGATGGACCCGTAGGCCCGCGCCGCGCCAGCGTGGTCTCCGAGGGCCTCGTAAGCCTCGCCCAGGGCCACCAGGGCCATGACGTCGCCAGGAGACTCCTCGAGCCAGGACCTGGCCGACGTCAAGGCCTTGGCCAGCTTGCCGGCCTTGCCTCCAGCGTCCGACTTGCCTGCGGCGATAAGTTCCATGACGTCCTTGAACTTGCCCGTGTAGGGCGGGGCCGCGTTCACAGGCGTCCCTGAAGGCCCTGTGCCTGCGGAGCCTCCAGGGAAGGGCGGCGGCATCCTGCTTCTGCGCTCCTGCCGGACCCCGGCGCGCTCCTCGAAGTCCATGCGGGACCTCGCCTCGGCCTCGGCGCGGGCCACCTCCCCTGGCAGAGGAGGAGCCGGCGACACTGCCGCGGGCGCGGACGGCGCCAGGCTGGGCATGACCATGCCGCTCATGCCGCCGCCGAAGGAACCGCCTCCCCCGCCTCCCGCGGACACGTCGGCCGCGGCCATGGGCGCCCTCATGGCGGCGTCATACTCCACGCCTGCGCCGCCGGGCTCGAAGGCCTGGGACTCGGCCGGGGAAGGCGCGGACTCGACAGAGCCGACCATGTCGCCAGCTGAAGCGCCCATCTCGGCGTCGTTCAAGGACGCCATGGCGCCTTGAGAAGCCCTAGGTGCGGCGCCCCGGGAAGAGGCCGCGCCGCGCACAGCGGACTTGGCAGCGAGCTTTCGGCCGCCAGCAAGCCTGTCGAGGAACGAAGGCTCGCGGACAGCGGGCGGCTGGGGAACGGTCAGGCTCTCGGGAGGACGCTGGACGACCCGGATGGCGTTGTCGGCCACGGTGAGGATGTCGGCCAAGGACTTGCGGTCGATGCCGAAGCGCGCGTAGTCCTCGAAGGTCTCGAGAACGAGGAGCGAGGTGAACTGGGACACGACCCTGTGCTTCACAGAGAGCTCCACGATCTCATCCTGGACCTTCTCCTTGGCTTCGGGCCCGTCGGCCTTCTCGCGCTTGGCGACAAGGCTTGCGATCACCGCCTTGGCCCAGCTGCGCTCGACCAGGGGCTTGGCGGCCTTGGCGATGCTCTCCTGAGGGACGTGCACTGCCCTTCGGCCCACGGAGAGCTTGAAGGGCTTGTCCTGCGGCAGGGTGGCAAAAACGAAGACGTCGTCCTTGGCCTGGAGGCCGTCGATGGTCTTGGGCCAGACCCAGGACGCGCCCTCGACCGCGACCTCGAGCCCCGAGGAAGTCGCTTCCGTGAGCTTGGAAGCGATGGCCTCGATGGGCAGGGTCCC
>JBAZSR010000270.1:2834-4127 GCA_041662295.1 Elusimicrobiota bacterium | reverse complement strand
AGGCCCGCCCTGGCGCGCCAGCGGACGCGGGCCCCGCTCCCCCCGCGCCCCCGCTGATGGGGCCGTCGATGCCTCCGCCCCCTGCTCCTCCGCCTCCTCTTCCTCCTCCTAGGACCCCTGGAGCAACGACCCCTCCGCCGCCATAGGCGCCGCTGTTGGAAGAAGACCCGTTGGAGCGGCCGCCCCCAGCGGGAACAGAGCCTTGCCCCCCGCCGCCTCCGGACAGGAAGGACGACCACGGCTTCGACCCCGAAGACGCCGGCGCCGGGGACTCGGAGGAGGCGGAGGAAGACGCGTCCCCCCCTTTGCCGAAGAATCTGTCGATGGGCGCCGTGACCTTGGAGAACAGCTCGGGCATGAAGCGCTTGAGAGCGACCCCGGCGATGAGCACCACGCCCACCACGACCGCGATCATCAGGAGATACTCGACGGTGTTCTGCCCCCTGCGGTCCTCGGGCTTCAGAGCGCCTCCTCCGGCAGGTCCATCCCGCAATGATAGCATGCTATCATCTCAGCATGCCCCGGAGGGAGGCCTCGTCTTCCCCGGCGCGTCCGGCCACCGCAGGGATGCCGCGGACTCCCTCTCCAAGCTCGAGTCCAGACGCGGCCTCTGAAAGCCATGACTGACGCGTCTTTGACCCAGCCCTGCTGCAGCCTCGCGGGCTCAGCGGCCCTGCTGTCCGCCATGGAAGGCCGCTTCATCGTGGTGCTCCACGGCGAGCGGGACTGCCTCAACAGCTTCATGGCCTTCAACTACCCGGGCGCGGAGCGCTTCTACTGCACCAACCTGAGCCAGTCCCAGACGGCCCTGGGCCGCACCGGCCGGGTCCTCGACCGCTGCCTTGAAGCCGCGACAGCCAAGGACAAGCCGCAGGCCGTCATCGTGCTGGGGACCTGCCTGGCCGAGATGACCAACGACGACTTCCCGGCCGTGGTCCGGCGCTTCTCGCGCCGCCGGGGGATCCCGGCGCTCTCCCTGCGCACCGGGGGCCTGGCCAGCGGGACCCAGGGAGAACTGCTCGACCTCCTCTACTCCGGCCTCTCCACGCTCGGCCCCAGGCGCCGGAAGAGGACGGGACGGGGTGTCGTGATCGTGGGACTCCCGGCCGCGGGCCAAGCCGAGCTCCTTGAGATCCTCGGCCGCCTCGGGCTCGACCTCGTGGGAAGCGTCCCCCACAGCGGCCTCGACGCCTGGCGCAGGCTCTCGGAGGCGGACGCCGCGTTCCTGGTGGACCGCGGCCTCTACCCCCGCCTGGAAGCCAGCCTCCATGACCGGGGCCTCTCCGTGGACGA
>JBAZSR010000270.1:0-2824 GCA_041662295.1 Elusimicrobiota bacterium | reverse complement strand
GGGCTCGGCCAGAGCCTGCGCTTCTTCGAGACTCTGGCGAACAGGTTCGGCGCGGCAGGCAAGCTCGCCCGGGCCCTGGAGAGCGGCGCGGCCGCGTGCCGGCGCGAGATCGCCTCCTTCCGGGCCGACTTCCCAGGCCCGCGCCTCGCCTACGGCATGCGCATGTGCACCAACTACGAGGGAGACTTCCTGGCCTACGACGGGCTGGGAGACCTGGAGTTCTTCTCGGAGCTCGGCTTCAAGACTGCGCTCCTCGTCCAAGGCGCGCCGGAGAGCGGGTCCAAGGCCCGCATCGAGGGGCGCCTGGCCGTCTTGGGACGCCGGGAGCCATTCCTCGTCTTCCCGGACCCCCTCGTCCTGCCAGGCATCCTGCGCCGGGGAGGCTTCGCGCTCTCCTATCTGGGCGGCCACGCCAGGCCCGAGGCGTCCCAGGCCGGAGTGCCCCTTGTGGCCGCGAGGTCCCTCCTGCCATTCTTCGGAGGCTGCCTTGAGAACATCGCCCGCGTCCGCGCGCTCCTGGGCGGGAAGGGGAGGGACTGATGCCCCTGCGCCAGGACACGGCAGAGGATTTCGCGCTCAAGGTCCACAACTACGGGCTCATGACCGGTGTGAGCGTCGCCCTGCACGCCATCCCGGACGCCTTCCTCGTCCTGCACACTGGCGTGGGCTGCAAGTACAAGGGCGCCAACCAGCTCATGCTGCACGACCGGGCCCGGCTCGCCATGCACCGCGAGGGCTACACCGAGATCTCGGACGCGGTCTTCGTGAAGGGCTCGGCGGCCCGCGTCGGGCCCTACCTGCGCAACTGGCACGGCAAGCGCCGGCCCGCGTACATGGCCTTGGTGACATCCACCTTCATCGAGATGGCCGGTGAGGACATCGCTGGCGAGGTCGCCAAGGCCGCGGCCTGCCTGCCCTGCCCCGTGGACTACATCCGGACCCTCGGCTTCGAGGGCGACCTCTACGAGGGCTACGCCGCGGTCCTGGACCGGGTCCTGGACCGGGTGCCGTTTTCCGAGCAGCGGCCCAGGCCGGGCAGGGTCTCGGTCGCGGGCTTCTTCTTCCACCGGCACGAGCCCGACGTCGCGGCCGACAGCGTTGAGCTGGGCCGCCTCCTGTCCTCACTCGGTCTCGAGCCGGGGCCGTGCCTGCTTGGAGGCGAGCCCTATGCCCGCCTCATGGAGGCGGCCGAAAGCGAGGCTCTCGTCTGTCTGCCCTATCTCGACGCTGGAGGCCGCCCCCCCCGGAGCCTCCCTTGCCGGAAGGTCCGCGCCGGACTTCCCATGGGGATCAACGGAACCGCGGCCTGGCTGCGCCGGGTCGGGGCTGAACTGGGGGTGAAGCCCTCCAGGGTCTCGGCCGCGGTGGGGCGCGGCCGGGCAGGGCCCGCTTTCGCGGCCCTGACCGCCAAGACGCGCCGGAGCCTCAAGGGCCGGCGGAGCGCGGTGTTCGCCGACACCCCGCTGGCCGCGGGCTTGGCGGGCTTCGCGGCCGAGGTCGGCCTGCCGCCCGTGCTCGTGGGCCTGCGCGACGAGAGCCTCGGCGGAAAAGAAGCGTTCCTGCGCCTACTCCGGCAGTCCGGGACCGAGCCTCCCAAGGACCTCGAGGTCCTCTGCAACCCGCCCCTGGCCGACGCCCGGCGCAGCATCGCCGCGCTGTGCCGGGACGGGAGCCTGGGACTGCTCTTCGGCTCCAATTACGAGGCCGCGGAGCCCGGCCGCGCCGGCCTGCGCATCCCTGTGGTGGAGACTGGCTTTCCCTGCGTGGGCTGGCACGCGTCGGAGCCCTCCCCATCCCTGGGCTTTGCCGGAGCGGAATGCCTGGCGGAGCGCATCCTCGCCGGGCTTGCCTCCTGCGGCTGAGGCGGGACCGCGAGCCTCCCGCCCGGCGGATTTAAGGTAGAATCCTGTCCATGAACATGCTCAAGGAGGTCCTGCGGCTCCAGGTCTACCCAGCGATGGGCTGCACAGAGCCCGCGTCCGTGGCGCTGTGCGCCGCGCACGCGGCCAAGGCCCTCGGCGAGCCCGCTCTCGAGGCGCTCTTCCTCCTGGACCCCGGCACCTACAAGAACGGGATGGGCGTAAGCCTCCCCAATGCGGGCGGAGGCAAAGGCAACCTGCTGGCCGGGGCGCTCGGCCTGCTCATCGCGGACCCCGGCGGCCGCATGGAGGTCCTCAAGGAGGCGACGCCCCCCCTGGTGCGGCGGGCCCGCGCCCTGCTCCGGTCCAGGGCCGTGCGCATGGTCGTGGCGCCGGACCGGCGCGACAGCTACGTCGAAGCCCAGGTCCGCGGCAGGCGGCGGCGCGCCGTCTGCGTCATCGCCGGAAGCCACTCCGAGGTCTCCAGGCTCGAGCGCGACGGCCGCGTGCTCCTGTGTGCGGAAGGCAAGGCCAAGCCGAAGGGCCCGCGGTTCAAGGACCTGCTCCGCAAGGCCTCGATCCGGGACCTGGTCCGCTGGGCGGAGCGGATGGACGATTCTGACGCCGCCTGGCTCAGGAAAGGCGTGGAGATGAACCTGGCCGCGGCCGCGTCAGGGATGAGGCTCAAGAAGGTCGGGCATTATCTCCAGGACCTCCTGCGCCGCGGCTACCTCCAGAACGACGTCTTCGCCTCCACCAAGCTCCTGACCGCCTCGGCCTGCGACGCCCGCATGGACGGCGCAGCCGTCCCGGTCATGAGCAGCGGCGAGAGCGGCAAACAGGGCATCGTGGCCTCCCTCGTCCCCTGGCAGGTCGGCAGGTCCTTCGGCGTCCCCGAGCGGACCATCCTGCGGAGCATCGCACTGAGCCACCTGCTCAACGCCTTCGTCAAGTGCCACACAGGC
>JBAZSR010000269.1:0-4136 GCA_041662295.1 Elusimicrobiota bacterium | reverse complement strand
CAGGGCTCCGGTTCGAGCACGAGGAGTCCGGCCTCGATGGTCTCGTCCTGTCCGGTCTCAAGGTCCTGGACCTTCAGGGACACGGGCTCCCCGGCTTTCCTGGGGGGGCGGATGCTGGCCAGGCTCGTCCGGTCCGCCACGGTCAGGCGCGGGTCGTGCTTGAGCGGGTCGAGGAAGGCCTTGGCCGCGGTCATCTTGACGTCCGTGGGGCACATGAAGCAGCAGCGGCCCGCGCCCTCGCATCCGTCCTCGCAGCGGTCCAGGGGCTCGGCCGGGGGCAGGCCCAGGGCCGCCAAACCCTGGAGGACCAGCCTCGAGGAGCGGCTGAAGGTCCTGGCCGGGGCCCGGCGCACCTTGAGCAGTCTCCAGGCCTCGTCGAGCCTGGCCTCGAAGCCGGTCTTGGAAAAGCCTCCGGAGCCGGCCCGCTCCCAGCGCTCCAGCATCGCGGCCGGCGTGCGCATGCAGGTGCCTGAGTTGACGGCCGTGGTGCCGCCTACCGCGGCGCCCGTAGGGATGGGGATGAGCGTTGTTCCCAGGGCCGCGCTGAACCCGCTGGCCGCGTAGTAGCGGGAGACCGCCTCCGCCGGGTCCCGGTGAACGGAAGGCCGGCGGCCCTGCTCCAGCAGGAGGACCCGGGCGCCGCCCCGCGCCAAGCCGGCCGCTGCTGCAGAGCCCCCTGCGCCGCTGCCGACCACGACCGCGTCCCAGCGCCGTCCGGGACCGGACCGGACCAGCGGGGCTAAAGACGCCGGAGTCTCGGCGTCCGCGGCCGAGGTCTTCTCCTCTCGCCCGTAGACCACGGGAAGGACCAGGGACTTCAGGGTCAGGAACGGCCCCCGCACGGGCAGGATGGCGACGCGCTGGAGCCTTTCGAGGAGGAGGTCCGCCTCCTCAGGCCGCAGGCTCTCGAACCGGACCGGCCTTCCCAGGATGATGAGCGGCATCAGCCAGCGCAGGGCGAAGGCGGCCGAGCCCGCGACGATGAAGCCCCACCAGGGCAGGAGCCGTATCCTCCGGCGCAGTTTCTCCGCGGCCCGATCCTCGTCTCCGGGCCGGCGGCGCCATGCCAGGCCGCAGGCGACGATCTGGCGTTCGCCGAAGCTCATGTCAGGGTCTCGACGGTCTCGACCGCGGCGCTGTCTCGCGTCTCGAAGCATTCGGAGCCGCCGTCGGCGCGGTCCGTCATCGTGAAGGCCAGGGAGCCCGCCTTGGAGTTCCTGCAGAGCAGGGTCCGGCCGTCGTTGTCGTGGTAGTCGAACTCGGCGGTCAGCCTCGGGTCGGGCGCGCAGGAGCCGGTCGCCGAGCATCCAGGGAACTCAAGGCTGAAGCCCCATCCCCCGTCCAGGGGCCACGTGCGGTTGGAGCCGAGGAGGGAGGTCGTGCGATGGCGGCCTTTGGACCAGAGGTGGGCCAGGGTCAGGCGGGGGAGCACGAAAGGTCCCAGCCGTCCCCGAGCGGAGAGGATCTCGACGACCGCGGCCCTGCCTCCCTCCTTGTCCGGGAACACGGCGTGCAGCCAGCGCCACGTCTCGGCCCTGCGGCGGCCCCAGAGGTGGCCGACGCTGCCGGGCGCGGCAGAGAACGTGTAGGCCCTTCCGTGGACGCGCACCTCTCCTTCGAAGAGGGCCGCCGGCAGGGGGGATGCGTACGCGGTCCCGGCCACGCCCCACAGATGGAGCCAGGGCCGCACGAAGCAGAACGCCGGCGCTCCCAGGGACTTCCAGCGGAGCCGCCAGGACACGTCCGGGCTGTCGCAGGAGGCGGCGTCCCTCGAAAGCGCGCTCTCGCCAAGGCGACAGACCTTGCTTCCGTGGCAGGCGCCGGACTCGGCCTCGGACCAGACCCCGCTGAGGACCCGGCGTTCCTTGGCGTCGAAGACAGCGTACCAGAGCCGTCCCTCGAGTCCTGCCGGCCCCCGGTCCAGGGTGTAGCGCAGCCAGAGGGCGTCTCGCGTGGCCGGGTCATTGGCCTTGAGGAACCAGGTCTCGTGCACACAGTCCGAGAGGATCCCGGACCGGGCCTGCCACGGGTCGGCCAGGTCCGCGGACCCGAGGCTCAGCCAGGCCAGGTGGAGGAGGATGGCGCCATCCACGAGGGAGGCGACGATGAAGATGGAGTTGCGCTCCACAGCGGCAAAGAGGATGAAGAGGACGGATGAGGCGGCCTTGGAGAGCAGGAGCGTCCGCCAGGCTGGCGCCTGCCTGGGATCTGCGGCAAGGGTGAAGGACAGAAGGCCGATCATGGCCATCATGGACCCGCTCAGGCCCAGCCACAAGGACCTCCCGCTGTCCGGGAGGGGGGCCGCTCCCGGCAGGACGCTGGCCAGGAGGTTGAACGCGGCAAGAAAGGGGCTGGTGAGGAATAAGAAGACCGCGGCGGAGAGGAGGAATACCCACCCGTAGATCCTGAGGAACATTCGAGTGGTCATGGCCCTGTCCAGAATACCCATTCAAGACCGGAAAGGTCAAGCAAAAATGGGCTATCCACAGCATACAATAAACAAATGGTGTCTGGCACTTAATGTATTAAGGATAGGATGCCTGTTTTGGAGAAAAATGCTATTGTGTTATGGAAACCAGGCCCGGAAGGCCCATCCAGGGACCGGGTCTTGACAGCAGGAGGTCGTGATTCTGTGAAGAAAGTCCTTTTGACGAGCGTCTGCAAGCCCATCGGTGAGAAGTACGGGGACGGACCCAGCGTGGGCTATGAACTGCTCCACGGACAGGTTACGCGGAGCCAGGGCATGTTCAGCCCCAGGGCGAATCATCTTCAATACGGGCTCGAGTACATCGCGGAGAACCTTCAGACTCCGGCCGTGGTCCTCCATTACCCATCCAAGGCGGAGCTGGTCCGGGAGCTCAAGAAAGGCTACGACTACGTGGGCATCGCGTTCGTTCTTTCGACCTTCCACCGCATGAAGGAGGCCGCGGCCCTGGTCCGCAAGCACGCGCCTGGGGCCAAGATCGTGCTCGGCGGCTACGGCACGGTCCTGGCCGACGATCAGCTCACGCCCCACTCGGACCACATCTGCCGCGAGGAGGGCGTGGGCTTCATGCGCCGCCTGCTCGGCGAGTCGGAGCTTCCGGTCTCGAAGTTCAAGCACCCGCTTGTGACGAGCAAGATGAGCATCTTCTCCGTGCCCGTGACCAACACCGGGGTCGTGTTCGGGGGCTTGGGCTGCCCGCACGGGTGCGACTTCTGCTGCACCTCCCACTTCTACAAGCGCCAGCACATCAGGCTCCTTCCCACGGGCAAGGACGTCTACGCCGTGGTGGAGCGGCACCTCGACCACGACCCTGATATGGCCTTCGTCATCCTCGACGAGGACTTCCTCATCAACAAGGCCCGGGCCATGGAGTTCCGCGACTGCGTCATGAGCTCGGGCCGGGCGATCTCCCTCTTCGTGTTCGGCAGCGTCAAGGCCTTGAGCCAGTTCACCACGACCGAGCTGGCGGAGATGGGCATCGACGGGGTCTGGATCGGCTACGAGGGCACGCGCTCGGGCTACGCCAAGAGGGCTGGCCGCGAGCCCGCCGAGCTCTTCGCGGACCTGCGCAAGCACGGCATCATGGTCCTGGCGTCCATGATCCTGGGGCTCGACTACCAGGACCCGGACATCATCCGCCAGGAATTCGACGGCCTCATGGCCTTGAAGCCGAGCCTCTCGCAATTCCTCATCTACGGCCCCACCCCGGGCACGCCGCTCTACGACCGAGTCATGAAGGAGGGCCGGTTCCGGGACGAGTTCAAGGAGGACGTGGCCGCCTACTGCCGCAGCTCCTCGGGCTTCACCTGCATGATCAAGCATCCGAGCATGAGCTGCGCCGAGGTCGAAGGGCTCCAGCGCTGGTGCTTCGACGAGGACTACCAAAGGCTCGGGCCCAGCATCTACCGGGTCGTGGAGACCTGGCTCGAGGGCTATCGGACCATGCGCGACAGCGAGAACCCCATCCTCCGCTCCAAGGCCGAACGCTTCGCCAAGGACATCCGCAAGTCCTACCCGATCTTCCTGGCCGGCCGGGTCTTCGGCCCCAACCGCTCGATCAAGGAGTGGATCGCCGGGCTCGAGCAGCAGGTCTACGAGGAACTGGGCGCTCCCTCCTTCAAGGAGAAGGCCATGGCCCTGGCCTCCGTGG
>JBAZSR010000268.1:0-4144 GCA_041662295.1 Elusimicrobiota bacterium | reverse complement strand
TCACCCTTCCCTTCGAGATCACGGGCCGCGCCTCCAACGTCCGCGTCCGCACCCGCACGGACCTCGACAACAAGTGGGCCTTCTTCGCCATGGCGCTCATCAACGCGGAGACGGACGAGGCCCTCGACTTCGGCCGCGAGGTGGGCTACTACCACGGGGTGGACGGAGGCGAGGCCTGGTCCGAGGGCGGCCGCAGCGACACGGTCTATCTGCCGTCGGTCAAGCCCGGGACCTACTACCTCAGGGTGGAGCCCGAGACCGACGCCTCGGGCATCGCCTACACCATCGAGCTCACGCGCGACGTGCCCCGGGTGAGCTACCTGTTCTACGCGTGGCTCCTGCTGACGCTCCCCTTCCTCTGGGTCTGGTGGAGGCGCCGGAGCTTCGAGTCCTCCCGCTGGCAGGAGAGCGACCACCCCTGGGTCTCGGAAGACGACGATGACGACGAGTGACTATGAGATATAGGATCTACGGCGGCGCGGTCGCGGCGTTCCTGGCGTACGCGCTCTGGACCGGCTTGGCCTGGACGGACGTCGACGAGGTCAAGAGCGTGCCAAGGAGCGTCCGGGAGAACCCGGGCTCTTACCGGGACCACTACCGGACGCACGTCCGCCGCACCAGTTGGGGAAAATAGGAGGCGCAATAATGACGAACCTGCTCAATCCCGCCCACTTCGCGGCGGCCATCATCTACTCGCTCATCGGACTGCTCATCTTCGCCGGCGCCTTCGCGCTCGTGGACAAGTGCACGCCCTACAACCTCTGGGAGGAAATCGTGGTCAAGCAGAACCGGGCCCTGGCCACGGTGGTCGGCGCGATCTCCATCGGGATGTGCATGATCATCGCGGCGTCGCTGCTGGGCTAGCTGGGATAGTTGAAGCTCGCGCTCTTCATCTCCGTCTTCGTCATCGCCACCTGCGGGCTCGTCTACGAGCTCATCGCGGGCGCGCTGGCGAGCTACCTCCTCGGCGACACGGTCCTGCAGTTCTCCACGGTCATCGGAGCCTACCTCTTCGCCATGGGCGTGGGCTCGTACCTCTCGCGCTACATCGGCAGGGGCCTCGTGGCGCGGTTCGTCCAGGTCGAGGCCCTCGTGGGCCTGGCCGGGGGATCCTCGGCGGCGCTCCTCTCCGCCGTCTTCGTGGAGGCTCCGGCGGGCTTCCGCCTGGCCCTCTACGGCATCGTCTTCGTGGTCGGGACCCTGGTGGGCCTCGAGATCCCGCTCATCATCCGAATCCTCAAGGACCGGCTCGCCCTCCACGACCTCGTGGCCCAGGTCCTGGCCCTCGACTACATCGGGGCCCTGGCCGCGTCCCTGCTCTTCCCGTTGGTGCTGATGCCGAAGCTCGGCCTCCTGCGGACCTGCTTCCTCGTCGGGCTGGCCAACGTCCTGGTGGCGCTCTGGGCCCTGCGCATCTTCCGCGAGGAACTGCCCCGGAGCGGCGGCTTGAAGGCCCAGGTCCTCCTCTGCGCCGCGCTGCTCATGGGAGGGTTCCTCGGCTCCTCGCGCATCGGCGCCTGGGCGGACGCGAGCCTCTACGCGGACGACGTCATCCTGGCCCGCACGACCCCGTACCAGAAGATCGTGGTCACCAGGAGCAGACATGACACCCGGCTCTTCCTCAACGGCCACCTCCAGTTCAGCTCCTTGGACGAGCACCGCTACCATGAGAGTCTGGTCCATCCGGGCCTGGCCGCGGTCCGCTCCCCGCGCAGCGTGCTCATCCTCGGCGGAGGCGACGGCCTGGCCGCCCGCGAGGTACTGCGCTATCCCGGCGTCGAGCGGGTGACCCTCGTGGACCTCGACGCCGAGGTCACCCGGCTCTTCGCCTCCAACCCCTCCCTCGCCGCCCTCAACAGCGGCAGCCTCTCGGACCCCAGGCTCAAGGTCGTCAACACCGACGCCTTCACGTGGCTCGACGACAACCCCGAGTTCTTCGATTTCGTGGTGGTGGACTTCCCGGACCCCAGCAACCACTCGGTCGGCAAGCTCTACACCACGAACTTCTACGGCCTGCTGAAAAGACACCTCAGGCCCGGAGGCATGGTCGCGGTCCAGGCCACCTCGCCCTTGTTCGCCCGCGGCTCCTTCTGGTGCATCGAGGCAACGCTGACCGCCGGAGGGTTCAAGACCCTGCCCTACCACGTCTACGTCCCCTCCTTCGGCGAATGGGGCTTCGTGCTTGGGACGACCGGGCCATACGCCGCGCCCTTGACCCTGCCGGAGGGCCTCCGGTTCCTGACCCTTGAGACCTTGCCGTCCCTGTTCGCCTTCTCCAAGGACATGGAGCGTGTCCCCTCGGAGCCCAACCGCCTCAATACCCAGAACCTGGTCCACCTGTACGACTCGGAATGGGAAAAGATCAACTTCTGACCCGCAGGGACTTCCTGGGCCTGGCCTCCCTCCTTGGAGGAGGGGCGCTCCTTTCCGGGTGCGGCCTCCGGGCCCCGGGCCCGCCCATGACCGGCGCGCTCCTTGGGCAGGCCCACAGCCTGGGGCACCGGCTGGTCCAGGGGGGATTCCCTCCCCCCCGGAGGATCCTTGAGACCGACGTCGTCATCGTGGGCGGGGGCATCGCGGGCCTCTCCGCGGGCTGGAAGCTCCAGCGCTCAGGCATGAAGGACTTCCTCCTGCTCGAGCTCGAGGCCGAGTTCGGCGGCAATTCCCGCTGGGGCCGCAACAAGACGTCAGCCTACCCCTGGGCCGCGCACTACATCCCCTTCCCCAGCCCCGAGTCACGGGCGGTCCACGAACTCCTCCAAGACCTCGGTGTCGAGCAGGGCCGGGACGCCTCCGGCCGGCCCGTGTACGATGAGAGGGCCGTATGCTTCGCCCCGCAAGAAAGGCTCTTCATCCACGGGCGCTGGCAGGAAGGCATCTTCCCCAAACTCGGCGCGACGCAGGAGGATGTCCGCCAACTGGCGGCCTTCGACGCACGGATGACGGCCTTCCGGACCATGCGGGACAACGAAGGCCGGCGCGCCTTCGCCATCCCCATGGCCTTGAGCTCCCGGCGGCCGGACCTGCTCGCTCTCGACAAGCTCTCCATGGGAGACTGGCTGAAGCGCGAGGGCTTCACCTCCCCGCGGCTGCGCTGGTACGCGGACTACGCCTGCCGCGACGACTTCGGGACCACGGTGGACGACGCCTCGGCCTGGGCCGGGATCCACTACTTCGCCAGCCGCGGAGGAGGCGACGAGGACCAGGTCCTCACCTGGCCCGAGGGCAACGGCTTCGTGACCGCGGGGCTGGTCCGCAGGCTCGAGGGACGACTGGCCGGGCCGATGCTGGTCTACGACGTGACGGAAGGCCCCTCAGGCGTGACCGCGGACGCCTGGGACCCGCGGGCCAAAGAGAGCGTCCGCGTCCGTGCCAAGACCGCGCTGGTCTGCGTCCCGGTCTTCCTTGCCCGCCGCATCGTGGCTTCCCTGAGGAGGGAGGACCCCGCGTGGGCCAGGTCCTTCGCCTACGCGCCCTGGATGACCGCCAACCTGACCGTGGAGGACCCGCCCACGGGCAAGGGCTTTCCGACCGCATGGGACAACGTCATCTTCAACGGCGAAGGCCTGGGCTACGTGGTCGCCGGGCACCAGGGCCTGGAACGCCAGCGCAACAGCGAGGTCTGGACCTACTACTACCCCATGCCCGCGGCCGCGACCCCAGCTGCCCGGCGCTCGGCCCTGAGCCGGTCTTGGGGCGATTGGCGAACCCTCATCCTCCGGGACCTCGGCCGCGCCCACCCCGGGCTCGCTGACCGGGTGCGCTCCATAGACGTCATGGTCTTCGGCCACGCCATGGTCAAGCCCACGGTCGGGACCATGTGGGGCCAGGCCCGGCTGATGGCCCAGAAGCCCGTGGGCCGCAGGGTCTTCCTCGCCCATTCCGACCTGAGCGGGTTCTCGCTCTTCGAGGAAGCCCAGTACCACGGCGTCCTGGCGGCCCAGCGGGCCATGACCCTGCTGGGGCATCCCTTCCGGCCCAGCGTCTAGGAGCCCGGACCGCGGCCTAGCGGGACAGCATCTCCGTCAACAGGGCGTGGCGGCCTGCCGCGTCCGCGGGGACGCGGGCTGCCAGGGCGAGCACGGGCTTGCCGTGTGCGGCGGCCTTGAGGTCCTCGGGCGAGAGCGACCGGTAGGCTTCCCGC
>JBAZSR010000267.1:0-4248 GCA_041662295.1 Elusimicrobiota bacterium | reverse complement strand
GGGCCTCGGGCGAAGGGTCTTGGAGCGCCGGTTCCGGGGGCGGCGGAGGCGCGGGCTCGAGCAGGGACAGGGCCGCGGGCTCGGCCATGTCGTCCGGAGCGGCTGGGCCTCCGGGATCTGGGGTCCTGTCTGGAGGGCTCGGAGCCTCGCAGGCCGGGGTTTCTTCTTCCGGGGGGGCTGGCTCTGGCCCCGGGGCTGGGGGGCCCGGCGGAGTGAGCGCTGCTGGAGGCCATGCGGATCCGGCTCCGGCTGGCGCAGGCGCTTCAGCGTCCCTGGCTGACGCCGCGGCTCGAGCCCGGGCCCTGGCCGCTCTGGCCCGCGGCGGCGACGCGGCCGCGCTCGCCGAGTGGCGCAGGCTCTGCGGAGGAGTCTCTCTCAAGGACCTCACTCCAGCATCGGATTCGCGGCGCGCCAAGGAGTTCGCAGCCCTTCTGGCCGGCAACGCCGAGCTGATCGAGGCCTACCGGCAATGGGCGAGCCTGACCCCGGGCCAGAGGCTCTGGGCGCTCCAGACGCTCGCGAGCCTCTTCAGCCAGGCTTATGGACTCCCCCGAACCGCGGTGAAGCCCTTCGACTTCAAGGCTGAGCAGGGCGGCATCCTCGCTTTCCAGCGGGCCGACGGGGAGCTGCTCGTCGACACCGCGGCCCTAGCCGACCGCGACGCCGCCATGGACGCGGTCCTCCACCAGAGCTGGCATCGCTATCAGGAGGATCTGATCAGCCGTCTCGATAGGGGCCAGCTCCCTGCAGCGGACGACCGGTATGCCCTGGCCCAGCTCATGGCCGCGGAGCTTGGGGCAGGCGTTGCGCCGTTGGATCACGACTCTTATCGGTCCGGACCCATGGAGGCTCAGGCGCGCCTATTCGACGGCGCGGGCTCCCAGGCCCTGGCGGCCCTGGCCGGCGGCCGGGATGAGGTCCGCGATCTCGCAGGGGACCTGTCCCGCGCCCTGGCCGGCGAGGACTCCGGGTCGCGTCTCAGGAGGATGCTGATCGCGTCCCTGCTCGGGCTTTCCGGTCTCATCGGGCTGGTGATGGGTTGGGTCGTCATCCGCAGGGAGTCGGGGGGCTGATGGCAAGGAAGCTCCCTCTGCTCGCCTGTCTGCTCGCCGGCCTGGCCCTCGCTCTCGGAGTGGTCTTCGTCATCCTGGAGCGGGACGTTCTGCCTCAGGTCCCTCTGCCGCCTCTCGGGGAAGGACGGCGGATCGGGGTCTTCGAGCCCCTCCCTTCGCCGGAGGCCGGACGGACGGGCCCTCGGCTGGCCGTGGTCTCGGTAGCCCCTTCAGGCTCGTTGGGGGTCTCGGTCGAGCGGCCGGGAGCGGTCTTGGCCAGGCTCGAGAAGACCCTGCGGAGCATCGACCGGAGAGACGGGCTTCCCCTCATGGTCGAGGCAGCGGGACGAGTGGATGGCGCCGATGGACGCCAGGTCAGGGTGGAGTCCGTGCGTCCCGGCGACTCCCGCTATTTCTGGGCGGTCTTGGACCGCCTCCGCCGCGAAGGCCTGACAGTCGAACCGGCCCGCTGAGGCGCTCGGTCAAGAGGGTTCGGGAATCCCGGGCCCAAGGCCCGGTCGATCTCATCGATGATCAGTTGGGAGACCTGCCGCGCACGGCCGTCGCAATCAGGGGTCGCCGGGCTGAGGACGGCCTTGAGACGGCGAGACTTCAGGAAGCATGGCCCCGGCTTCTCCGATCCGAAAAGCTTGAAGACGAGGTCGTGCCCCGCCACGGAGAAGGCGATATGGAGCGCCTTGCCCGCTGGGACCACGCATTCGGCCGCGTCGTCGAGCCGCACGTCCGCGAATTCTCCGCTTCGCCGCCGGCGCAGGGAACGGAATGCCTCCCAGGCCGCCTGCGCGGCAGCCGACGCGGGCGTCCCGAGGCTTGCGAAGGCTTCGCCAGCCCCTCCGCCGGCAACGGGGCCGGCGGTCCTCAGGCGCAAGACGGCCTCCCGGAGCATCGCCGGCCGGGTGCGGGGCGGCCGCGTCCCCTCCAGGACCTCCAGCAGGCTGCAGGCCGCGGCCAGAGGGGTCGCTCCGGAGGTCTCGGCGGCGTCGAGGAAGATGTCCTTGAGCGCGTGGAACTCCGAGTCGTCCTTGAAGAAGACGCTCGCGCGCCCCTCCGCGGCAGCGGCGCATATGCGCACCGCCACGGCGAAGAAGTCCGCGACCCGGTTGTCCTTGAAGCTCCAGGGAAGGCTGCCCACGACCTCCTCCCCGTTCTGGAAGGAGCCGTAGATCATGCCGGAGTCCTTGAGACGGCGGGTCAGGACGCCGCCCTCCCGGCGAGCGAGCTCCTCGAGCGGCGAGCCAGGATAGATGAGCAGGGTCGAGTAGAGCCAAAAGCCCGTCGTGGGGAAGCCCCGGTCCACGGCAGCCGAAAGGTTGATGCGCAGGTCCGCCAGCGTCGTCCAAGGCGTGTAGAGGATGAGCCCGAAATCGGGAAGGGAGTCTCCCCCCCGGAGGGCCCTGAAGACGCCGGGGAAGGCTTTGCCCCACCTGCGCGTCAAGGCGATGAGCGCGTCGACCTGCGCCGTGACGATCCCCTTGTTGAGCCGTTCGTTCTCCTGCTCGGAGAAATTCTCGATGCCCATGCTCATGATGCGGATTTCGTGGCCGGCTTTGGCCAGCGCCGGCAGCACGGCTTCGATGCGCTTGGCGGAGGCGAGCACGTCGTCGATCCTGGGGTTGAAGAAGAAGACGCTCGGCGGCGCCTTGAGGCGCAGCAGCATCCCCGCGACCTCGTCGAACCGCCGGAAGGCCTCGATGTCGTAGAGATCGTAGAACCCCTTGCCGGGCCCCCGGGGACCCTTGGGGCCGAGGATGGCCCGGAACTGCCTGGCGGTGATGGCGAGCAGACTCTTGCCGGGCGGCGAGAAAGGGACGGTGGAACTGGTCTCGCAGAAGGCGCAGCCGAGGTGATCCTCGTGCGGCGGGCCCAGGCCCGAATAGAAGGGGTTGTCGCGGAGGCTGCGCCGGTGGCCGCAGATGGCGCCGCTGACCACGGTGACGAGGGCAGGGGCCTTGGCCGCCCCTGGGTTGGCGAGCACGGCGCGGTAGTCCGGATCGACCGCCTCCACCAGGAGCCGTCCCTCGAGGGCGGTGTCCCGCACTCCCAGCCAGTCGAGGAGCCAGGCGCACCGGGCCGCATACCCCCGCTGCGCCGGGTCGGTGGACACGTTGGCGGGCCTGGATTCCAGCACCGCCCAGCCGGGGCCGCGCTGAGCCGGCTGGGTCTCCCCGATGGTCCTCATGACCATGCAGTCCGGCCGCGGCGAAGAGTCCTCGAGGAGGCGGAGCACGGAGTCCGAGACCATGTCGGCGAAGACCACGTGGGTCGGCCGCAATCGCGCCAGGAGTTCCGCGAATCTCCGCAGGTCCGGTTCCGGCAGGACGGCGCGGATGGCGAGCCCCGTGGCCGGGCGCGCGTCGGTCTCGAGCACTCCCCCGAAGCGGAGCCATTGGGTTCTCACGCCTTCGTGCCGCGCGAGGCCGCTGAGGAAAGGGAACAGGATGGCCCGCTCGTTGCGCCTGAGCACGCTCGGCAGGAAATCCACCAGCATGAGCCGGGTCACGAGCCATGATACCAAGAGTCCGGAACGATCGGCAACGGAGCCGGGCGGGCAAGGAAGCCCCTCAGTCCTTGCGGCAGGAGAACGTCCCCAGCATCCCCTTGAAGAAGGCCGTGGCGAACGCGATGGAGATCGCAATGCCGCCGATGCCGGGGATCTGGCCTGAGGCCATCATGAGGATCTTCCCTCCGACGAAATAGAGCAGAAGGAGGACCGCGCAGACCCGGCTCCGCTTGAGTACGCCGAACGACAGGCCCAGGATCAGAAAGACGTCGATGATCATGAACGCGTTGAGGCCCATCCCGATGTTGACGCCTGACATGACGACCAGCCAGATGATGAAGTTGAGGCCAGCCAGCACGAACCCGGCGATGGCCGCGCCCTGAACCTGCTTAAGGGCATCCTCCGAGGGCTGGAAATCGGCCGGTGTGGGGTCTTCGGACCTCAGCGGCTCCGCGAGCGCTGCCCTGGAAGCCTTGATCTTCATTTTGGCGAAATTGACCCCGCAGCCGCTGCAGTCCGTGGCGCCCGCTGCCTGCACCAGGCCGCAGTTCGGACATTTCATCTCCACTCCAGGGATCAGGACCCGCTCCCCTGCCGCGGAGGCGCTCGGAGCCGCGGCCATGGGCTGGACCGGGGTTGGCGGCTGAGGGGGCGGTTGGACCGGCGCAGCGGGCT
>JBAZSR010000266.1:0-4326 GCA_041662295.1 Elusimicrobiota bacterium | reverse complement strand
CTTCGAGGCGGGTGATGGGATCGATGGAGATGACGGTTTTCATTGCAGGTCCACCTTCCTTCTCAGGATAGATTTCGGCAGCCCGTAGCGGTAGAAGGTGCCGATCGGATCGGGGATCCCGGCGAGCACCGCGCCGATCCCCTCTTCGTCCTTGGGGACGATGTTGGAGACGACGGAGGAGACGTACTTGGCCCCCTGGTCGCGCACGCGCGAGGTCGGGCCGAAGCAGCCGGTGCAGGGCATGTTGCCCTTCACGCAGAGCGCCTCGCAGCCCGAGCGGGTGGCCGGGCCCATGCATATGAAGCCCTGCGCGAGCAGGCACTTCTCCGGGTCGATGGGGGAGGAGTGCGGCCGTTTGAACTCCGTGAGCGCCAGGTCCACGGGCTTGCTGTCCTTGCGGGGGCACTCCTCGCAGAGGGCGATGTCCGGGGAGAGGACGGTGCCCTTGGGCGGCAGCTTGCCCGTGAGCAGGGCCGTCACGGCTCCCGCGATGAGCTTCGGGGTGGGGGGGCAGCCCGGCAGGTAGTATTCGACCTCGATGACCTGGTCGAGGCTGCGCACCACGTTGTGCAGGGTCGGCAGGGCGAGGGCGCGGCCCTCGTCCTTGCAAGAGGCCTGGGGCCGGGTCTTCGCCTCGTTGACGACGCTCGGGGCGTCCTCATAGGAGAACTTGAGGACCTGCTCCCGCGTGAACTGGTTGGCCAGGCCGGGGATGCCGCCCGAGTTGGCGCAGGCGCCGAAGGAGATGACGAACTGGCTCTTCCTCCGGAGGAGGCGGACCCACTCTTCCTGCTCGGTGGTGCGCACCGCGCCGTTGATGAAGGAGACGACGATGGACTTGTCGGGCCGGGCCTCGATGTCTTTCTTCTTGAAGTCCATCGCGACGGGCCAGAGGACGATGTCCACGGCGTTCACGACGCCCAGGATATCCTCGGCGAGGTCCACGACGGCTTCCTCGCAGCCTCCGCAGGAGGCGCACCAGTAGAAAGCGACTTTGGGCTTCTCAGACATGGGTAATCTCCTTCTTGTCTTCCGCTTTATGGACGCCGTGGGCCAGGGCTTCCAGCTCCTTGTCCCAGTCCTTGGCGCGGCCGGGGAGGTCCAGCGGTCCGAGGGCGCGCACCTTCTCGACCATGTCGTTGATGACGACCTTGACCTTGTCGCCCTCCGCGCCGGAGATCCATTCCAGGCGGAAGCGGCCGTCCTTGATGCCCATGTCCTTGAGCATCCGCTCGAGCAGGCGCATGCGGCGCAGGGTCTTGTAGTTGCCCTCGGCGTAGTGGCAGTCGCCGGGGTGGCAGCCGCCGAGCAGGACCCCGTCGGCGCCCTTGGCGAAGGCGTCGAGCACGAACTGGGGATCCACGCGGCCGGAGCACATCACCCGGATGACCCGGGCGTTGGGGGCGTACTTGATGCGGGAGACGCCTGCCAGGTCAGCGGCGGTGTAGGTGCACCAGTTGCAGAAGAACGCCACGATCCGCGGCTCGAAACTATTTTTCCCGCTCACGAGAGCACCCCCTCGATTTCTGCGAAGATCTCATCGTCCTCGAACAGGTTCTGCCGGATGGAGCCGGAGGGGCAGGCGGCCGCGCACACGCCGCAGCCCTTGCAGAGTACCTCGTTGATCGCGGCCTTCTTCTTCTGTTCGTCGAAGGTGATGGCCGAGTAGGGGCAGAGTGGCACGCAGGACTTGCAGCCGCAGCACTCCTCCTCCACGACGTGCGACGTGTTGGGCTCCAGTTCCACGCACCCCGCGTCGATCAGGGCCAGGGCCTCGGCCGCCGCGGCGCCGGCCTGGGCCACCGTGTCCGGGATGTCCTTGGGGCCCTGGCAGGCGCCCGCGATGAAGATCCCGTCCGCGAAGGTGTTGACCGGCGCGAGCTTGGGGTGGCGCTCCTGGAAGAAGCCTTCCGTGCCGCAACCGATGTTGAAGAGGCGCCGCACATCCTGGGCGTCCTTGCGCGCTTCGAGGCCCTGGGAGAGGACCACCATGTCCACCGGAATCCGGCGGACGAACCCGGCCAGGGTGTCTTCGACCCGGATGACCAGCTTGCCCTCTTCCTCGGGAGTCATCGCCCAGTCGTTGACCTCGGCCACGCGGCCCCGGATGAAGTGGACGCCCTCCTTGAGCAGGCGGTCGTAGAACTCCTCGTAGGTTTTGCCCGGGGTCCTCATGTCGATGTAGAAGTTGAAGATCTCGGCCCCCGTGTGCTCCTTGAGCAGGTGGGCGAGCTTCAGACTGTACATGCAGCAGACCCTCGAGCACCACTTGTTGGTGTGCTCGTCCCGCGAGCCCACGCAGTGGATGATGGCGATGGACTTGGGCTGCTTGCCGTCACGCAGAGTCACCTCGCCGGAGGTCGGGCCCGAGGCGTTGACCAGACGCTCGACTTCGAGCGCCGAGTACACGTTCGGGTAGCGCCCGTAGCCGTAGTAGGCGTGGCGCGCGGGGTCGAAGGCTTCGAACCCGGTGGCCAGGATGATGGACCCGACCTCGATCTCCTTGAACTCCTCCTTCTGGGTGAAATCGATGGCCTTGCGTTCGCAAGAGTCCACGCAGGTTTTCTTGCATTTGCCGGTCTTCAGCTGGATGCAGGTCTCCGGGTCGATGACCACGAGCTTGGGGGTGGCCTGGGGGAAGGACATGTAGACCGGCTTGCGCTTACTCAGGCCCTGGTTGAAGGAGTCCCTGAACTTGTGCTCCTTGAAGACGCAGGCGTCGATGCAGTCCATGCACCCCACGCACAGGTCTTCCTTGATGTAGCGCGGCTTGCGCTTGACCGTGACCTTGTAGTTGCCCACGTAGCCGTCCACCTTGCTCACCTCGGAGTACGTCCAGAGGGTGATGTTGGGGTGGTTCTTCACGGCCGACATCTTCGGGGTCAGGATGCAGGCCGCGCAGTCCAGGGTCGGGAAGGTCTTGTCGAAGAGGGCCATGTGGCCGCCGATGGTCGAGTCCCGCTCGACTAGGGTGACCTTCTTGCCGGCGTTGGCCAGGGTGAGGGCCGCATGGATGCCCGCGATGCCGCCTCCAACGACCAGCACTCCCGGGTGGACGGGGACGGACTTCTTCTCCAGGGGCTTGTGGAAGCGTACGCGGTGGATGGCGGCGCGGACCTGGTCTTTGGCCTTCTCCGTGGCCGCGGCCTTGTCCTCGTGCACCCATGCGTTGTGCTCGCGGATGTTGACCATCTGGAAGTGGAAGGGGTTGAGGCCGCCCTTGGCCGCCGCCTTGCGGAAGGTCTCTTCGTGCAGGCTGGGAGAGCAGGCCGCGACCACCAACCGCTCCAGCTTGTGCTCCCGGATGTCCTGGGCGATCATCTCCTGCCCGGGGTCAGAGCACATGTACTTGTAGTCCCGTGAGACCTGGACGCCCGGCATCTTGGCCGCGGTGTCCTTGACCGCGGCCACATCGATGACCGAGGCGATGTTGCTGCCGCAGTGGCAGATATAGAAGCCGATGCGGGGTCCGGCGGAGTCCTGGGTGCGCGCGTGCTTGTCGGCCATCGCTTAGCTCCTCCCCGCCAGGGCGGGCTCGGCGGAGATGATGCCGCGCTGGAGGCCGAGCTCCGAGTGCGGCAGGCCCATCGCCAGGCCGAGGATCTGGGTGAAGTACACGACCGGCATCTGGACAGGTTCGAACTTCCGGGACATGGCGTCCTGGTAGCCGTCCAGGTTGAACTGGCACAGCGGGCAGACCGTCACGATCGCGTCCGCTCCGCGCCGGTGGGCTTCCTTGATGAGGATGTAGGCCAGGCGCAGGCCGGCTTCCGGCACCGTGCCGGTGAGGCTGCCGCCGCAGCAGCGGGTCTTGAGCGGGTACTCGACGCACTGCGCGCCCGCCGCCTGGACCAGCTTGTCCATCGTCACGGGGTTGGCCTGGTCGTCGAAGGTGGCGTAGGGGCGCACGATCTGGCAGCCGTAGTAGGGCGCGAGCTTCAGGCCCTTCTGAGGCTTCGTGATCTTGGCCGAGATCGCCTTCAAGCCGATGTCGTTGATCAGGACGTCGAGGGGGTGGCGGATCCTGGCCTGGCAGGAGTACTTCAAGCCCGCCGCCGCGAGGGCGCCGTCCACCCGGCTTCGGATCTCGGGGTGGTCCTGCAGGGCGTGCTGGGTCTTGTTGAGGACGAGGTAGCAGGCGCTGCAGGGGGCGATGATGTCGAGGCCCTCGCGCTCGGCGATGGCCAGGTTGCGGGCCGCGAGGGCGTAGGACTTGGTCTCCTCCACCGACATGTAGGCGGTCGCGCCGCAGCAGTTCCAGTCGTCGATCTCCTGGAGCTCGATGCCCAGGACGCGGAAGACGGCGAGGAGGGATTCCTCGTAGGC
>JBAZSR010000265.1:0-4332 GCA_041662295.1 Elusimicrobiota bacterium | reverse complement strand
AGGGGATGAGCAGGCGCTCGACCACGCCGTAGACGGCCACGGCCAGGGTCGGGTTCCCGTAGGCGGCGTACTCGGAGAAGACGCGGATGCCCTTGCCCACCGGCGGCCAGAGCACGCTCATGAGCGCGCCCAGGGCCACGGCCGCGAAAGCCGTGACGATGGGCACGAAGCGCTTGCCGGCGAAGAAGCCCAGGTAGGGCGGCAGCTCGATGCGGTAGTAGCGCTTGAACAGCCAGGCCGCGACCGCGCCCATGAGGATGCCGCCGAAGACGCCGGTGTCGATGGAGGGGATGCCCATGATGGGCTTGACCTCGACGCCGTGCCGGGAGGCCAGCAGGCCCATCGTAGCCAGCAGGACCGCGTAGCCCACGACGGCGGAGAGCGAGGCCACGCCGTCGTTGTCGCAGAGGCCGAGGGCCACGCCGATGGCGAAGAAGACCGGCAGGTTGCCGAAGATGGCCCCGCCGGCGTCCTTCATGATGGCCGAGAGCAGATCGGGCATCCAGGAGAAGCCGGCGCTGCCGACGCCGAGCAGGATGCCGGCGACGGGCAGGACGGCGACCGGCAGCATCAGCGCCTTGCCGATCTTCTGCAGCAGGGAGAACGCCTCTTTCAAGAGGTTCATGCCGCCTCCTCGCGCCCGGCGGTCAAGCCGCGGACCTCGGCGGCCGAGGACATAGCCAGGGCCTTGCGGGCCAGCTCCGTACAGTCAGCCGCGTCGGCGCGCCGCACCGCGGCCTTGACCGCGGGCACCGAGGCCGGGCTCATGCTCAGCTCCGTGACCCCCAGCCCGATGAGCAGGGGGACGGCCTGCAGGTCGCCCGCGGCGCCTCCGCAGACGCCCACGGCACGGCCGTGGACTTTCGCGCCCTCGACGGCGTGCTGGATCATCCGCAGGACGGCGGGGTGCAGCGCGTCCACCCGCGCCGCGAGCTTGGGGTTGCCCCGGTCCATCGCCAGGGTGTACTGCGTGAGGTCGTTGGTGCCGATCGAGAAGAAATCCGCCTCGCGCGCGAGCGGCTCGCTGAGCAAGGCGGCGGAGGGCACCTCGATCATGACCCCGGCGGGGAGGGGGGAGATCCCTAGGCGCCGGGCTTCCTCGGCGAGCATGGCCTTTGCGGCACGAAGCTCTTCCAGGTCGGCCACCATCGGGAAGAGGACCTTGAGCCCCGGGCCATCCTTGGCGGCGCGCAGGAGGGCCCTCAGCTGGGTCCGGAAGAGCTCGGGCCGCTCCAGGAGCAGGCGGATTCCGCGTTCTCCCAGGAACGGGTTCTCCTCCTGGGCCATCGCCAGGTAGGGCAGGCGCTTGTCGCCGCCCACATCGAGCACGCGCACGACGACCGAGCCTCCCGGGAACGCCCGCGCCATGGCGGCGTAGGCCTCGGCCTGCTCGTCTTCGGTGGGGGCGGCATCGCGCTCCAGGAAGAGGAACTCGGAGCGGCAGAGCCCGACCCCCTCGGCGCCTGCGCGGGCGGCCGCCTCGGCCTCCGAAGCCTTGCCGATGTTGGCCTCGACCCGGATGCGGCGTCCGTCCTTCGTGCAAGCCTCCTCGCGCGCGGCGGCAAGCTCGACGCCGCGGCGGGTACAGGCTTTCGCCTGGCGAGCGCGGGCGGCCTCGAGCTCGGTCTCGGAGGGCGCGGTCAGCAGGAAGCCCTTGTCCGCGTCGAGGATGAGGGGGGCTCCGTCGGGCACGGCGAGCAGCTTGAGCTCGGCCGCGGCCAGAGCGGGGATCCCCAAGGAACGGCATAGGATGGCGACGTGAGATGTCCCGCCGCCGCCCACGCTGCAGACCCCGAGCACCGTCGCCGGGTCGAAGCCGACCGTGTCGGAGGGGGTGAGGTCCTCGGCCAGGAGCACGCAGCCCTTGGGATATTCGCGCGGCTGAGCGGGCGCTCCCGTGAGGATGCGCAGGACGCGCAGGCCCACGTCCTTGACGTCAGCGGCCCGGCCGGCGAGCAGGTCGTTGTTGAGGCGAGTCAGGCGGCCGGCGAAGTCGGTGGCGGCGCACTGCATCGCCGCGGCGGCGCTCGCCCCCTTGGCCACGGCGGCCTCGGCCACCTCGAGCAGCTCGGGGTCGTCGAGCAGTTCCCGGTGGGCGCCGAAGATGGCGGCCTTCCCCGGGTCGTGCTCCGCGCTCAGGCGGGCCTGCATCGTCTCGAGCTCGGCCTTCGCCCGCTCGAGGGCTTGGACGAGGCGGGCGCGCTCGATGGAAGGCCCCTCGCCGGACTCCGGCACCCGGACTTCCTCACGGCGGAACTGGAAGGCCGTCCCGATAGTGAGGCCGGGCGAGGCGCAGACGCCGCTGATGGCGCGCGGGTCCTCGGAGCGGGGGACGGAGGGGAGCTGGGCCGAGGCGGGGGCCTCCTTCTCCTCCAGGCCGGCCGTGATGAGCCGCGAGAGCTGGGCCACCGCCTCTCCGGCGTCGGGCCCCTCGGCGACGACGACCACCTTGTCGCCCTGCTTGACGTTGAGGCCCATGATGGCGACCAGGCTCCTGGCGTTGGCGGAGGCATCCCCGCGCCGCAGGCGGATGACGCTGCGGAAGCGTTTGGCCGCGTGCGCCAGCACCGCGGCCGGCCGCGCGTGCAGGCCGGTCGGATTGGGAACGACCAGGGCGTCCGAACTCGCCTTCGTGCCGCCCGGGGCGTCCGCGCCTTCGGGCGCGGCCTCCGAGAGCAGGACGACCTCGAGGGCCGTGTCCTTGCCGGCCTGGACCCGGCCCGCAGGATGGGAGAGGGAGGCGATGAGGTCGGCGTTCGTCACAAGGAGCTGGGTCTGTAGGCTCTTGGCCCGGCGGGCGACCGCGTCGGCGTCGAACTCGACGAGGGGCTGCCCCGGCGCGACCCGGTCGCCGGCCTTCACCATGAGCCGGAAGCCTTCGCCCTTTAGCTGGACCGTGTCCACCCCGATATGGAGCATGATCTCGAGGCCGCCGTCCGTCCGCAGGGTCAGCGCGTGGGCGGCCGCGTGGGCGTGGAGCACCTCCCCGCCGCACGGGGCCCGCAGGACGGAGCTCGTCGGGTCGATGGAGACGCCGTCGCCCACGATGCGCTGGGCGAATACGGGGTCGGGGACATTCTCGAGGGGGACGATCCAACCGTCCAAGGGGGCCAGCAGGCGCAGGGTCGGCTGAAGGGTTCGGGTCGGGGTCATGGGCCTATGATACCAAACCCCGACGAAGGGAAGGAGCGAGGCGGGGGATGCATGGAGTGGGGGGCTAGGAGACAACCAACTATTCAGGTTGAAGGTCCCAGCATATTCCAATCCAAAGATGAGCCCCAAATAGTACGGGGCCGTGCCGTCGAGAAGGAGGAATGATCGTCGTCGGCCGTTCCTCTCTCTCTTTGGATAAGTGTGGATAGTGCGCACAGGTTTTCGCCCCGACGCTCAGGCATGAACGCGCCCTTCCCTTCGTCGGTTCCTCCCTGCATCCGTTTTCTTTCGGCCGTCGTTGAACCAAGAGTCTCATGGGCTTGGAGCGGATCGGGGATGAACATTCGCCGGCGAATGCTGCTCATCATCCTGGGCGCTGCTCGACGGGCCGGGACGGCGTCATTTGCGCGCTCCGGGCGCGCGGCTCCGTCTCCGCCTTCGGCGGAGGCGGAGCTCCGAACATCAAACGGCCCCCTGCGCACTAATTGCAATTTCGTGAGTTTTCAGAATATGCGTCCAGCCACATAAAAACAGGGTGAAATATGCGCCCGGCCGCATATTTCAAGAACCCCCGGTATGGCTCATACCATGAGAAGGGACGGATCTGGATCCGATAGTCGAACATGCGGCGCAGAATGCTGACGCAACGAGTTGAACGCTCGTCCTGCCGTTGTGCGGAGCTCGGGGCCCGAAGGGCCCCGGGCACGGCGCGCTGGCCGCAGTCCTTCTCACCTGCCCGCGCTCTTCAACTGCGAGCGCAGGTCTTCCACCGCCCCCTGCAACCGCTGGACCTGCGCGGGGTCATTCTCGTGCCTCGCGGCGTTCTCCAGGGCTTCGAGGGCCTCCTTGGGGCGGCCCATCTCGTTGAGGAGCAGCCCCAGGTTCAGCCAGGCGGGCACGAAGCCCGGATCGGCGGCCACTGCCGCCCGGTATTCCTCGACGGCTTTGTCCTTCCAGCCCTGGTTGGCGTAGACCACCGCCATGCTGTAGTGCGATGAAGAGGCGTCCTCCTCGCCGATGAGGGGGAGACGGGTGAGCCAGAAGCACGGCAGGAACAGGGCCAGCATCAGGACGGCTTTGCCCCTTCCAAGCCCGCGCGCGAGATCCCAGAAGCGCACCAGAGCGAACGCGGCGAGCGGGATGAGCCCGGCCGCGGCCGGGAAGCGGTAGCGTGAGAGG
>JBAZSR010000264.1:0-4354 GCA_041662295.1 Elusimicrobiota bacterium | reverse complement strand
GCCGACCGCGGCCAGAGCCTTGAAGTCCGGCTGGAGGCGCCGGAGGGCCTTCTCCGACCCAAGCTCCACAAGAAGGGTGCCCGGGCCACGACCGACATGCCTTGGCCGGGCCCCCAGGGCTGCTGCCAGGCCGGCCGGCTCGCGGACCCGTCTCTGGGGAACAGCCGGGAAATCCAGCTCGATCCAGTCTCCTCTCCGGCGGGCGAGAAGGAGCCCGCTCTTCGTATGGAACCTCAGGGCCTCCCCCTTTCCCGCCAGACCGAGTTCCCAAAGGGCGTGAGCGCTGGCGAGCGTGCCGTGGCCGCAGAGGGGCACTTCGACCTTGGGCGTGAACCAGCGCAGGTCATACCCCGCGCCGCGGGGCCGCAGGAACGCGGTCTCCGAAAGATTCATCTCAGCCGCGACCTCCCCCATCCAGGAAGCGGACCGGGGAGCTGGGAGGAGAAACACCGCGGCTGGATTGCCCCGGAACACGTGAGCCGTGAAGGCGTCGACCTGGAGGAAGTCCCAGCCCTTCACCGCGCCCTCTTGTCCGGGGACAGGCCTTCGATGAGCCGCCAGCTCCGGGCTCCCTCGGGTTCGGCGGAAGTCGCGGTTCATGGTCGGCCCTCTCGTCAGCATGATACCAATATTGCATAATGAGGGTCCCCGCCGGGAACCGCCATGGGAAAGCTACTGGACACGGTCGCCGAGTTCCTCATCGACGACAAGTGGGTCTTCGACAAGGTCGAAGGCCGCGACATCATCAAGACCGGGGTGCGGGTCAAGAACGCGTCCTACCGGATGTTCATCGACTGCGTCGAGGTCCGCCAGCAGGTCATGCTCTACGTCCTGAGCCCCGACGTCGTGGCCCCCGAGAAGCGCCTCTTCGCCGCGGAGTTCCTGACCCGGGCGAACTACGGCCTGCGGTTCGGCAACTTCGAGCTCGACATGGACGACGGGGAGGTCCGGTTCAAGGTCTCCGTGGACGTCGAGGGGAGCCTCCTCTCGACCCAGATGGTGCGCAACATGGTCGCCATGGCCGTGCTCACCATGGACCGGTACTACCCGGGCCTCAAGGCGGTCTGCCTCACGGACACGACCCCCAAGTCCGCGGCCGAGGACATCGACAAAAAGCAGTAAGGCCCGGGACTCCAACCGGTCCGTCAACCCGCCAAGGCAGGACATCTCGCCAGGAGAACCGCCTTCCGGGACGAGTCCCTCCGGCCCAACCTGCGATGGGCCGCCCAATCCGCCATTTTCCGACCCGCAGACGGCTATGCGACAAAAGTCTCGACGAGACTTTGAAATACCGCGCTTTCCCACCTGCGGCATGCTCCCTGACTCTCCATCACAAAGCCGCAGAGAGGCCGGTCAAAGCTCTCCCTTGATCCCGTTCCAGAGCAGGAGCTGGAGCAGGTCAGGGGGATGGCGGGGATTGTGGAACTCCTCCGCCGCCGCGGGAGTGATGAGGGCGCACTTGGGAAGGACCTCCGCGATCACGTTCGAGGCCAACTCCGCGCCGAGGGGCTCGCTCTCGAACTGGAGCACGGTCTCGCTGTTGAGGTTCTCGCTGCGCAGGTCCAGGTTGTAGGAGCCGCCGATGACGAACCGCCGGTCGGCCACCGCGAATTTGGCGTGCAGGGTACCCTCGCCGAACTTGTGCCCGTTCCACTCCGCGATGGCCAGGCTCCCGCCCCGGTCTTGGACCTCGGGCTCCGCATTCACCGCGAGCAGCTCCTTGTACACGAACCGCGAGGCGTAGGCCATCTGCGGCAGGTCGTTCGTCGCGTCCGAGTTGGTGATGACCGTGACCCGGGCGCCCTGCCGGGCCGCTTTCTTGAGTCCCTCCAGGATCCTCTCTCCGGGGATGAAGTAGGCGTTGACGACCAGGAGCTCCTGCCGGGCCGAGGCGAAGAGGTCCTCGTACGCCTGCAGGATGTAGGTCTCTCCGTACCGCGGCCGGTTCTGGAGGAACCGGACCTTGGCCGGGACCGTGGGGAATCGGCGCAGGCCGGCCCGGGCCTCGATGTCGGCCACCTTGGCGAGCGCGCCGGGGTCCGTCGGGACCTCGACGCCCAGCTTCTCGACCGTGCGTTCGAAGTGCCTGCGCCACAGCCTCCAGGCCGCGTCCGTGTCGAGGAACCAGGGCCGCGAACCCTTGATCGCCTTCTGTTCCGCGTAGTTGCGGTCGAACGTTGCGGCGATGTCGGAGACCGCGGCGCCCCTGACCAGGAAGTCCTGGTCGCGCCAGCGGTGGGCCGCGTCGGACCGGGCGCGGAAATACTCGTTGGCGATGTTCATCCCGCCCACGACGGCAATGGCCTCGGCCGGCTCCTCGGCGTCGATGATCCACATCTTGTCGTGGAACCGCTTGTCCGGCTGCCTGGGGTCGCTCCAGGAGACCTCGTTGATCCACTGCAGGAGCAGGGCCTCGTAGCCCTCCACCTCGATGCCGCTCTCCTTGAGGTCGAAATACATCAGCTGGGTGGCCAGGTCCATGGCGCCCTTGGAGGTGAGGATGTTGGAGAAGGCGTCCACGATGACCCGGACGTCGAGCCCGGCCTTCTTCTTCTCCTTGAGGATCCTCGCGATGGCGCGGCCGGACTCGTCGCCCGTGAAGATGAGCGCCTGGATGCGCACGGAGCGCTTGGCCGCCAGCAGGGTCTGGAGCCGCGCCTCCAGAGAGTCCTCCCCGGCGCTCAAGAGCCCGAGCTCCGCCTGCCCCGCCTCGCGGATGGCAAAGAGACCGTTCGTCCCCACCTCGGGGAGCGGGCTGCCGGCCAGCTCGGCCCTCCAGAACGACCGGCTCCACGGCGAGGGCCTGCCCATGTCGAAGACGGAGGGCTGGGGCCCGAGCTTGGGCGCGCCGGCAAGGTCGTAAAGGGCGTCGCGCACGGCCAGCAGCCTGCGCTGCACGGCCTCGGAGCGCGGGATGGCCGCCGCGGACGGCTGCGGCCGGCACGGCACGGGCGCGGCTGCGGCCGCAAGCACGACAAGGCCTAGAATGACGCTGATCCTCACCGCTTCATGATACCCCATGCCGGCAGGGCCGACTGAGCCCTAAGTCCCGGCCCGGGACGGGCAAAGGGCCCAGGGACGGACAGGGCGGATGCCGAGCCAGGGGCCGCATCATCCGGGGCTCGAGGCCGCTCTCCCCGAGGCCCTCAAGCGCTGGCGACCCTAGTCCGCCAAGATCGTTCCATCCGCCTCGAGGCGCAGGCGCGCGCCGGGCCTGAGAATGGGCCAGTATGGTTCGGCGCCGAAGAGAGCAGGCAGACCTTTGGCCCGCGCGATCATGGCGGCATGGCAGAGCCGGTTGCCGCCCATTGCGACGATGATGCTTCCTATGTTGGCCCGGGCCACCGCCTCCACTGTCGGGTGCCGCAGAAGCAGGATCTCGGGGGTGCCGGGATCGGCATCATGGCTGCGCGGGGGGATGACGCCCGTCAATGGGCCGCTCCCCGAGACCCAGACGGCTGAGGCATGCTGCGTCCGCACCGGCCCGTCGCCTGCGGCCCAAGCCTCCAGCGAGCCAAGCGTCCATCGCGCAGGAGGCCGGCGGTCCGGGAGGACGGGAGCGGGGGAAGACGGGTCCCACTCCTCGCCTCCCGCTATTCGGCCCAGATCCCGCATGGCGAGCTCGAACACCTCCTCCGGCTTGAGACCCGTCGATCGGGCGAGCGCCAGGAATCGATAGCGCAGCAGCGCCGCGCCGTAAGAGAGATTGTCCCGGGCCATTGCTTGCAGGCGGAGCAGGCGCTCGTGCGCGCTCGTCGTGGAAGGGGCGGCGAACCACCGGCCGCGCACGGCGAACGCCTGCCTCATGGGGTCCGGGTCAAGCCGCTCGCCTTCGCCGAACCGGGGGACTTCGAGCGAAAGCTCCCGGCAGCTTCGGTAGGGCAGACGCATCGCTAGGACATCCGCATCCACGGCGCCGGCCAGTCCCGCGAAGAAAGGGTCCTCCTCGGATCGCGCGCGGGCGGCGAGCGGACCCGCCGCGTTCATGAGGCGCATGACGTCGAACGCGTCGGCTGCAAGCTGTTCGACGACCAGGGCCCGCGTCTGAATCAGTTCGCGCGCCAGAGGCGCGCCGTCCGAAAGCCCCGTCTCCCATCGAATCCCGGCCAGCAAGGCATGCCCGCGTCGGATGCGCCGATCGAGACGCGCGCAGTTTGCATGGAGCCTCATCCTGAGGTCGAGGTCGGCCAAACGCACGAGGGGCTGATGAATCCTGCTGGCGAACGGCCTGTCCGGGATCAGATTCAAATAAGCGCCTCCCTGGATCCATACCACCACCGGGGAGGGGCCCAGGGCGAGGGCCCAGCGGTGAAGGCGGCCGCCGCATTGGGCACGAGCCAGGCCCCGCTCGAAG
>JBAZSR010000263.1:0-4403 GCA_041662295.1 Elusimicrobiota bacterium | reverse complement strand
CTTGAAGCGGTCGTCCAGCTCGCGCTGAAGCTTCTCCCAGATGGCATAGCCGTGGGGCCGGATGACCATGCAGCCGCGCACGGCCGAGTGCTCGGCCAGCTGGGCGGTCCGGACCACGTCGAGATACCACTGCCCGTAGTCCTTCGCCCGAGGGGTGATGGCCTCCGCGCTGCGTCCCGCCTGCCCGACGACCTGTGGCTCCGCCATGTCCGATCCTCCCTTCCTGATTGAGGAGCAATCTTAGCAAAAACTCTGCTATGATACGGGGACCGGCGGCCCTGCCCGCCCGGCGGTGAAGAATGCTGAAGAGATACGGACTGGAGAATGGCAAGGTCGTCCCCTCTCCCGAGGGGCCCATCCACGCCTACATCGCCCCGGACGAGGCCGAGCGCAAGGAACTCATCGAAGGCCACGGCATCGACCGCCACAACCTCGAGTCCGCGCTCGACCCCGACGAGATCGGCCGCATCGAGCAGGAGCCCGACCACCTGGCGATCATCCTCAAGCGCCCCAGGAACTACTGCTCGGCCGACAACTTCCTCTTCCGCGTCATCTCCATGGGCGTGTTCCTCTACGAGTCCAAGATGATCATCGTCCTGGCCGACGACCTGTCCATCTTCGAGGGCAAGCACTCCTTCGTCCTCAAGTCCCTCCACGACGTGCTCATCAAGCTCATCTACAGCACCATCTTCCACTTCAACGGCCACTTGAAAGTCATCAGCATGCTCTCGGACGAGCTCGAGCAGAAGATCAACTCCTCCATGGAGAACAAGTACCTCCTGTGCATGTTCACCCTGGAAAAGAGCCTCGTCTACTTCCTCAACGCCGTCAACTCCAACGCCGCCCAGATCGAGAAGCTCAAGCACAATTCGGCCAAGCTCGGGTTCTCCCAGGAGAACATCGAGCTCCTCGACGACATCAGCCTGGACAACCAGCAGTGCCTGACCCTGGTCCAGACCTACGCCAACATCCTCTCGGGCCTGATGGACGCCCGCGCCTCGGTGGTCGGGAACAACCTCAACGTCATCATGAAAAGGCTCATGGCCATCTCCATCGGCGTCATGGTCCCCACCTTCTTCGCGAGCCTCGGCGGCATGTCCGAGTTCACGATGATGACGGGGCAGCCCCACTGGAAGGTCGCCTACGGCATCTTCACCTTTGCCATGATCTCGATGGGCTTCATCACCTACTACCTCATCGACCGCTGGCTCGAGCACCACGCCGAGTAGCTGGGGTCAGATCTTGAAATTTCACTTTTCCCACGGAAAAGTGAAATTTCAAGATCTGACCCCAATAGGCCTATAAAGGTCTAGGCAATCTGCGGGCCCCTCCTTGGGCCCGATGTTTCATCCCCTTGCCCCCTGGCCGCGCATATAATCTTTCCATGAAAGCTTCCCAGCGCCCCGCGCTCCCCTTTGGCCTCATCCTGGCCCTCCTCGGACTCGGCCTGCCCCTGCGGAACCTCGCGGCCCAAACCATCGTCTCCCAGGCGGCCTCGGCGGTCCGGGGCGTTCCCGTCTCCGTGGCCGCGCCCGCTTACCGCGGAGCGCCCGCGGCCCAGGCGCCGTCCGCCTTGATCCAACAGCTCCCCGATTTCTCGCTGACCTCGTTCCAGATGAAGGAGGCCTACAAGGCCGCCGAGGCGCGCCTCGTCCGGACCGCGGACAGCGTGGCCGCCATCCCCGCGGACCAGCGCACCTTCGAGAACACGGCCCTGGCCATGGAGCGGGCGGAGTCCGATTTCCAGGATGCCTACCTGCCCATGCACATCATGACCGAGGTCTCGCCCGACGCCCGCCAGCGCAGGATGGCCGAAGCCATCGAGCGCCGCGTGAGCCGCTTCTACATCAAGCACGGGGACCGGGAAGACCTCTACAAAGCCTACAAGGAGCTCGCGAGCCTCGAACCCGAGCTCCACGGCATCGACAAGAAGCTCTTCGAGGACGCGCTCGACTCCTTCGAGGCCCGGGGCATGGGTCTGCCCCAGGACAAGCGGGACCGTCTCAATGCCATCAGCAGGAAGATGTCGGACCTGCGGCAGGAGTTCTCCAAGAACCTCGCCGGCATCTTCGACGGGCTCGAGCTCACCCGGGACCAGCTCGACGGCCTGCCCGAGGACTACGTCAAGGGGCTCGAGCGCACCGCCGACGGCAGGTACAAGGTCACCCTCGACTACCCGACCTACTTCCCGTTCATGAAGTACGCCAAGGACTCCTCCCTGAGGAAGGCGCTCTACCTCAAGGCCGAGAACAAGGCTGCGGCCGCTAATGGAGAGATCCTCGCCGAGATCCTGGCCCTCAGGCGCGAGCAGGCGGCCCTGCACGGCAAGAAGGACTACGCCCACCTCATCATCGAGAATCGGATGGCCAAGTCCCCGGAGAAGGTGGCGACCTTCCTCGAGCGGATCAAGAGCCTGCTTGCGGGGCCTGCCAAGGCCGAGTCCGACGCTCTCCTCGCGGTCAAGCGCGAGGAGGACCCCAAGGCCGAGCGCGTGCCGGCCTGGGACCGCTCCTACTACGCCTACAAGCTCCGCCAGAAGCTCTTCACCTTCGACTCCGAGGAGGTCCGGCAGTACTTCCCGGTGGACAACGTCATCAAGGAGACCCTGGGCATCTACCAGGACCTGCTCGGCGTGCGCTTCCAGCCCGTCGCGACGCCGGCGTGGCACCCGGACGTCAGGACCTTCGAGATCAGGGACGCGGCCACGGGCGAGAGCCTGGCCGCCATCTACCTCGACCTGCACCCCAGGGAGCACAAGTACGGCCACGCCGCGCAGATGACCCTCCGCAAGGGCCGGCTCCTCGCGGACGGCACCTACCAGAAGCCCGTGGGCGCGGTCGTGACCAACTTCAGCAAGCCCACCCCGGACAAGCCCGCGCTCCTGACCCTCAACGAGGTGGAGACCCTCTTCCACGAGCTCGGCCACGCCGTGCACGAGACCCTCACCAAGGTCAAGCACGGGTCCTACTCCGGGGCCAGCGTGTCCTGGGATTTCGTCGAGACCCCGTCGCAGATGATGGAGAACTTCGTGTGGCAGCCCGAGACCTTAAAGAGGCTCTCCGGCCACTACCAGGATCCGTCGAAGAAGCTGCCGCAGGAGCTCCTCGAGAAGATGCTCGCGGCCAAGAACTTCATGACCGCGACCAGCCACCTCTGGAACGCGGCCCTGGCCGCCATCGACCTGGCCTTCCACACCGCGACCGCGCCCTTCGATGCGGCCGCCCTCTACAAGAAGGTGGCCGGAGAGTTCGGCCTGACCATGGAGGAGGGCACGCACCCCGAGGCTTCCTTCGACCACATCATGGGCGGCTACGCAGCGGGCTACTACGGCTACATCTGGTCCGAGGTCTTCGCCCAGGACATCTTCTCCGTGTTCAAGAAGGCCGGGGTCCTGTCCCCCGAAGTCGGGATGCGCTACCGCAAGGCCATCCTCGAGCGCGGCGGCTCCGTGGACGAGAACCAGCTCCTGAAGGACTTCCTCGGCCGCGAGCCCGACGAAGCCTCCTTCCTGGAAGGCATGGGCCTTAAGCCCGAGAAGCCCTCACCCGCACTCGTGGAGGAGAAGATCGCCGAGCCCACCAAGGGCGCGATCAAGGCCGCCCTCATCGGCCTGAAAGAGCGCCTGCTCCCCCTCGCCGGCAAGGTCGAGGTCCGCTTCGAGTCGCACTTCAACCCGCGCAACCCGCTCGTGCTCGTGCGCGCCGCCAACGGCCGCAGGACCATGTTCTACCTGCACGAGGCCCGCGAGAGGCTCTGGAAGGAGTCCTTCTCCTGGCTCAAGCCCTGGACCTGGCTGCCGACCTTCTCGGCGGACCCGTCCACCATGGACATCGGCCGGCAGGTCGAAGCCGCGGTCGCCTACGCGGAACTGCTGGCCCGCTGAAATCAGCTGACCGATCTGCTGACCGATCCTGGATCGATCGCGTACCGATTAGGGACCACTTGGGGATCGATCGTGGACCAAACATGGGCCTATCGTGGACCGATCATGGCCCGACCGTGAACCAATCATGGGCCGATCGTGGGCCGTTGCTGTGGTTTTGCTGCTTGCCCCATGCATTACGGAAAAAATGTCGACTTGGAACAGGAATTATCATTACAAATCAAAGATATTACTGCCGTTTACTTTCAGCGCTGGCAGTAAAATTGTAAAAACTGATTCAAAATAAAGCACTTCTCTCTCGATAAGTCGACATTTTTCAACCCCTGATCCAATACCCTTGGCATTCGCACCCACCGCATTGGCACCCAGCACATTCACACCCATCCCATTGGCACCCATCGCATTCGCACTCACCTCATCCGCACCGAACACATCCGCACCCAGCACATCCACACCCATCCCATCGGCACCCATCGCATTCGCACTCACCTCATCCGCACCGAACACATCCGCACCCAGC
>JBAZSR010000262.1:0-4413 GCA_041662295.1 Elusimicrobiota bacterium | reverse complement strand
CGGCCGAGCACCCGACGCGGGTGCCGTCCGGCTTGTCGCGGGCCACGCGGTAGATGTTGTCGTCGTAGGTCGCCTTGCCCTCGTAATAGGGGTGCAGTTCGAGGATGCCCAGCTTGAGGTTGGGCTGCCATTCGGCCCGGGCAGGAAGGCACGCCAGGACCAGAATCGCTGCGGCGATGGGTCGGAACATTCTCGGCTCCTTCACGACGATTGTCTCCTCCCCGCCAAAATTCAGGGAGAGCGCAAGATTATATGCATTGGGTCAAGGTCGTGTCAATTCCGGTTTTTGGCGGAGGGCGCCTCGGAAATCGTATAATGGCGGCGCGCCATGGTTTCGCCTCAGAGGGTCTTGGTCATCGGAGCCGCCGGCCTCATCGGCAACGCGCTCGTCCGCGCCTGGGAGAGGCGCGGGGCCGAGGTCCTGGGCTGCGACCGGGTCTGCAGGCCCGGCGGCCCTTTCGTGACCCTGGACTTCACGCACGAAGGCCAGGTGGCATCGCTCCTCCGGGAGTTCCGGCCCGGCATCGTGGCGGTCCCGGCGGCGCGGCCGCACGTGGATTACTGCGAGGCGCACCCGGAGGAGACCAGGCTCGCGAACGTCCTGGCCCCGGCCCTGGTCAGCCGGCTCTGTTATCAGACCGGCAGCGTCATGGTTTTCTATTCCTCTGATTACGTCTTCGACGGCTCCAAGCCTTCCTACGGGGAGGACGATCCGGTCTGCCCGGTCAACGAGTACGGCCGGCAGAAGGTCGAGGCTGAAGAGGCTGTGCTGGCCTGCGGCCGCCACCTGGTCATCCGGAGCTCCGGGGTCTACGGGTGGCAGTGGGTGCCGAAGAACTTCGTCCTTCAGGTTCTGACGGCTCTTCGCGAGTCCAGGGCCCTCAGGGTTCCCCATGATATAAGGTACAACCCGACCTCGGCCGAGAATCTGGCCGAGGTCACGGCCGAGCTCTGCGGCCATGGCGCTGCCGGGATCTTCCACGTGGTGGGCAGGGACCGCCTGGCGCGCTCCGAGTTCGCCCAGGAGGTCGCGAGGGTCTTTGGGCTCGACGCGGGGCTCATCGAGCCGGTGGAAGTGGAGTCTCTTATGGGGACTCCCGTCCCCTCCGGGAATGGAGGACGGGCCTTGCGCCCGGCGCCGGGGGACCCCAAACGCCCTTCGGGCGTCACCCCCGGCACGGCCGGAAGCGGCGTCTTGCCGGCCGCTCCCCGACCCAAGGAGTCCTCCTTGCGGACCGACAAGGTCCGGGCCCTGTCGCGGGCGCCGCTCTGGGGCGCGGCGCAGGGTCTCCAGGACATGGTGCGTCAAAAAACCGCTTGGGAGGAATATTGCCGAACGAGCCTTCCCACAGCGGGCGCGATTTAGTATAATCATCATTCGCCGCAGACGATTCCCCGTTTTCGTTCAGCCGGGATATCCTAAGGAGGAGACGCGCTTGGTGAACGTATCAATGAAAGCGATGCTCGAGGCAGGGGTGCACTTCGGGCATCAGACCCGCCGATGGAACCCCAAGATGGGACGCTACATCTTCGGGAAGAGGAACAGCATCCACATCATCGACCTGCAGAAGACCGTCAAGGAGATCAAGAAAGTCTACGGATTCGTCCGGGACTCCGCCGCCGGCGGCTTGACCTTCCTTTTCGTCGGCACGAAGAAGCAGGCCCAGGACATCGTCAAGACCGAGGCCGCCCGCTGCGGCGAGGCCTGCGTGACCGAGAAGTGGCTGGGCGGGACCCTGACGAACTTCGTCACCCTGCGCCAGTCGGTCAAGCGTCTCGAGGAGCTCGAGAAGTGGGAGAACGACGGCATCTTCAACGTCCTCTCCAAGAAAGAGGTCTCCCGGCTCGTCAAGGAGAAGGCTCGCCTGACGCGCGTGCTCACCGGCATCCGGGTCCTCTCCCGCCCGCCGGACGTCATGTTCGTCGTCGACCCCGTGGAGGAGGACCTCGCCGTGGCCGAGGCGCGCCGCGCGAAGATCCCCATCGTGGCGGTCTGCGACACGGACTGCGACCCGGACCTCATCGACCACCCGATCCCGGGCAACGACGACGCGGCCCGGTCGATCAAGCTGTTCTGCTCCATCATCGCGGACGCGGTGCTGGAGGGCAAGGCCGCGCTGGAGGCTTCGCGCCAGCCCGCCGAGGTCCCGGCCGAGGCCGGAGCCGAGGGCGCGCCGGTCGAGGGGCAGTGGGACGAGACGGCCGCTCCTGTCGAGGGCGAGGTCCCCGTGGAGGGGGCGCTCGACCCCGCCGCCGCCGAGACGACGGAGGCCTGACCGCCCGGAGGCGCCAATGGAACTCAAAGAACTCATCACCGAACTGCGCAGCAAGACCGGGGCCGGCATGATGGACTGCAAGAAGGCCCTCGAGGAGTCCAAGGGCAGCCTTGACGGCGCCGTGACGTTCCTCCGCAAGAAGGGCCTGGCCGACGCCGCCAAGCGGGCGGCGCGCGCGACCAAGGAGGGCGTGGTCGCCTTCGCCTCCGAGGGCGGCGCGGGCGGCCTCGTCGAGCTCAACTCCGAGACGGACTTCGTGGCCCGCACGCCCGAGTTCGTGGCGCTGGGCCAGGCCCTGGCCGTGAAGACCGCCAAGGGCGAGATGACGGGCGCCGCCGTCGCGGCCCCTCTCATCGAGCCCCTGCAGGCCAAGCTCAAGGAGAACATGGGCCTGCGGCGCTTCGAGCGCTACGCCCCCTCCGGGCCGGCCCTCGTGGCGGGCTACATCCACCACGGCGCCAAGAAGGGCGCCATGATCGAGCTCTCCGTCCCGAGTGAAGCGGCCGCCAAGGACCCGGCCGTGGCCGAGCTCGCGCGGGAGCTGCTCCTTCAGATCGTGGGCTTCTCGGCCAAGTACCTCGACAAGGCCTCGGTGCCCGAGGCCGACGTCGCGCGCGAGCGCGAGATCTTCGCCGAGGTGGTGCGCAAGGATGGCAAGCCCGAGGCCGCGGTCCCCAAGATCGTGGAGGGCAAGCTCAACAAGCTCTTCTTCCAGGCCCACTGCCTGCTCGAGCAGATGAGCGTGCGCGACAACAAGACCCCGGTGGCCGGCCTCCTCAAGGAGACGGGCGCCAAGGTCGGCGGCGAGGTGAAGGTCGCGCGGTTCGTCCGCTACACGCTCGGCGAGTGAGGTCCAAAAGGTATTCGCGGGTCGTCCTGAAGCTCTCCGGCGAATCCCTCTGCCGGGAGACGGGCCACGGCATCGACTCGACGTCCCTGAAGGTCATCGCCTCCGAGATCAAGGCCGCCCACGCCACGGGCGCCGAGGTCGCGGTGGTGGTCGGCGCCGGCAACATCTGGCGCGGCGCCTCCGACCGGGGCTCGGCCATCGGCCGGGTCACGGCCGACAACATGGGGATGCTGGCCACCATCATCAACGCCCTGGCCCTGCAGGACGCGCTCGAGCACATGGGCGCCGCGACCCGGGTGCAGACGGCCATCGAGATCCCCAAGGTCGCCGAGGCCTACATCCGCAGGCGCGCCATCCGCCACCTCGAGAAGGGCCGCATCGTGATCTTCGCCGGCGGCACCGGCAACCCCTACTTCACGACCGACACCGCCGCCGCCCTGCGGGCCGTCGAGATCGAGGCCCAGGCCCTGCTCAAGGCGACCAAGGTCGACGGCGTCTACTCCGCCGACCCGGTCGTGGACAAGAACGCGCGGAAGTTCAAGACCCTGCGCTTCATGGACGCGGTGCGGGACCGGCTCCGGGTGATGGACGCCACGGCCCTGACCTTGTGCATGGAGAACCATCTGCCGGTCGTGGTCTTCAACCTGAAGGTGAAGGGCAACATCGCCCGGGCCGTGAACGGCCAGAACGTCGGCACAGTCATCACGGAGTGATTTTATGAGCAACATCGACCCCATCGTCTCCCAGCTGGAAGCTAAGATGAAGGAGCGCATCGCCAAGCTCAACCAGGAGTTCGGCGCCATGCGGACCGGCCGCGCCTCGCCGCAGCTGCTCGACGCGGTGAAGGTCGAGGCGTACGGGGGCCTGGTCCCCTTGAAGCAGGTCGCCGCCGTGTCGGTGCCCGAGGCCCGGACCCTCGAGGTCCGGCCCTGGGACCCGTCCGTCATCGGCGAGATCGAGAAGGCCCTGCAGAAGGCGGACCTCGGCGCCATGCCCAAGAACGACGGCAAGGTCGTGCGGGTGAACCTCCCCCCCATGACCGAGGACCGGCGCAAGGATCTCGTCAAGTCCATGAAGCGCCTCTGCGAGGAGTACCGCGTCGGCCTGCGGGGCGACCGGCACGAGGCCATGGAATCCTGCAAGAAGTCGGAGAAGGCCAAGGGGATCACCCAGGACGAGCTGCGTCTGGCCGAGGCCAAGATCCAGAAGGTCACGGATTCCTACATCGCGCTGGTGGACAAGGAGATGGCGGCCAAAGAGAAGGAGCTGGTCACGGTTTGACCGCGG
>JBAZSR010000261.1:0-4501 GCA_041662295.1 Elusimicrobiota bacterium | reverse complement strand
ACATCACGAAGAAGAAGGCGCTCGCGACGAGGAAGAAGCCCGCTCCCCCGGTCAGGAGCCGGCTGAAGGGGATGTTCATGGAGGACCCGGCACCGACCGCGATGGCCAGGGCCAGCGGGCCCATGGTGATGAAGAACCAGTAGTAGGCGATCCGGCGCAGCATCCAGAGCGTCCCGCGGCGCATGGGCGCGCGCCAGATATTGTTGATGGAGCATTCGATGGAATAAAACATCAGCATGCTCGTGAAGATGAGCCCCACGAACCCGCCGATGCCGATGGCGCCGGTATGCACGTTGCTGATGAAGCCCCGGATCGCAAGGATGACGGCCTCCTCCGAGCCCTCGGCCAGGTTCTGGATGATGATGGGCTCGATGGCGGAGAAGAGCTTCTCCATGCCGCCGAAGGCCTTGAAGGTGGCGAAGCTCACGGCCAGGGCCGGGATGATGGAGAGGATAGTCGTGTAGGCGAGGCTCGCGGCCTCGGTGAAGATGTCGGTGCCGGACATCTGCCGGATGACGTCCGTGAAGAGGACCCTCATCTCGAGCGGCGCGAGGTAGACGCGCTTGCGGACCTCGCGGATGTAGTCGCTCATGCGGCGAGGGCCTTGAGGAGCTCGCGGCAGAAGGCAGGCAGGTCCTCGGGCTTGCGGGAGGTGATGAGCCGGCCGTCCACGCAGACCTCGAGATCGACCCACTCGGCGCCGGCGTTGCGGACATCGTCGGCGATGGCGGAGAAGGACGTGGCGCGGCGGCCCTTCAAGACGCCGGCCGAAGAGAGGAGCCACGCCCCGTGGCAGATGGAGGCCACGACCTTGCCGGCCGCGGCCATCCCGGCCACGAACCGGGCCGGCTCGGGGTAGCGGCGCATGAAATCCGGGGCGAACCCCCCAGGGATGACCACGGCGTCGATCTCCGCGGGAAGGACCGAAGCGTAGTCCGCCTCGGCCGCGGCCGGGTAGCCGAACTTGCCCATGAAGACCCTGCCCTTCTCGGGGCCGAGGAGCCGGACCGCGACCCCCTCCTCCTTGAGGCGGTAGTACGGGACCCAAACCTCGAGCTCCTGGTACTGCTCCTCGATCAAGACGACGGCCTTCTTCCCTTTCAGAGCCATGACGTTTCCCTGCGGATTATATCATTCCCGCCGCCCCTCCCATCGGATTCCGCCGGGTAGGACTAAAGTCCCGGTCAGCGCCTTCCCTATAGACCTGGGCGCCCTGCCGCCCGGAAGTGTACACTCTTTTCATCATGACCCAGCTCGGAACAGAGACGATCCTGTGGGCCCTTGCCCTCCTAGGAGTGCTCGCCTTCTCGGCGCCGGCCACGGCCGCCCCGAATGCCCCCGATTGGGCGTCCCTGTCCGGAGAGGCCCGGAACCTCGTCGAGGAGGCCTCAGGGGGCCGCTACCTTGCGGACCTGCCCGACAAACTCTCGGCGGCCACAGCCGAGGCCGGGATGCTCGAGCGCCGCCTCTTGGACGAGACCGTTCGGCAACGCGACCTCCGCAGCCGGGCGCTGCGCCTCGCGGGAGTCTCCGCCGGAGGAGAAGACGCCGCCGGGACCGGCCCGTCCCTCTCTTCGGGCCTGACGTCCCTGGGCAAGGACATGACGATGACCGCGCTCCGGGTCAAGGCCCTGCGCAAGGACCTCCGCTTCATCAAGGCGAGCCTCAAGTTCAGCCGCATCCCGGACGTGCGCCGGGCCGCCGAGGTCCTAGTGCTCGCCCTCAAGGGCATGGAGAGGGCGGCCTTGGTCCTCGAGAAGGAGTCCTATTGGGCTTACCGCGACTACGCGGCCGCGGGCCATGCCGAAAGAGCGCTCCCGCTGAGGCTCCAATCGCGCGAGTCCGGCTTCTACGGCGCGGACGCCCGCGCCTTCGGCGAGATCATCTGCCGCTGGGTCGGCGGCGACCACCACGCCGAGCGCTGAACGAGCGGGGCGGGGCGGGGCCGGCCCTTCCGAAGAAAATTGCTATCATAAGCCCCTTCCCATGATGCCGACGGCATTCCTTCCGCTGTTGCTCTGCCTCCCTGTCCAGGCCCAGCCTGCGCCGCCGGCGGCCGAGGCCTTCACGCTCCAATCGTACGTCCGGACCGCCCTGGACAAGTCCCCCGAGGTGCGCCAGGCCAGGCAGTCCTACGAGGCCGCGGCCTACCAATGGAAGTCGCAGCTCGCGTCCTCGGTCCTGCCCACCCTCTCCTTCACCCTCCAGGGCCCGTTCTGGGGCCACAGCACGAACAACGGCTACCGCTTCAACGTCTGGCGCATGGAGCGCCAGGACATGAGCGCCTCCACGAAGCTCAACCTCAACCTCTTCAACAGCTTCCAGGACTACCTCAAGACCCGCCAGGCGCGCCTGGGCCGGGACTCCAGCCTGGAAGGCCTGCGCTCGGCGGAGCAGAGCAAGGCCTTCGAGGCCCTCCAATCCTTCTACGACCTCAACCTCAAGCTGAGCCTCCAAGAGGTGGCGAGCCAGAACCTCGCGGCCCAGGCCGAGCAGTTCCGGCTGACCGACGAGCTCTACAGGAACGGCATGAAGAGCCTTTCGGACCTCCTCAAGTCCGAGACGGACTGGCGCTCGGCGGAACTGCGCCTGGCGTCGGCAGAGGCCGAGACGAAGTCCGCCCTGATGCGGTTCAACCTCGACATCGACCGCCCGGCCTTCGAGGCCGCGTCGCTCCAGGCCGACCTCACCCCGGGCTCGACGGAACTGCCGCGGGTCGACCTCGACCTGGCGCGGGCCCTGGCCCAGAAGCCCGCGGTGCTCAGGGCCCGCCGGGACCTCGAGCGCTCCGATGCGGCCCTGGCCCTGGCGCTCCAGGGCGTGATGCCGGCCCTCGGGGTGAACGCCTCCCTCGACCGCTCGGACCTCGGCCCGGGCCGGCCGACGAACCCCAACCCCAACTACCAGATGGGGCTCTCGCTCTCCCTTCCCTTCAACTTCAACCTCGCGACCCAGTACTTCGACTACAAGGCCGCGGCCGCGGAACGCAAGAGGAGCGCGGCAGCCCTGACCGCGGCCGAGCGAGCCGCCGGCAACAGCCTCTTCGCCGCCTTCATCAACCTGGAGCGGGCCACCAAGTCCTACCGCATCTCCGCGCAGAAGGAGGGCATCGCGGAGCGGAACCTCGGCATCGTCAACGAGCGCTACAAGCAGGGCTCGGCGGACGTCATCACCCGGGCCCAGGCCCAGTTGGACTACCTCTCCTCGCGCACGGAGCGGGCCCAGGCCCTCAACGAGACCTTCATCAACCGCGCCCTCTACAAACTCGCGCTGGGAGATCCCCTATGGTGAGCAGACTCAAGAGCTGGTCCATCGGCCGCTGGATCGCGGTCGGCGTCGCGCTGATCGTGCTGGCCGGAGGCGGCTGGTACGGCTGGAAGAAGCACCGCGCCTCCAAGCAACCCGCGCCGGACGGAGACAACGTGGCGGCCGTGGAGAAGGGCGACATCGAGGTCCACTTCAAGGATTCGGGAGAGCTCACGCCGAAGCAGTGGGTGGACGTCGCGCCCAAGGTCAGCGGCCGCGTCATCGAGATGCTCGTGGACGAGGGCCGCCGCGTCAAGAAGGGCGACAAGCTCGCGGTCATCCAGCCGGGCCGCACCGAGACCGAGGGCTACGTGCCGGTGGCCGTGACGAGCCCCATCGACGGGGTGGTCATGCGCTACCAGCCCAAAGGGAGCTACCAGTCTGACAGCACGCTCGCCAAGCTCGGGGACTACGTCATCGGACTGACCGAGTCCACGAACCCGACCTATCTCCTGACCGTGGCGGACATCACCAAGCTCGTGGTCAAGATGAAGATCAGCGAGATGGACATCCTCAAGCTCAAGGAGGGCATGACGGTCACGGTGGAGGTCGACGCCCTGCCCGAGTCCAAGTTCCCCGCCAAGGTCACCATGGTCTCCCCTCAGGCCGACAAGGACCAGAACAACCTCAAGAACTTCAAGGTCGAGGTGAGCCTCCAGAAGACCGACCCGCGCCTCAAGCCCGGCATGACCGCGCGGGTCGACGGCCTGCTCGACACCCGCAAAGGGGTGCTGAAGATCCCCCTCTCCACCGTGTTCGAGGAGAAGGGCAAGGAAGTGGCTTATCTTGCGCCGGCGGACAAGAAGGCCAAACCCGTCAAGAAGGACCTCAAGCTCGGCCTGCGCAACGAGACCGAGGTCGAGGTCAAGGACGGCGTCACCGAGGGCCAGAAGCTCCTCACCGAGAAGCCGGCCGAGAAGAAGGGCTGACCCCGGCCCATGACCCCATGAGCTCCATCATCCGGATCGAATCCGTGGTCCGGCTCTACGGCGACTACATGGCCCTCGACGGCGTGAGCTTCGAGATCGCGGAGGGCGAGTTCGTCGCCATCATGGGGCCCTCGGGGTGCGGCAAGTCGACCCTGCTCAACATCGTGGGCCTGCTCGACCGGCCGACCTCGGGCCGCTACCTCATCGACGGGGCCGACGCCTCCACCCTCTCCGACAGCGAGCGCACGCACCTGCGCCGCCGCAAG
>JBAZSR010000260.1:0-4559 GCA_041662295.1 Elusimicrobiota bacterium | reverse complement strand
GCCGCGGCCAATCTCGACGAACGGGACGCCCTGCTGGAGGAGATCCGCGACCTCTCCGGGTCGAAGGCGGATGCCCCGAAAGCCGACGAGGTCGCTGCCTGGAAAGCGGCGGTTCTCGAAGCCATCGCCGCCGCCGCGGAGCCGGCGGACATGGAGAAGGCCTTCATCGCCTACGCCAAGGCCCTGGCGAAGGTCCCGATCTCGTTCAAGGCCATGCAGCCCCTGGCCAGCGCCAAGGTCGCGATCCAAAGGAGGGTCTTGGACCTGCACCCCGCCATGGGCGAGGAGCCTCAGTGGAAAGGCCAATGGCCGGGCAGCATGAAGACCGGCGCCCTGGTGGAAGCCGTGCTGATGGAACAGCACAACACCATGGCCTGGTCCGACGCTGAGCGGGACATGGTCCCCCAATCCGCCAAACCGGAGGAGGTCGCCAGGATCCGCAAGCTCGCCTCCTTCATCGACACGACCGAGAAGACGAAGACCAAGCTCCTCTGGACCGCGACCCAGGCCTTCCACCAGCTGCGCAAGGACCGCCTGCAGGAATCCGCGGCCCTCTGGCGCAAGGTCCTGGCGGCCGAGCCGAGCAACGCGGAGGCGAAGTTCTACCTCGGCCGGGTCGAGAGGAGCATCAGCCTGGGCAAGCCCAAGACCGCGTCCGTCTATGCCCGGACGGAGAAGGAGGCGGCCATCGACTGGAGCGTCACCGCCCCCTCCAGGGAGAGGGCCGCGGAGCCCTCACCCAAGGCCGCCCGAGCCCGGCGGCCCACGCCCAAGCCTGCGGCCGCCCCTGCGCCGCGCCTTAAGGAGCCGCACGCCGATCCTGCCCCTGCCAAGCGTCAGGCCGCCGTGGACCCGGCCATCATGCGCGAGTGGGGACAGGACCTCTACCGCAGGGGATTGAAAGCCTATTCCCTGGGGAAGCTCGACGAAGCCATCGAATATTGGAACAATTGTCTTGGCGTGGACCCGGACCATCCCAAGGCCAGGAAGGCCCTGGAACGGGCCCAGCGGGAGAGGAAGTGAAGCTCAAGACGAGGTTCGGTCTGGTCGTGGGGAGTCTCGTGCTCCTCGTGGTCTCCGCCACCACGGGCATCCTCTTCTGGAGCGAGAAGAGCTTCCTGTTCCGGGAGGCCATGGAGCGCCAGGAGACCGCCCTGCACTCGCTCTCCCAGGTGGCGCGGGAGAGCCACCTCAGCCAGGACGACCTCATGCTCATCAACTACGTCCTGAGCCTGCCGGCCAAGAACCCGGACATCCTCTTCGCCTACGTCGCCGCGCCAGACCCAAAAGGCAGCGTCCAGGTCGTGGCGCACACGATCAAGGACCTTTCGGGCGTGCCCCTCTCGGTGCTCCCCCCTCCGCCAGAGGGCGCTTCCGTGTTCCAGGAGAGCGTGCGGCACGGAGACAAAGACGTGGCCGAGGCTGTGCTGGCCGTGTCGAGTGAGCGTATCGCGGCCTCGGTCGAGTCCAGCCTCTCAAGGACCCGGAGACGCATCGTGCTCGTCGCCTGTGTCATGGTTCTTCTCGGACTGACCGCCTCGACGGTCATGGCGGTCTCCCTCACCCGCCCCATCTCCCGCCTCGCGGACGGCGCCGCGCTCCTGGGCCAGGGAAGGCTCGGCACGCGCATCCAGGTCTCGGGCTCCGATGAGATCGCGCTCCTCTCCCGGCAGTTCAACGACATGGCGGCCCGCCTGGAGAAGCTCGATGAGATGAAGAAGGACTTCGTCTCCTCCGTCACCCACGAGCTCAAAAGCCCCCTGGCGGCCATCGACTCCACCCTCGAGCTCATCCTCCACGAGAGCAGGAAGGACCGCGGCCAGGCCAAGTGGCTCGAGGACGTGGCCGCCATCCGGACGCACACCGGCAGGCTCGCGCGCTTCGTGACCGACCTCCTCGATCTGGCCAAGATCGAGAAAGGCTCCTTCTCCATCCAGAGGACCGGCCTAGACCTGGCCGAGGCCGCGGCCGAGGTCGTCCGCTTCCTCTCCCCCCTCGCCGAGAAGAACGGCGTGGCGCTGGCCGGGCCCGGAGACGGCGCGGCACTGCCCAAGGCCTTCGCGGACCCGGAGCGCGTGCGCCAGGTGCTCACCAACCTGATCTCGAACTCCCTGAAGTTCACGCCCAAGGGCGGGTCCGTCTCCGTGGCGCTGGAGCAGGCCCCCGGGGGGGTCCTGTGCACCGTGGCGGACACCGGCATCGGGGTCAAGCCCGAGGACCTCGGCCGCGTCTTCGACAAGTTCGAGCAGGTCGCGGAGGCCAGGAGCTCGGCCCGCGGGCCCAAGGGCACGGGCCTGGGGCTCTCCATCTGCAAGGCCATCGTGGAGGCCCACGGCGGCAGGATCTGGGCCGAGTCGTGCCCCGGCAAGGGCTCGAGGTTCCGCTTCACCCTGCCCGCAGCCGCTGACGCCATTCCCGAGGGCGGCCGGGACGCTCGGCCTCCGGCCTCGACCGCGCCCGCGGCCGGAGGCGCATCATGAAGCGGGTCCTGGTCGTGGAGGACGAGCCCGATTTCGCCAGGATCATCAAGCGCATCCTCGAGCCCGAAGGGTACTCCGTGCTCTGGTCCGAGTCCGCCGAGGCCGGCTGGCGCGCCCTGCAGTCCGAGGCCTGCGACCTCGCCATCCTCGACTGGAACCTGCCCGGCATGTCCGGCATCGACCTCTGCCGCCGCATCCGCGAGGACACCCGCTTCAGCGGCCTCCCCGTGGCCCTCCTGACCGTGCGAGACCTTCCCGAACAGCAGGTCCAGGGCCTCAAGGAGTCCGGCGCCGATCTCTACATGACCAAGCCCATCAAGCCCGAGGAGTTCCTCGCGCGCATCCAGAGTTTGGTGGGCCTATTGGAAAGATGAGGCATCTTATGAAAACCAATCACGTCTCAGGGATACTGGCTTCGGCCATCACCCTCCTCCTCGCGGTCCAACCAGCCCTGGCCGCCGTGCCCCAGCGCATCCTCTACCAGGGCACCCTGCGCCAACAGGGCGGTCTCTATACCGGCAGCGCCACCTTCCTATTCCGCATCACCGACGCCTCCGGCGGGGTCGAGTACTGGAACTCGGGCTCCACCGAGGTGGCCGTGACCGCCGGCCTCTTCCGCTACCCCCTGGGCGCGAACAACCCCGGCACCGGGCCCGACGAGTCCGCCACCTTCCTCACCATCGACTGGTCCAACGTCTCCCCCTACATCGAGGTCACCGTCAACGGCAACCTCCTCTCCCCCCGGGAGGAGATCCATTCCGTGCCCTACGCCATCTTCAACTCCGCGGCCACCGACATGGTCAACCCCCGCGTCCTGCGCACCGGCGACGCCATGACCGGCCAGCTCACCCTCTACGGCTCGACCCTGACCGTCGCAGGGAACGCTTTCTCGGTCGGCGGCTCGACTTTGGCGGTCAAGGACGGCAGGCTGGGGATCGGCGTTTCCGCGCCCCAGACGCCGCTCCATATCGAGAACAACGGCGCCAGCCTCGTCAAGCTGGTCAACAACGCCGTGAACGCCAACGGCTGGGGCATCCAGCATCTCGCCGGCAACGTCCTCGCCGTCACCGACAACCAGAGCGCGTCCGACCGGATGTACTTCGACGGCTCCGGCAACGTCGGCATCGGCCCCGTGTCCGCGCCGCTGAGCAGGCTCCACGTCCTCAACGGCGACATTAGGGTCTCGACGGATGTGGGCCAGCCATCCAGGGGCGTCATCTTCCAGGATGGCACCACCCTGCTCACAGCAGGGGGCGCCAATGCCTGGACCATGGTGGACGCCTCCTCGGTCTCCAGCGCCGTGGCCGGCAACGTGGGCATCGGGACCACTCACCCCGACGTCAAGCTCCACGTGGCCGGAAACCTCCACATCGACACCTCCGGGACATCGTCGCTCACCCGCAACGTGACCTTGAAGAGCGGAGGCTCCGCCCTGGACTGGTCCTCCTACGGCGGAGGCTGGGCACCCGGACTGATGCTCCAGGGCACGACCGGGGGCGGGGCAGCGGACAGCGCCTCGGAGTTCCTCTTCATCTCTGCCCTGGACGATACCCAGGCGGCGATCATCGCGTCCGGCAAGGATCTGGAGATCTACACCGGCGCGCCTCTGGGCTCCTCGGGGAGCAGGTCCCTCTATCTCGGCGGCACCGGGAACCTCTTTGTGGGCGTGGATGCCGGCAGGATCACCTCCGGCAACGAGAACACCATGGTGGGCTATCAGGCCGGGTACAGCAATGTGGCGGGGACCGATAATACGTTCCTCGGTTTCCAGGCGGGCTACACCAACGCAGGGGGTATTCTGAACACTTTCCTGGGCTATGCCGCCGGCTACACGAACAGCACCGGGAACAGGAACGTCTTCGTCGGCAACCGCGCCGGCTACATCAACAGCTCGGGCTCCAACAACTCCATCGTGGGAGACAATGCGGGCTCCTCCAACAGCGTGGGCGCCAACAATGTCTTCTTCGGCGCCGCCGCAGGCTACAACACATTGACCGGCTCCTCCAACGTGCTTCTCGGAGTGGACGCAGGGCGCGGGTCCTTCGGCAATTCATTCTCAAGCAACACCGCGGTCGGCCA
>JBAZSR010000259.1:0-4644 GCA_041662295.1 Elusimicrobiota bacterium | reverse complement strand
GAGTGTAGGTGGCGGGGTGCGGCGGGACTCCGCCGGGAGCCGCGGGCCTGAGAGGCGGTGGAGCCGCAGGAGCGCCGGCGGCCCTGGGAGCTGGGGGAAGGGGAGGCCGCGAACCCGGAGGAACGGCGCCGGGAGGCACGGGGGCCTTGAGCCCGGGAGCCGCCGGAGGCCGCAGTCCAGGAGCGACGGGCTTGAGGGGCACGGCGCCCGGGACATTGGGCGCGGCCGGAGCCGTCCCAGGGACAGGGGGCTTGCCGAGATGAGCGGCCGGGGCCGGAGCGGCCGGGGCCGGGGCGGCCGGCGGAGGCGCGGGGGGGGCTGGCGGCGCGGGCGGCTTGGGCAGACTTCCGCCCGGGGCGATGCGCGCGATCGTCGGGGAATGGGCAGCCGGGCGCTTGGTCTTCTTGAAAAGGGAGAACGCCGAGATGAGGCTCTGGGAGGGGGGAGCGATGGAGCCCTCCTCCTGGGTCTCGCGCTTCTCAGCGGCCTGCTTGCGGACCTCGGGGCGGCTGGCGGCCTTCTTGGCTTTCGCCGTCTCCGAGGCCGCGGACTTCTTGGCCTTGACCGCCTTCTTCTCGGACTTGGCTTCCTCGCCCTCGTCCGCCTTGGCGCCTGCTTTGACGACCTTTTTCTTCTCTGTCATGCGGTTGGGTGATCCTTGACGTACTGCTTCGCGCTCGCGACGATCTTCGCGGCCGTCTTCTCGCCGATGCCTTCCAGCGCCGTGAGGTCCTGAACCTGGGCTTCGGCCAGGCGGGCGACGTCGGCCCACCCCGACGCGGTGAGGATCTCCGCGGTCTTGGGTCCGACGCCGTCGAGCTCGGCGACGCCGCTCTTCGACGACGCGGGCTTGGGCTCGGCGGGCTTCATCTTCACCTCGAGGCGCCAGCCCGTGAGCTTCGCGGCGAGCCGGATGTTCTGCCCGTCCTTGCCGATGGCCACGGAAAGCTGCTCTTCGTTCACCAGGGCCTCGGCCTGGCGCAAGGAGGCGTCGGTGATGGTCAGCGACGCGACCTTGGCCGGGGCCAGGGAGTTGGCGAGGTAGGTCGCGATGTCGTCGCTGAAGGGGATGAGGTCGATGCGCTCGCCCGCGAGCTCGTTCATGATGCTGCGGATGCGCGATCCGCGCAGGCCCACGCAGGCACCCACGGCGTCGACCTTGGGGTCGGTCGACCGCACGGAGACCTTGGAGCGGAAGCCCGGGTCCCGGACGATCTCGACGATCTCCACGGTCTTGTCCGCGACCTCGGGGACCTCGAGCTCGAAGAGGCGGCGCAGGAAGACCGGAGCGGCCCGCGAGAGCACGATCTGCGGGCCCCGCTGGGCCTTGTCCACCTTGAGGATGGCGGCGCGCACGGACTGGCCGATGTTGTAGCGCTCCCGCCGGATCTGCTCGCGCAGGGGGAGGATGGCCTCGGCCTTGTCGAGGGCGATGATGATGTTGCGCTCCATGAAGCGGTGGACCGCGCCGTTGACGAGCTCTCCCTCCTTGGGCTTGAACTCGGAGAAGAGGCTGTCCCGCTCGACCTCGCGCCCCTTCTGGAAGAGGACCTGCTTGGCGGTCTGGGCGGCGATGCGCTTGAACTCCTCGACCGGGGCCGCGATGCGAACCTCCTCGCCCACGGCCGCGTCCCTCCGGTGCATGCGGGCCTCGTGCAGGGTGATCTCAAGCTCCGGGTCCGCGACGGTCTCGACGATTTTCTTGACGACGCAGGCCTTAAAATCGGCGGTGTCGGGATCGAGGGTGGCCTCGATGACGGCGTTCTTGCCCACGTGCTTGCGCAGGGAGCTGATCATGGCGCCCTCGATCATCTTGAGGATGTCGTCCTTGCGGATCCCCTTCTCCCGCTCGATCTGCTCGAGCGCTATGATGAGCTCGGACTTGCCGGTCATGTCCCCTTCTTCTCCTTCCTGTCCGCCCGCTTGAGGTCCTGGGCCAGCTCCGCCTCGGCGTCCAGGCGCGCCTCAGAGACGTCCCGCCGCGGCACGCGCCAGACGCGGCCCTCCGCCTCGACGAGGACCTCTCCCGCCTCCAGGCCCTTGAGCCTGCCGGCCAGGCGGCGGCGGCCCTCCATGGGGGCGTCGAGGACCAGCCGCACGCTGCGGCCGGAGAAGCGCTGGAAATCCCTGTCTTTCTTCAAAACCCGGTCCACGCCCGGAGACGAGATCTCCAGGGAGTAGGTATGGTCCACGAGGTCGGTCGCGTCGAGCGCCGGCCCCACCCGCTCGGAGAGGGCCTCGCAGTCGTCGAGGGTCACCCCGTTGTCCTTGTCCACATAGAGGCGCAGGACCCAGGCTCCCTTCTCCCGAAGGTACTCCAGGTCCACGAGTTCAGCCTTCTCCTGCTCCAGGATGGCCGAAACCAGGGTCTCGATCTTTCCAAGGTCCATGTCGTTGGGGGGTCCGGGTGGAATAAAAAAAGCGGCCGGACTTCAGCCACTTTCTCCGAATCCCGTAATCGATTATAGCAAATTACGAGGGGGTGTCGAGGGGGTGTCACACCTCAACTTATGGAACTTATTTAGGCCAACCAATTGATAATGACCCGAAATCCGACGCCAATGATTGAATAAATTCCGGTGCAAATAAGTTCCATAAGTTGAGGTGTGACACCCTATTTATTCTGAACGGCCTTTTTGGCCGCGCGCTCGTGGTAGATGCGGCTGAAGTCGTTGTAGGTGGCGAAGACCAGGAGGAAGAGGATGAAGAAGATGCCCACGCTGTTGGCGGTGTTGACCGTGTTCGGGGTGAGTTTGCGCCGCGAGAGCCCTTCCCACAGATAGAGCACGGCGTGGCCGCCGTCGAGGATGGGGATGGGCAGGAGGTTGAAGAACCCGATGGCGACCGAGATGAGGCCGATGAGGAAGACCAGGTCCTCGAAGCCCGAGTGGGCCGCCCGGCTCACCATCTGGGCGATGCCGACCGGGCCGGCGAGATCCGGCTTCTCGCGCTTGATGAGCTTGGACCCGATGGTCTTGACCGTGAAGACCGTCAGGGCGACGCACTGCCGTCCGCCCTCGGTGAACGCCTCCCAGGCCCCGGCGTCGCGGTAGACGGGCTGGGGCATGATGCCCACGACGCCCTTGCCCGTGGCCTCGTCCTTGCGCGGGACCAGCTTGACCCTCTCGGCGCCGGAGGCCCTCTTGACCGAGAGCTCGATCTCCTTGCCCGGGCTGGCGTGGATGGCCGAGGCGAGGCCCTCCCAGGAGTCCACCCTCTTGCCCGAGACCGCGGTGATCTCGTCGCCGATTTTGATGCCTGCCGCGTCCGCGGGGTAGCCCGAGACGAGGTTGCCGATGAGCGGCTGGTTGCCGACCTCCGGGATCCCCTGGAAATAGACCACGCCGGTGAACAAGGCCCAGGCCAGGACATAGTTCATGATCGGGCCCGCGAAGACGATGGCCAGGCGCCGGTACCAACTCTGTCCGTAGTACTCGTCCGGGGCGCCCGAGGTCTCATCGATGTTCTCGCCCGCGGGCTTGACGAACCCGCCGAGCGGGATGGCGTGGAGGGAGAACCGCGTCCCGGTGATGCCGGTCCAGCCGATGAGCTCCGGCCCGAACCCGAAGGCGAAACGCTCCACGCGCACGCCCAGCAGGCGGCAGACGAGAAAATGCCCGTACTCGTGGCACAGGATGACCATGCCGAGCGTCAGCACCACCGCGGCCGCGGACTGCAGGAAAGCCAGGCTCATGAGAGGAGGACCATATAATAGTAAACCGCGGGCGCGGCGAGGATAAAAGAATCGAAGCGGTCCATGATCCCGCCGTGGCCGGGCAGGAGGCTGCCGGAATCCTTCGCCCCGACCGCGCGCTTGATCATGGATTCGGCCAGGTCCGAGAGCTGGCCGCAGACTCCGATGACCGCGCCCAGGCCCAGGGCCGCCGCGGGCGAGAGCGCGGAGGGCAAGAAGGCGGCCCGGAACGCGAGGACCACGGCCAGGCTCGCGGCGAACCCCGCGATCGCGCCCTCCCAGGTCTTCTTGGGGCTCAGGGTCTCGGCGAGCTTGCGCGAGCCCAGGGTCTTGCCCACGGCGTAGGCCGCGGTGTCCATGACCCAGACCGCGGCGAAGAGGGCGAAGGTCAGCCTCTCCCCGTCGGGCCGCAGGGAGCGGATGAGGGAGAGGTGGGCAAGGGTCAGGCCGAGGAAGACCACGCCGAAGACCGAGAGGGCCAGCCCCTCCAGCGAGCGCTGGGACCGGGCCATCTCGGCCGCGACCATGACGGCCACGGCGAGCGTCAGAACGAGCGGCACGGGCCCGTCGAAGGCCACGGCCAGGGCCGTGAGGCCTCCCCAGACCACGGCGTTCCAGCGCTGGGTCCGCAGGCCCCCGAGGCCGAGGATCAGGCCGTACTCGTGCAAGGCCAGGGCCGCGACCCCGGCGACGAAGATGGAGAAGGCCATGCCTCCCCAGTGGATGAGGAGGAGCAGGAGAGGGATGCCGACGATGCCCGTCAGGACGCGTGGCAGGAGCATGGGAGTCCGGGGATCGGCGGGCCCGGGCGGCCTAGAGGCCGCCGAACCTCCTGCGCCGCCGCGCGAAGTCGGCCAGCGCGGCCTCCAGCTGCGGCCGCCGGAAATCGGGCCAGAACACGGGGGTCACGTGGATCTCCGCGTAGGCGCACTGCCAGAGCAGGAAGTTCG
>JBAZSR010000258.1:0-4677 GCA_041662295.1 Elusimicrobiota bacterium | reverse complement strand
GGCTGGAAGAGGGGCTGCCGGCATGACGGCGCAGAAAATCCCGCAGGCCAGGGATGAGCTTGGGGCTCGAGATCGTGCGCAAGAGGACCTGGGAAGCCTCGGCCCGAGAGTTGGAAGCGCCTGAGTCAAGGGCGTCGTTCTCAAGACCTTGGACAGCAAGGGCAAGGGAATCCGCGTCAGCGCCTTGCGACAGGGCGCTCTCCAGAGCCTCGGTCAGGTCCTCAACCGGATCCGCGGAAGAACGCTCCTCCGAAGAGACAGAGGCAGAGGCGGGCATAGGGCTCCACACCGCCCCGTGGAGCATGCACGCGCAAACCAGACTCGCTGTCACCCTTCTCATAAGCCGCCTTCTCTCAGGATAGCCGGATCGCGGGGATGGGGCAGGGGCCTAATAGGGCAGTTCCGGTGATCATGAGTCCCAGGCCAAGCAGGGACCTTGGACCTACCCGGACGGCAGGTGGCGCGCCGACGCTCGTCGCAGCAGCCTAAAGGCTCAGCAAGGTCCCCAGCCACCCCTTCATGATGAAGGGCCTGATGCGGGCCTCCAGATCGAACTCTGGGTCGAGCTGGTGCGCCGTGCCCTCGAAGGTGAGGATGCCCTTGATGAGCTGGAGGTAGACGGATCTGATCTCCAAGCCGTGGTTGCCGGCCTCGAAGAAGAGGGCGCTGACCAGACTGCTTGCCGACTGCCGTTCTGCAAGGAGCCTGGTCACGGCCGTCCGAAGACCCGCGGGATCGTAATCGTCACCCCTGGTCCCGATCTTCTCAAGTACCTGGAGGATGGCCCCTGGGTCCTGTGAGCGGACCGCCAGGAGCAAGGGGATGATGCCGGCGCGGTCCTCGGGCGTCAGGCGGCCGATGCGGCCGAAGTCGAGGAGCGTGATGTTCCCCGCGCCGTCCACCCTGATGTTGCCTGGATGAAGGTCGTCATGGTACGAGTCCTGCGAGAGCACCTGCTCCAGGAACAGATCGCTGAGCCTGTCAGCCGTCTGCTTGCGCAGGGGCTCCGGAAGCGAGGTCGGGTTCACCCCATCGGCGAAGGACTGGACCAGCACGCTGGGCCGCGTCAATTCTCCGTAGAACTTCGGGATGGAGACGCCTGCCGGCAGACGGCCGGCGAAGCGCATGGCGTTGGCGTATTCCAGGGTCAGGTCCAGTTCCTCCTTGATGCTCCGCTCGAGCTCGGCGAAGAGCCGGGCAAAGTCGGTCTTCTGCTCGAATCGGTCCTTCTCGGCGGAGAGCGTCCTGGCCACGACCTTCAGCCGGGCGAGGTTCAGCTCGATGGCCTTGCGCTTGCTCGGGGTGATGACCTTGACCACGGCGCGGGTCCCGTCCTTCAAGGTCACCTCGTAGACCTCGCCGATCGTGCCGACCTTGAGCGGCTTGGGCCCGATCGAGGCGAAATGGGTCCCCAGCGGGGCCTCCAACTCCTTTTCGATCGTGCTCTTGATCTCCTCGAAGGAGCTGGGCTCCACGTTCTCCTGGAACCGCTCCAGCTCCCTGCGGTAGCGTTCCGGGATGAGGTCGCGGCGCAGGCTCAGAAACTGCCCGAGCTTCTCGTTGCCCGTGACCTCGAAGAAGCGCTTGAGCGCACCCTCCTCCGAGAGGCCTTCTGTGTTGAAATCGTTCAGGATGGCTTCCCGCTCGCCGAACGAGAGCAGACTGAAATATTCCGTGAGCGCCTCCTTCACGATCGGCTGGCTCTTCTCGAAGACCTCCGGAAGCTCCACGGACTCTTGCGCGATCTTACCGCCACGGACCTTCGCGTTGGCGCGGACAGCATCCAGGACCCGGTCCAGTTCAGCCTTGGCCGCCGGATCGAACCGCGGCCGGCCGAACAGCTCCACCACGTTCTTGACCGGAGTGCGGGCGCCCGGGAAGAGGGACCGCATCAGCTCAGCGGTCTCCTCATGGGTGAACTCGACTCCGAGGTAGCGCGTCAAGGCCGCGTATTCGATCTCCCCGTTCTTTTCCAAGTACTCGGAGAGGTACGCGCGCTGCTCATCCGTGAGCTTGACGCGGGGCGCGATCTTGCCGAGCTTGTGCTCCAGGGCTGTCAGGCCGATGCGGCCCTCGTCCCAACCGACGCGGAACAGGTCGTAAACGAACCAGTTGCGGATGGTCTCGATCCAATCTTCGAACAGGCCGTCATCGTGGACTCGCCCGGGCCGGGAGAGGAGGAGGTCGAGCTCGTCGAAAGGGTCCGGGACCCAGGCGCCGTTCTCCCGAACAAGGCGGACATGTTCCGCGTGATAGGCCGCGTCATCGCCCCGCTTGCGCCACTGGAAGTAGTCGAGGGTCTTCTGCGTCTCGGTCCCCCATTGACCGATGAGCCAAGGCATCCGCGGCAGACCCTTGATGCGCAGGTACTTCTCGAAGAACACGGCCTCCTTCCCCGGGTCCTGGAGCAGGTAGGCCAGGACCGGGTCCGCGGGCAGGACGAGCCGGCCCGCCTCCAGAAACCGGGCCATCCAGCCGTAGAACCGCTCCTCGGACACCCCGGCCTTGCCTTCCACAGCGCTCCGGAAGAAGGACTCCGCGTAGCGGCTCACGCCCCCGGCCGCGACCATGCCCTCGAAGGCCTTGCGCTTGACCGCCAGGCTGACCCCGGCGTCTTCGAGCAGGTCGGCATAGAGGGGGGTTTGCGCCTTGAAAGTCTCCTTGTCGGAGCTGAACAGGAGGGCGTCCACCATGCGCTCCGAGATGGCGCTCAAGGGCCCGCTGTCGGCGCGGAGCGAGGGACGCACTCTCCGAAGGAGTCCATTGATGCTGGGCACTGCGCCGAGTTCAGCCAGGGTGGGCTGCCTCGACTGATGCTGGGACAGGAACAGGGAGAGCTCCCGGTCCCGGACCTCCTTGAGCAGAGCCAGGGCGGAATTGAGGCCAGGCAGGTCAACAGCCGAGACCGCCTGGTCCAGGGCTGCCCAGACAGCGTCTCCGGCCTTCTGGAGGTCCGCTGCTCCGGAGCGGATGGCTTCCCTGGTCAGGGCTTGCCCGGCCGTGCGCGCCTGCCAGGCGTCCCGGTGCAGAGCGCCCAAGGCTTCCCGGTACCGGCCCTCGGCGCCCAGCCCGGCGAGGACTTCGAGGCCCTCGCCTGCGGCGATCTCCGGGTCAGCGGAAGCAATCTGGTCGAAGATCCCTGCCAGGCCCAGCAGCTTCTTATCGTTCTTCCAGTCGCCGCGGTCGAACCCCGTGTCCTCGGTGACTTCGGCGAAGACCTGAAGGAGCTCTTTCTCGGTCTCGGGATAGGTCTTGCGCTTGAGCGCCTTGTCCGACAGCGCAAGGAGCCCCTGCAGGGAGTCGGCCATGGAGTCCCATCCCCGCTTGCCTTTGGGGGGAACAAGGGTCCGGACCGTTTCCGCCAGCAAGGCGTCCTTGTCGGCGTCCGACAAGCGGCCCTCTGTAACCCTCTCCACCAGAAGGCCGGCGTTGTTCGTGAAGAGGCCTCCGTCTCCGCGCAGCAGCGCCAGTTTCGCGATGCACAGGCCGTAGATCTTCCTCGCATACCCCTGCAGGCCGGGAGCCTCCTCCAGGACCGAGGCGGCGCTGATCATGGAACGGACATCGAAGCGGTCCCTGCGCAGTTCGACCTCCTTCTCAAGGCTGGAGACCAAGGCTTCCAGCCTGGCCTGAGACCGCGCAGGTGCATAAGAATGCATCCAGCGGGCGAGGACCGCGCTCTGCCGCGACTCCAGCTCCTGAGTCCAGAACTCCAGCTCCTGGATATGGGATGGCAGGTCGGCTCCGATGGAGAAAGCCCCGCCTTCTCGCTGGGAGGCTGGCAGGGCCAGGAAATCCTCGAGCTCACGACCGTACCGCGTCTGGAGCCGATGCAGCTCGAATTGAGCCCTCTGAAAGAGGCTGTCGGCTTGGTCCGGCCGGGAGGCCCTGCCGTAGAGAGCCGCCAGCTTCATCAGCATGAAGAGCTTTTTCTCAACCACCACGAACTGGTCCTCCGGGGACAGGTCGATCACGGAAGGGTCCATGAGAAGCTCCGCCTCGCGCAAGTAGAACAGGGCGTGTTCGTCGGACTCCTTCTGCGCTGCGGCCACCAGCCTCTCCAGCTTGAAGAACGCGGGGGTAAAATCCATGACCGTGTGGATCTGGCCTCCGCGGTTCTGGCCGAAGAGATCCAGGCGCGGGCTCATGACCTCATGCGGGCTGAGGATGCCGGCTCTGCTCGAGCTCAGCCCCAGCAGCGCCTCCTGACCCTCGGCCTTCAGCCCAGGATCTTCCTGCTTGAGCAGGGCCTCGGCCATCAAGGCTTGCTGTTCTTGGTACCGATGGCTCAAGGTAAAATCCCCGCTGGCCGTCACCTTGACGCTCTTGGGCGCCGGCCGGCCGAGGCCGGCCGCAACCTCGGCCAAGGCCGCGTCGATGAGGTCCAGGTATTGGGAAAGGAATCCCGGCGGCATGGTCCCTTGGGAATCCATGTTGACACCCGGCATGAGCCAGAGAAACCGTTTGAGCAGAAAAAGCCTGGCCGCGCTGTCCTCCGTGGAAAGCGCCATCCCGGCGAGTTGGCCGAATCTTTCCGCGTCCTGGCCGAACCAACGGAAGCGGTTGATGATGTCGTCGGTGCCCATCGTCGGCAGTTCCTGCTTGAGCTCCTTGCCCCCGTAACGGAGGGCGAAGACCCGCAGGACGGCTTCGGGGTCTTGCTGAATGCCGAGCTCC
>JBAZSR010000257.1:0-4710 GCA_041662295.1 Elusimicrobiota bacterium | reverse complement strand
GCCGCCAGCGCCGCGGACAGTTGCGCCCGTACCTGCCTCCAGGGCCCTTTCCGAGAGCGAGCGGATAGAACAGATCGACCGCAACCCGAAGCTGACCAAGGACCAAAAAGCCCTGCTTCGGACTTTCGTGCCGGAGGAGATCGCCGAGGCCAGGCAAGAGGTCAAGGATCGCGCGGAGCTGGTGCTCCCCCCGCCTCCTGGCTGGAAGTCCGAGGACATCAAGCATAAATTCAAGCTCACCTTGATCGCGGAGAAGGCCATCATCCGCAAGGGAGAGAAGTTCCGCTTCCGGCTGGAGATCCAGAACGTGGGCTCCGAGCACAAGTATTTCATCGAGACCTGCCCTTCATTCATGAAGTCGGGAGTCGCGAATGATTCCAGGCATCTGGAGTTCTTCGCGACGCCGCCTTCAGGCCAACAGGTCAAGATGCTCGGGGCTTTCCCGAGCGGGGATTTTCGCTTCACGGAGCATCATTTTCCTGACCATTGGACCGAAGAACAGAAGATCGCCGAGTTGAAGAGGCGGCAGGTGGACAGCCAGGCGGCGTGTCAATTGAATCTGCGCCTGGAACCAGGGGAGACCTTGGTCACCAAGCCTGACCTTCCGCCTCCCAACAAGTTCCGTGGCCTTGGGACCAGCTTCGAATTCGACAAGCCCGGCACCTACCGGATCAAGGCGGTCTACGACGATGTCGGAGATCATCCTGATGTCGAGAGAGAGCGAGACCTGCAAAAACAAGAGAGAAGTCTGCACATGAGCCGCCAAGAACTGCTTGAGTCGGATGAGCGGATTAGATTGAAGCAAGGCATCAGTCTCGAACAGGTTCAGAAAGAGAGGGAGGAAAGAATCGCCCTCTATGAGGAAAACAAGCGCACAGCGGTAGGTTGCACTGAATCCAATTCGGTCGTGGTGGAAGTGGTTCCGTGAGGGTCCTGCTTTTTGCCGCATTGTTGCTGCCCCTTCATGCTTCTGCCGAACAGTGCGCCTCCAGCAGTAGCGGGCCCTGTACCCCGAACGATGACCAAAAGAGAGAAATCTTGAGGGCCATCAATGCGGGTGTGATTGCTGAGCAGACCATCAATAGAGAGAAGTTGATGGTGAAGATCAACGATGCCACGGCCAGGCACAACGACGAGGCAGAGTTTGACGCAAGAAAGAGGATGCGCGAGCTTCTGGGGCAGCGCGACGCCCGCTTCACCGAGGCCATGCGCCTGACCGCGCTGTACTACCGTCTCGATCCGGCCAAGAAGGACACCACGGTCGCGATGCCGGATGATCCCACAGGCCGTTGGGCCGCGGGTATATCCGCGAAATGGGAGCCGAGGTTCCTCCAAAAGGACGACCATTATGTCCGGGTGGAAGGTAATGACAAGAAGGAGCATTTCCTCGGAGGGGCGAACCTGAACCTGGCCATGGTGGGAGGCGGCACTTATGCGAGCGGCGACACGGTTGTCTTGCGCAGGGTCCTAGAGACGGCGTGGGAAGCCCAAAGTCCGGGACCGTTGGCCTACATCGTTCACCATGAGGCTCATCATTTCAAAGAACTGACCGGACAGGTCGAGGGCAGGGAGGGCAAGGGTTGGGACAGCTATGACGAGGGCGAACAGCGCGCTTACGCCCAGAGCGAGGAGTTCGCGTCTGTTTTCGAATTGGATGAAGAATTCGTCAGGCGCGAGATCGACAGCAAGATTACGGATTTCGCCCAAGCAGGGAACCCCGGCCACAAGCGCTCCCTGTTCCCAAGTCCTCAGCAGGAAATTCTTAATCAAATCAAGTTCGACGGCCAACAGAGAACGCAGATAGGTCTGGAGGCTGCCTACGAGAGCCTCAAACTGCGCGTGGAGGCTGCGCGGCAGGCCCGGCGGGAGCGGGAGGAGGCCGAGCGTAGGCGCAGGGAAGCCTCGGAGGAATCCCGGAGCAAGAACCGTGAGGCTTTCTTGGAATGGTTGCGCTGGCACGGCTACAAGCCCATGTTCGACCTTGACGGGCAGTCGTTCCTGGGGTTCAGGATGCCTTTGCGCTGCGACTACTACTTCACCCAGGCCGTCAGCCTGGACGAAGCGCGCATGGCGCTGTTTTTCGCGGACGCCTGCCTCACGGGCTACGGGGATGACGCGGAGACCTCGCGGGCCATGAGCGGCATCCTGGCCATCATCAACGCGCGGTGGCAGGCCCCGGACTTCCGCAGTCGCATCGAGTTGGAGACCAACTCGGGGCCGGAAGAAGAGTGCCTGAGATACATGCGCGACAACGTGAAGATGCCCATCGATCTCGGGAAGGTCAACACCCTTTCGCTGCGGTTCAGGAAGGAGTGGCAGCGTGAGGCTTTCCGCAGGAAGAAGGAGCATGAGAGGCAGCAGAGGCGGCAGGAGGAAGAGGAGAGGCGGGCGCAGCGGCGTCGGGAATGCGATCCCGGTGGCTTCGATCTCGGGCGGACCGACCTGACCCCCGCCCAGGACGCCCTGGACCGGGCCAGGAGGGAGGCTGGAAGATGATTGGGAAGTTCGCTTCATCGCTCTGCATCGCGGTCATGGCAGCCGGGCCTGCCGCGGCGGTCAACGGCATCAGCGTCGACGGCCGCGTGTGGAGGAGCAGTCATGAGAGTCTCTACGAGAGAGGGGCCGAGGTCATGCAGATGTGGGGTCCTGGCGACAAAGCGTCGCGGATCATCTCTCTGAAGATGCACACATCCAAAGTGCCTGGCAACGCATCCGACGAGGTCTTCGAGACGATCGCCGCCTGCGACATCACCTATCCTGCCAGCACCCTATGCAAGAGCTTCGCATTCCGGGGAACGGGCGCGCTGGACACGGTCTTCCAGTTTGACGACAGGCCGGGCTACAAGAAGTACGTGCTCAGGACGTCGTTCACGGTCGATGGCGATGTCTTGGTCACCCTGGGCCGGCCGGGCAACGAGGAGCAGTTGAGTACGAGCGTCAGGCGCATGTTGGGGATGAGGGCCAGGCAGGCATCGAGCGAAGGGATGCGGGTCTGGATCAACGGCAGCGAGTTCCTCATACTGGGTCAGGGCGACCCCGCGCAGGGGTTCCTGTTCTTCCCAGGAGACCTGGGGGACCGCCTGAACTCAATGGACAAGTACGCTATGGCGCCCGTGCTGATGGCCGAGGGCCAGATTGAGGCACCCATGGGAGGCCCTTCCGTTAGAGAGGGCAGAGCGTCCTTGGGTTGGATTGGAAGCAGGTCCTACGGATTGGTGTACGATTCGGGTCAAAGGGCATGGATGCTCGAAGAATGCTATATCCGAATGCAACAGCGAGGCCTCTGAAACAGTTCGCGGATAAGGGCGATGCCTGGCGGTCATCTAGGTAGTTTAACGAAATGACTTATCCACACGCGTATCTTAAGATATGCTTGTGGATAAGCCCATCCGGTCCCGCCTTCCAGCCGTGATCCTGGCCGCCTGCGTCCTGGCCCTGGCCGGGTGCGGGGAGACTCCCGTCGGCGGCCCGCCCTCGGAGGGCCGGGAGGCCAAGTTCGTGCGCGCGGCCAAGCACGGCAGCATCAAGAAGACGCGGGCCATGCTCGACTCCGGGGTCAGGCCGGATGCCAGGGGCGAGAGCGGCTGGACAGCGCTCATGTGGGCCGCGGCGGAGGAGAACAATGACATCGTCGCCCTCCTGCTGGCCCGAGGAGCCGATCCCGAGCTGAGGAACGAGGCCGGCGAGACGGCCCTGATGCTGGCCTCGAAATGGACTCGGGTGCCAACGGTGCGGGCGCTCTTGAAGGGAGGAGCGCGCACGGAGGCGAGGGACCGCCTGGGATGGAGCGCGCTGATGTGGGCCTCGCTCAAGGGTAGGACGGACATCGTTCGGGTCCTCTTGGAGAGCGGCGCCAACCCGGCTGCCACGGACATGGACGGCAACCGGCCGCTCATGCTCGCGGCGCGCGGGGGTCACATGCCGGTCGTGAAGCTCCTGCTCGACCGCGGCGTGGACCCGGGGCAGAGCAACCGCTTCGGCGACACGGCTACGAGCATGGCGGAGGCCAGCGGCTATCCCGAGGTCGCGGCGTTCCTGAAGAAACGTCGCTGACGGCTGAGGGCTACTTCTTGCCCTTTCCCTTGCCTTTGCCGCCGCCCTTCGCGGGCTTGCCCTTGGACTTCTCCTGGGCCATCTGCTTGCCCTTGCCTTTGCCCTTGAAGTCCTTGTTCTTGAGGGCCTTGAATTCCGCGGAGCCGGGCTTGATGCCCATGCTCTTGGCGAGCTGGCCCCAGCCCTGGCCCTTGTTGGCCTGGTATTCCTTGACCACGTCCTCGACGGGCTTCTTGGCCGCTTCCGCGACCTTGAGCGCCATGAACGCGTCGCCGGGGGTCTCAAGGGACTTGATCACGGACTCCACCTTCTCGGCGGGCTGGTTGAAGCGGGCGCTCAGGTCTGCCTGGAACGCGCCGAAATTGGCCTTGGCCTCGATGTTGACCTTCTTGATGATCTCGTTGAGGTCGATCCCGGGGTCCACGGTCACCTCGACCGCGGCGTAGGACCAGCTGACGGCGAACAGCGCGGCGACGACCGCGAACAGGAGCTTCTTCATTGCATGCCTCCTTGCGGCGCGATCGTGTTGACCGGTCTGTCGGCTCCTTGGTACTGGTCGTCCCCGAATCCCAGGATGCAGTAGAAGATCGGGCCCAGGAAGGCCAGGCCCAGCCCGAAGCCCGTGCCTTTGCCGAAGGCCTGGGCCACGGAGATGGA
>JBAZSR010000256.1:0-4737 GCA_041662295.1 Elusimicrobiota bacterium | reverse complement strand
GGACTTCGCGAGGCAGGGCCTCCTGACCGCGGGCCTCCTGCTGACCCTCTACGCCGTCCTGCTCCTGCCCGGGGTCCGGCGCAGGCTTCCCCTGGCCGCGGGCTGGGCCTTCGCGGCCTTGGTCTCGGTCGAGATCCTGGCTTTCGCCCTCAGCTCCAGGGTCTCAATGAGCTCTCGGCTGGACTGCCCTCCGGCTTGGAAAGCCGCGGTCCAAGGCGCCGCCCCGGACGCCAGGGTCCTGGTCTGGGACGCCCGGCACGCCAACTCGGGGATGGTCTGGGGCTCCCTCAACCTCTGGGGCCATGACCCCCTCCTGTCCCGGCGCTACGCGGAGTTCATGGCGGTCTCCCAGGGCCTTCCCCCGGACCAGGGAGGGCAGTACCTCTCCTTCTCCAAGGCGCACCCGGCCCTGGCGCTCCTGAGGCTCAAGCACGTCCTGCTCGAATCGCCCGACAGGCCGGTGGTGGACATCGCGGGCGGCCTGCCGCGGGCCCTTCTGGTCCCGTCCTGGGCAGTGCTCAAAGGCCGCGACGAGGTCCTGGCCGCCGTGTTCCGTCAGGGCATGGACCCGAAGAAGACCGCGATCCTGGAGACAGAACCATTCGACGGCGCGTCCCCGCCGGCGCCTTCGAAAACGCCTTTTCAGGGATCCGCCAGGATCCTCGCCGAAGACACCGACTTCCTCGACATCGAGGCGGAGACGGACCGCCCGGCCATCCTCCTTGTCACGGACGCCTGGGCTCCGGGCTGGAGGGCGGCCTCGCTCTCTGATGGGACGAAGTACCGCGTCATTCCCGCGGACCATGTCCTTCGCGGCATCCCGCTCAAACCCGGCAGGCACCGGCTCAGGCTCGAGTATGCGCCCGCCTCCTTCCGGCTCGGGGCCTGGGTCTCCCTCGCGAGCCTGGCCCTCCTCCTCGGTTGGGCTCTGCGCCTCAAGGCCCGGGCATGAAGGGCTTCTCCTTCAGCTTCTGGGCCATGGTCGGCGCCGAGTCTCTGCTCGTGACCGGCGCCGCGCTCTCCTTCCCCTTCCTGGCCGTGTACCTCACGGTCCACCGCGGGCTCTCCGCGGATCTCGTCGGCGCGTTCCTGTCCCTCTCCATGCTCTCCACCGCGGTCGCGCACGGCATCGGAGGCGAGTGGTCGGACGCGGTTGGCCGCAAGAAGGTCATGCTGGCCTCGCTGTCCTGCCGTTCGGTCGCCACGGTAGGCATGGCCTGGGTCGTCTGGAGCGGCCAGCACTACCTGTGGATCATGGCCCTGCACCTGACGGGCATGTTCTGCGGCAGCTTCTTCCCGCCGGCCGCGCGCGCCTGGGTCGCGGACACGACGGACCAGGAGCGCCGGGTGCGGGCCTACGGCTTCATGCGCATGGGAAGCAACCTGGGCTGGGCCCTGGGCCCGGCCATCGGCGGCGTCCTCGCGCTGAAGTCCTACCCCATGATGTTCCTCATCACGGCCCTGGCCTTCGGACTCACGGCCCTGACCATCGGCCTGGCGGTCCGCGACTCCCCGAGGCCGGACCGCGGTGAGGGGATGGACTTCGGAGCAGCGCTCGCGACGCTCTCCGACCCCAGGTTCAGGCGGCTGTGCCTCTCGTCTTTGCTCATCGGCATGGTGATGAGCCAGCTCGTGGTGGCCTTGTCCCTGCACTGCGTGCGCTACCTCGGCATGCCCGAGAGCCGCGTGGGCCTGCTCTTCACCCTCAACGGGGCCCTGGTGGTCCTCCTGCAGTACTGGGCCTCCAGAGGCATGGAGCGCTCGCGCCTGACCTCGAGCCTGTCCCTGGGGTGCCTCCTCTACGGGGCGGGCTATCTCGGCGTGGGCCTGAGCCCGGGGTTCGAGGCAGCGGCCGCCGCGGTGTTCGTCCTGACCCTGGGCGAGATCCTCGTCCAGCCCGGCCAGCACGCCCTGGCCGCCAACATCGCCCCCCCGGACCGCAAAGGCCGCTACCTCGGCGTGCACGGCATCCTCCAGGCCGTGGGGGCGAGCCTAGGCGTGCTCTTCGGGGGCTTCGGCAACGAGCGCCTCGCTCCTCTCTGGCCGGCCCTGCCCTGGTGCATCGTGGCCTGGCTCGCGGCAGGGCTGGGCTTCCGGTCCCTGAGGAGCCTCATCGCGTCCAGGGAAGACGGGGACGGAAGGCGTCTTCCGCCCGAGGCGCCGGAAGTCTAGCTCAGCGCTGCTCGAAGACCTCGAGCCCGCCCTTCACGGCCTTCCTGCGGCGCTCGAGCTCGGCCTCGGCCCCGCGGAAGATGACCCCGTAGAGGGTGGTCGAGACGACGTAGAGCCCGATGGCCGCGAAGAACATGAGGCGGTAGTTGCCCTTCATGTGCCCGAAGACGAGCGCGGACATGGCCCAGGAGAGGTTCCAGCTGAGGGTGAAGAGGGCCGAGAGCACGCCCTGCTCACGCTTGCGGCAGAGCTCCATGATCAGGGTGTTGGAGATGGGGCCGCTCATGTTCATCAGGGAGGCGCGGATGAGCATGGCCGCGACCGCGACCCTGAGGTCCGTGGTCACGGCCAGGGCGAGCATGAAGGGCAGGGACAGGAGCTGGGTCCCCACGATGGTCCGGACCTTGCCCTTCTTCTCCGCGATGAGCGGCGCCGCCAGCATGCCGAAGACCATGGTCGCGCTCGTCAGGGACATGAAGAAGCCGATCCGGGCGTCGGAGAGCCCGGAGAAGGTGTCCTTGAGGTAGAGGTTCATGAACTGCACGATGAGCCCGGCGCCGATCGAGAGGACCGCGGAGGGCAGGAGCGCCCGGCCGTAGTAGCCCCAATCCCAGCCGCGGATGCCCGCAAGGGAGAGGCCCTTCTCCTGAGAGCAGGGCTCGTGGCGTCCCTGGCGGATCATGAGGAAGGGGACCACCCCGAGCAGGCTCACGCCGAGCCCGGAGAGGATGGCGGCCCGGTAGGCCGTCAGCTCGGCGAGGCCCGCCAGCGCGGCCCACTCCTTGACGTGGCCGGCGAGGATGTTGCCCGCGATGCTGCCCACGAGCCTCAGGGTGAAGGCCAGGGTGAAGACGTAGGCCCGCTCCTCGGAGGAGGTGTTCTCCATGGTGAAGGGCCCGGTCACGACCCAGAAGAAGACCGAAGTCCCGGCCGCGAGGAACAAGGAGAGGTGCAGGCTCGCCTGAGTGGGGCTCAGGATGGCAGCGGTGAAGGCGGCCAGGGATGCCAGGTGCGAGACGATGAGCACGGTCCGGTGGTTCCAGCGGCCGGCGCAGAAGCCCGCGGGCAAGGCGCAGACCGCGGCCGCCACCTGCGCGATGGCCGTGGTCTTGCCGATGAACATCCCGATCCCGCCCTCGTCGAACCCCAGCCCGGCGCCGAACTCCTTGAGGTAGAGGTTGAAGAGCAGGCCCCAGAAGGTCATCCCCAAGCCGATGAGGAGGTCGCCCAGCAGGAGGAGCCGGATGTTCCGGCGGAACATCCTCAGGCGCGTCCAATAGAGCCGGAGGTACTCCCGGGGATCCATCGGAGGCTCAGGCCGCCGAGGCCTGCGGCTGGGGAGGCGCCGGGACCTTCAAGGGCAGGGTGAAGCCGAAGGTCGAGCCCTCGCCCAGCCGGCTGCGGGCGGAGACATCCCCGCCGTGGCGCTCCACGACCTTCTTGACGATGGCCAGGCCCAGGCCCGTACTGGCCTCGTCGGCCGTGGGCTTGGCCCCGAGCCTGGCGAACTCCGTGAAAAGCCGGGGCATGTCCGCCTCGCTGATGCCCTGCCCGGTGTCCTCGACCTCGACCCTGAGGCCGCCCTCAACGAGGGCCGCGGCGCGGATGACGATCCTGTCGCCCTTGCGCGAGAACTTGATGGCGTTGCTCACGAGGTTGTCCACCACGGCCCCGATGCGCTCCCTGTCCATCTCGACGGCCGGAAGCCCTTCCGGGGTCTCCCGGCGCAAGTCGATGCCCTTCTTCTGCGCGAGGACGGTGTAGACGTCGAGCCGCGCCCCGATGACGGCCGCAATGTCGGCAGGCTCGAGCTTGAGCTCGAGCTTGCCGTGCTGGATGCGCGAGATGTCAAGGAGGTCCGAGATGAGGGCGTTCATCCTGCCCGCCTGGGCGCCGATCGTGGCCAGGACGTGCCGGCGGTCCACCCCCTCGAGCTCCTCCCCATCCTCGAGGGCTCCGAGGACCTCGCTCCAGTAGGAGATGACCGTCAAAGGCGTGCGCAGGTCGTGGGCGGCCATGCCGAGAACATGGTCCTTGAACTCGCCCGCCTTGCGCAGCTCCACCGTCTGCTCGCGGACCTGCTCCTCCAAGGCCTCGGAGTAGCCCTTGAGCACATCATCGGAGAAGCGCATGATGTTGGTCTGGGTCACGAGGCCGACGACCTTGCCCGACGAGGTCACCGGCAGGTGCCGGATGGAGCAGTCCTCCATGACGGAGAGGACCTGCCGGACCGGCACCCCAGCGTCCACGGAGACGAGCGGCTTGCCGACATGCGCCCCGACCTTCTCCCCCGGGTCCACCCCGCGGCTGAGGACCCGGACCAAGTCGCGCTCCGTCACGATGCCGACCGGGACCCCAGCCTCCTCGACCACGGCGCAGCTGATGCGCCGCTTCTCCACGATCCTGGCCGTCTCCCGCAGGTCCGTGTCCGCGGGGATGGTGACCACGGGCGAGGTCATGATCTCCTCGACGCGGACATCCGCCAGGTCTTTCATGGATTTTGCGCCGATATGATATCAAAAGCGGTCTTTGCCTTGCCGCATCGGGAAAAAATACAATTGCAGG
>JBAZSR010000255.1:3301-4754 GCA_041662295.1 Elusimicrobiota bacterium | reverse complement strand
CCCTGGACCATGCGGTCTGGGGCATGGACCCGTTCGGCTTCCACCTGACGAACCTGCTGGGCCACGGCGCCAGCAGCGGGGTCGTCTTCCTCTTGAGCCTGCGGCTCCTGGGGCCTGGGCCCGCGAACTGGAACCGGCTGGCGGCCGCGGCCTTTGCCGCGCTCCTCTTCGGGGTCCATCCCCTGCGGGCCGAGTCCGTGGCATGGGTCTCGGAGCGGCGCGACGTCCTCTCCGTGTTCTTCTACCTGCTCTGCGTCCATCTCTATCTGCCTGCCGCGGCCGAGGAGTCCCGGGGCTGGCGCCGGTTCGCGGGGAGCTTCGCGGCCTTCAGTCTCTCCCTGCTGGCCAAGGGCATGGCCGTGACCGCGCCCGCGGTCCTGCTCCTCCTCGACGTCTACCCGCTGGGAAGGCTCCGGCTCTCCTGGACCGGGCTCTCTGGTCGGCAGGGCCGGGCGGTCCTGCTTGAGAAGCTCCCGTTCCTCGCGGCCGGCTTGGTCGTCGGGGCCGTGGGCTGGGTTGGGCAGCTCAGCGTCAACACCACGATGACGGTCGTCAGCTTCGGCTGGGTCCAGCGGCTGATGCAGGCCTTCTACGGGGCGGCATTCTATGTCCGCAAGACGCTCCTTCCCCTGGACCTCTCGCCCCTCTACCTCCACCCGAGCGCGGACCCCTTCGCGGCCCCGTACCTGACCTCGGCCGCAGCAGCGCTCGGGCTCACCGGCCTCTTCGTCGCGCTCCGGCGGCGCTGGCCCGCGGGGCTGGCGTGCTGGGCCGTGTACCTGGCAGTGCTTTTCCCGGTGATCGGGTTCATGCCATTCGGCCCTCAGATCGCGGCCGACCGGTACAGCTACGCCGCGTGCGTGCCGTGGGCTCTGCTGGCTGGGGCGGGCCTGCTCCGCGTCCTGGAACAGGGGGGAGCGCTCCGCGCCTGGGCCTTGGCTGGCGCGGCCCTTCTGGCCGGCGTCCTGGGGGGCCTGGCCTGGAATCAGACCAAGGTCTGGCGGAGTTCGGAAACGCTCTGGCGGCAGGCGCTCGCGGTCAGGGAGAACCACCCGGTGGCGCACACCAACCTCGGGGTCATCCTTTCCGGAGCGGGACGGCTGGGGGAGGCCCTGGGCCACTTGAGCAGGGCCGTGGAACTCGCCCCGTCCGACCCCATGGTCCGCAACAACCTGGGGTGCGCCCTGGCCAGCGCAGGGAGGCTCTCCGAGGCCGAGCAGGAGTTCCGGGCCAGCTTGCGGATCCGGCCGTCACATGCCGAGGCTCGCCGCAACCTGGAGAGGGTCCTCGCGCTCTCGGCGCGGGAGGGGGTCAGGGGATCCGGACCGGCTCCTGGACCCGGCATTCGGCCGGCCGCGCCAGCACCCCTACGCTCCCGTCCCAGAACACGGTCCTGAACCCGAGACCGTCCAGGTAGGCGATGACGCGGTCCCGGGTCCTCCTGTCCGCGACA
>JBAZSR010000255.1:0-3291 GCA_041662295.1 Elusimicrobiota bacterium | reverse complement strand
CAGAGAGCCAGTGCGCTGTCACGAGCACGCGGTCAGGGAGGAAGAGGCCGGGCTCGAAGAAGCAGTCCGGAAGGGAAGGCGGGATGCCGCGCAGGTGCCTGCGCAGTGCGAGCTTGGGCAGGAAGAACTGGTCGGCCCAGACCTTGGCGTCATCCGGGATGTGGCGGAGGGCGGCCTCGGCGGACGACGGCCACTCGGGCGGCACGAACCCGGGCCTGTGGAACCTATCCGCGGAAAGGAACAGGGCCCCGGCGAGGCAGAGCAGGCCTGCGGCGGGCAGTCCCTGGTGGACGGGCTTGAGCCTGGCGCGGAGCCATTCGAAGCCGGACAGGGAGCTCCACAGCAGAGGGCCGAGCAGGAGCGCCGAATAGTGCATGGTCAGGAGATGGTAGGAGGTGCCCGCGTCCGCGGCCTGATGCGGGACCCAGGCCGGCAGAGCCAAGAGGAGCGTCGTTGGCGAGAGCAGGGGCAGGAACCCGAGAGAAGCGAGGACCTTGACCGGGGTGAGGAGCTTCTCCGAAGGGAGGAACAGGGCCCCGACCACCCTCCACGGCGCGGCAGCGGCCTCGGACGCTGATGCGCCGAGCCCTTGGAAGAACATGCCCCAGTAGTCCCGGCACCCGCCCCAACCCTCGCGCATGGAGGTGATGAGGGCCATCTCCCCGATGAAGAGCGCGACGCTGCCGGCCATGACCGCGGAGGCTAGGCGCCTGCGGCCGCCCTTCATCCAAAGGAAGGCTCCGAGCCCGAACGCGAGGAACGGCGCCTCCTCCCGGGTCGTCAGCAGAAGGAGCCCCAGGCCCAGGGCTGGGACCAGGCGGCCGCTCTCCGCGAAGTATGCGGCCCAGAGGAACAGCGGGACGGCATAGACGATGTTGTCGAGCACGGTGACGGAAAGCTCGTGGAAGAGCGGGTTGGCCAGTCCCAGGAGCGCGAACACCCATGCTGCCTGCTCGGTCCCCGGCCTGCGGCGCGCCAGCAGGTAGAGGGCCGGGATCGATGAGCCCAGGGCCGCTCCCTGGACCATGGCCAGGACTCCGGCGCTGTTCCACGTCAGGAGCAGGGGAGCGAAGGCCATCTTGAAGAAGGCGAAATGCACGGCGAAGTAGCTGCGGTCCGCGAGGATGCTGGCCGCCATGCCGTTGCCGTGCACGAGGTTCCAGGCCAGGTTCGCCATCACGCCGGAATCGAACCTGTTCTGCAGGCAGTCGTGGTAGCCGGCCTGCAGGGCCCCTAAGAGGAGCGGCACGCCAGCGGCCAGGGCCGCGAGAGCCGCCCGGCGGAGGATGGCCGGGCCATGCCGCGGGACCGCGGCATGGCGCGGGGCCGCGGTCGGCCGAAGGACCGCCGCCCCAGCGAGCCCCAAGGCAAAGAGCCCGAGGCACAGCCAGAGCCAATCAAGGGCCTGGAAGTACAGGGTCCAGGCCGGGGTTCCTGAATCCATCCCGATCAGCCGAGCCCGCCCAATTCCTTGAGCTTCTCTTGGGAGACGACATTGGCTCCGGGGTCGGCTCGGAAGCTCGACTTGGCCAGGGCCAGGGCCTCGCGCAGCTTGGGATCAAGCGAGGGATCAGCCAGCATGGCGTCCACCTCGGCCAGGCCCTCGTCGGTCCGGCCGAGCTTGATGAGGCACGTCACCTTCAGGGACCGGAGCTTGGCGTGGTTCGGGTCGGCTTCGGGGGCGGAGGCGAGGCCCTTCAAGGCCGCGTCAAGGCACTCGGCGGTCCTGCCGAGGTCCAGGAGGAGGACCGAGCCGCGGGTCCAGGCCTCGCTGAACTCGGGGATGAGGCGTCCGGCCTCCAGGAAGCAGGCGGCGGCCTCGACCTTCTTGCCCGAAGCGGCCAGGCACTGGGCCATCGAGTACCACGCATTCGGATGGCCGCGGTAGAGTCCGAGCACCGCGCTGCAGAAGGCCGCGTCCGGCTTCTGAACGGATTCGTACTTGCTGTAGGCTTCGTCGATGCGCCGCTCCGCGTCGGGGTCCACGGGCCCGGTCGGCACGCCCGCCCCGCGGAAGGTCCGGAGGATGTCGTCGGCGATCTCGACCTCCTTGGGCATGTTCGCCCAAGCGCCGGCCTTGAAGGCCGTCATGGTCCTGGAGGACTCGCAGGCGCGGCCCAGGCCCCAGAGGGCGACGCCCTTGAAGTAGAGGGCAAGGGGATGCCCCGGAGCCAGCTCCAGAGCCTTTTCAGCGGCCGAAAGGGCTCCGGCCATGGCCTCCGGGCTCCTTTGGGTGAGGAAGTCGCGGGCCTTGTCCATCCAGGACTTCGTCTCAGGAGGGACCGGACGAGCCGAGGTCTGGCGCTCCAGCCGCTCGGCCGAACGGTTGAGCTCCACAGGCGCGACGCCCATGGCGGCCAGGAGGTCCTTGCTGCCCTTGTCGTACTCCGCGGCGAAGGCGGGGTCCTCCAGGGCCTTCATGGTGAGGTCCACGGCCTCTTCGACGCGGCCCATGGCGTGGAGGGCCTTGGCCTTGCGGTCGAGGAATCGGCCCTCGCCCGGGTGCAGGGTGATCAGCCGGTCCCAGCACATCAGCGACTCCTCGTAGCGCTTGAGCGCGCAGAGGAGCGCGGCCCTGTTGTTCCACGCGCTTTCGTAGTCGGGTGCCAGTTCCACGGCGCGGCCGTAGGAGGCGACTGCCTCGTCGTCGCGGCCCAACTCGTCGAGGGCGTAGGCGCGGTGGTACCACGCGGCCGCGCTCCGGTCATTGGCCTTCAGGGCGTCCTCGGCGGCAGCGAGGGCCTCGGCGAATCGTCCCGAGCCGTTGAGCTCAGAGGCCTTCTCGGACAGGCGGGTCGCGGCCAGGAGTTTGCGCGCCATCCCGATCTCCTCGGCGAGCTCGGGCCCGGCCTCGGCCAGGAAGCGGCGGACGAGGTCGCGGGAGGAGCGCAGGCGCCCCGCCTGCCCCTCCTGGAGCGCGGCGGCGAAGAGGTCCCGCGGTCCCGGCATGGGAGGACGATACTTTCTTGCGGCCCGTCGTGTCAACGAGGGCGGCCCGGGGTGCCTGCCGGCCTCAATTAGCTATACTCTCGGGCATGCCAGCCAAGAACCCCGACTTCTTTCCACTGATCGCCGGCTCGGTCCTCGAGTACGAGGTGGACCGCGGCGGCGCCATCGACCGCCGGGTCGTGGAGACCCTCTCGGTCGAGAACGACGGGGCGGCGATGAAGGCCCGCCTCCGGTCCGTGGAAGGCCCGCCGGAGAAGCCCTACGCGGTCGAGTATGAGGTCGTCCAAGACGCCGGATGGACCCTGGTGGAGGGTGAGAAGGAACTGCCGCGTTCCCCGGAGG
>JBAZSR010000254.1:0-4782 GCA_041662295.1 Elusimicrobiota bacterium | reverse complement strand
CGGTGAACGAAGGATGATGTCGAGGATGGCTGCCGGATTCATCAGCGCCTGCATCGTGCTCCTCAGCCCCGGCGCGGATGCCTGCGCAGCGGGCGTGGGGATCGTCAAGACAGGCACTGCCGCGACCCCGGGGATCTCCGGCGCTGTGTCAGTCGTCGGGGCCATGCGTCCCGGGGGCGGACCTGTGTCCCTGAACACGGGACTCGGTTCCGGCCTGCCAGGCCCGTTCACGACCAGCCTGCCTTCCCCGGAGCTCCTGCGGGTCACTCCTGGGCAGGAGAGCGTCCTTCTCCCGATCCTCGCCGCTCCGGCCATGGCTCCAGTCATGTCTTCCGCTGAGACGGGTTCCCCGGTCATGGAGGCCCGGTCGAGCCAGGGCCGGCCCGAAGTCAGGACCGAAGGCGCCGGGACATCGGTCGGGCGGACTTCCCCCGCGGTTCAAGGGCAGGCCGCTTCAACGGCTCTCGCCGCGCACGGGACCCGCGCCCTCAGCCGCGCCCGCAAAGCCGCTGAGGCCATGTCAGCGGCCGCGGATGACGAGGCTCCGCAGGAGGTTTCCGCGCCGCTGGCCCGCACCTCGACCGGACAGCTGCGTGAGGTCAGGGCCCTGCTCCAGGCGCTCAAGGGGCCGAGGAAGGGCAGTTCTCTCCTCGTGGAAAGGCTTGAGCGCATCGCCGAGCGGTCAGGTTCCTTCAAGGTCCGCGAGCGCGTCATCAGCGGCCTGGTCAACGAACTGCGAAGCACGGAGTTCCCGGGTCATGCGGACCTGGCCTTGCTGACCATCGAGGTCATCAGCCGCGTCTCCGGCTCGAAAGAGCTTAGCGCCAGCGCCGTCCGCAGGCTCCAGGCCATGCCTGTCGACGGCCGGGCTGTCTCGAAGGCCGACGTCCTGGCCAGTGTCGAGCGGCTCAGCCGGGATTCCGGAGCCTCCGTGCCGATGAAGGCGGCGGTGGTGATGCCGGAGGTTTTCGATCGATCAGACGTAGAGCTCGCGCCCTTCCTGCCTTCGCCCGAAGAGTGCATATATCAGATGTTGGGAATGGGAGCGATCCTCTTGTTGTGCGGCGCGATCCTCGCGTGGCGGTAGCCGGGTGGGATCGAAATGGAGGCGGTCATGAGGGCTAATGCTGAAATGAGGACAACGTCCAGGATGGTGGCCGCTCTGGTTTGCGCCTGCATCGCGCTCCTCAGCCCCGGCATGGATGCCTATGCGGCTGTGGGGATCATCCGGTCCGGGCGCGCGGCCGTCCCTGGCATCTCTGCCGCGGCATCCGCGGTCGGAACGATCGGCGCAGGCCACTCGGCCAATGGTGTCCCCGCGGTCCCATCGGGCCTTCAGCCGAGCCTGCCTGGCCTGGGCAATGCCTCTATCTCCCTTCCGTCTATCCCCGCGATTGCGCAGGCTCGGCCTGAGTGGTCGCTGCCTCAGCCGTCTTTCGCGGCAGGGCTCATGCCTGCTCAGGCAGCGCTTCCCTCCATCAGCGCGATCCCGGATGCCGCGGCTCCGAAGGCCGCTGACTCGGACCTCAGCGCCGTTTTTCAGCCCAAGAGCGCCGCCCCTTCGAGCACGCTGGCCGACAGGGTCAACGCTGTCCTGGGCAGAACCGAGGCTGCGTGGCAGTACTCTTTCTCGGCCCAGCCAGCGGACCCGGAATCCGCCGCTCCCTCCGACGAAGTTCGGCCAACAGCCCCCATCAGCCAGGATCGGGCGTTCCAGTATTGGGTGAAGAAGTTCAGGCATCCGCATGCAGCTCTTGCGGTCAAGCTCGCTGAGCGCATGAGCTGGGACCAGGTGCTGCTGCTCTCCAATCAGGGTGGGTTCCAGTTCCTTCCAGGCAAGCAGGGCTGCGAGCACGCGTGCCTCGGGTGTCTGGTCCGGGCAGGGGAGCGCAGACCTATCAAGCAGACCACCTGGGAGGAGTACACGGAGCGCATCCGCGCCTTGGCGGGCCTTGAGGCTGCGCTGAAGGCGATCCAGGGAGAGGAGCTCCGATTGTTCAGCGGAACATCCGTGATGCCGTTCTACGATTCCGAGCCCATGTCTGTCCTGTTCCCGGCCAAGGATGGGCCTCCCAAGACCATCCTCGACATGGCCAGGTTCCTCCATGAGACCACGGGCAAGGCCTCCCAGATCGTGAGCTCGGGCTGGAACCCGAGGAGCCGGTTGACAGAAGGCGCGGCCGCTGCGATGGCGAGGGACGCGGCCGCTGGAAAGGCGCCGTATCTGGACCGGGCCCCTGATGGGACTCGGATGACCTTCCAGATCAAGCCTGTCTCGAAGCGTTTCATGGACGAGGCCGAAGCCTTCATCACGCCGCTACTGCGCGCGGATGCGGGATTCTGGGGAACATACGGCAAGGAGTTCGAGAAGTTCGGCTTCGACTTCAAGCAGTACTCGACCGACTACGAGAAGGCGAACTCGGCGTATTGGATGTACCATGCAATAACGCAGAAGAACATGAAGGCCTTCGTCGATTCCTCCGCATACATTGCGGACCGCATGGAGAACCTCAAGACCCTCGCTCCTGCGATCAGGGCTGGACAGGTCCAGCTCGCCAGCTATTATCTCGGGGACGGCTTCTCGATCTGGAGCCCGAAATACAGCCCAGAGGTCGCGTTCGTGATGCCGTGGATGGACTATGGCGACGACCGCGGCGCCGAGGTCTTGCTCAAGCTCCTTGAAGAGCGCTTTGCCAGGACCTACGGCAAGGACCTGATCCCGAAATGGGACTGGGTTGTCAGGCGGTGGATGCTGCGGAGCGGCGCTCCGGGCGGCGAAGGCAACGGCCTGGGAACCCCGGTCCTGCTCCATAATGGCGCCATCGGGTTCTCCGGGGCATCTAAGGATTATCTGACCAGCCGGCTCCCCAACATGGCGGCATCCAAGGACTCCATGGTGAGAGGGCTGGCCGACACGCCTGTCTTGTCGCTCGACGGGCGCAAGGCCCCCTGGCAGGCCGCGGCCGACCGGCTCGACGGCACCCGGCATCTCGACCTGACCGAAGCGGTGCGGCAGAGCGTGGCTGAGCGGATCAAGCAGGCGTCCGAAGGAAGTTTGAGCCCGAGGCTGAGAGATGTCTCCCGCAGGGCTGTGCTGAAGAAGGCGCAAGGCAAGCGGCCGGAGGCATGGCTCAAGGTGCGCGACGGGGCCCGGGTCCACTGGTTCAGGTTCAAGGACGGCCGGGTCTATGAGCAGGCCGATCCGCTCCGGGGAGAACGAAGATGAACGCGTCAAGGAAATGGACGGTGCTCACGGTCGTCGCGGCGATTCTCTCGATGGCGGGAGGGAAGTCGTTCGGCATGGATTGGGACGGCTCTGAGTCGAAGGCCGATGAGAAGCCGGTCCTCGAGGGCCTTCTCTCCTCAGCGCGCGGGTTCGGCGAGAAGGTCGCTGCCCGGCCGCCGGCCGTGGAGCTAGAGGTCGACCCCGTGGTGCTGGCCGTCTCCCCCCGCAGCTCCTCCGGGGCCTGCGATCCTTCGCGCCCGGGGCTCAAGAGCGTGGCGCATGTCGTGTCCGCGGAGCCCTGCTGGTGGAGGATGTACATCGAGGGAGAAAGAGGAAGCTGGGGCAACCCGGCGGTCCACGAGTACACCTGCCTCAAGCTGAACCTCTCCGACGGGACATCGCGGCGCATCGTGTTCGACTACTCCGTTCCGGGAGGCGTCTATCAGGATGGCGCGGCCAATCAGCGCCGGGCGGCCGCCCTGAAAAGGTTCGTCGAACACCCGGCCACGGGCGGACGCTACCAGCTGGTCGTCCCCGACTTGGCCGACAGCAGGATCAGCGGGCGCCAGGACCGGGATCGGCGCCGGCACGAAGGCTTTGACGTCAACTGGCTGTGGTCCACAGAGCATCCCACCTTGGTCACGTTCTATAACAGCTATTCGGTCGCCCAGGAGGCGCCCAACGACGCCTTCTTCGCGCGGCAGTTGAAGGTCTGCGATGCCCAGGCCGGCGCCATGCTGGCCATCGAGAAGGTCCTCGATTCCTTATCGGCGAAGTGATGGCCATGCTCGATAGTGCCGCAGTCCGGATCAGTAAGGAGGAAGTCACGAACGCCAGCGTCAATAAGCGCATCCTTGCCCGATTGATGGCAGGGCTCATCTGCAGCGGCATCATGCTCGTCAGCCCAGGCATGGAAGGCTGCGCTGAGGCCGCGGGGATCGTCCGGACCGGTCCGGCGGCCGTTCCTGGCATCTCCGCCGCGGCTTCCGCGGTCGGGACGATCGGCTCAGGCCTCTCGGCCAGGGGCGTTCCTGCGGTCCCGCTGGGCCTTCCGTCAATCTTGCCTGGCCTGGGCAACGCCTTCATCTCTCTTCCGTCCATTCCAGCGGTGGACCAGGCCCGTCCGGAAAGTTCGTTTCCTCAGCCGTTTCTTCCTGTGGAACTTCCCCCTGCGCAGGGTGGGCAACCCTCCATCAGCTTCCAGCCGGCTGTCGGGACTCCCAAGGTCGTTCTGCAGGACGCTGGCGCCATCTCCCGGGCCGAGAGCGCGGTCCCGTCGGACACGCTCGCCGGCAAGGTCTCAGAAATCCTGGGCAATGCGGAGCAGGCTTGGAGGCGTTCCTTCTCAGCCCAGCCGGCAGTCGAAGATTCAGGAGCGCCCTCTGAGTCCGCCGCTCGCCAGCCGACCATCAGCGATGACCCCGCGTTCCATTATTGGTTGAAGAAGTCCGACCATCCGCACGCCCGCCTGGCGGCGAAGCTTGCCAGGAACATGACCTGGGACCAGGTGCTGCTGCTCTCCAATCAGGGTGGGTTCCAGTTCCTTCCAGGCAAGC
>JBAZSR010000253.1:0-4803 GCA_041662295.1 Elusimicrobiota bacterium | reverse complement strand
ATCGCGGGCCTGGTCCGGCTGGACTTCGCCCCGGCCTGGTTTTTCGCCTGCATCCTCTTCGAGCGCCTCTACCTGAGCATCTAGTGCACACCTCCAGGCCCAGAGGCATCATCGTCCTCCCGCTGCTCGCGCTCCTCGGCCTGGCTGTCCTGCCGCCGCTCGCCGTCTTCACCATCGCATGGGGAAGCTACATCCGCCTGGAGCGCTCCATCACGGCCAAGATGGACCAGTACTGGCTCACGATCACGAACCCGGGCCGGGAGGAGTACCTCCTCGAGGCTGACGAGGTCTTCGAGGTCCCCTACATGGCCTCCACGCTCTCGCTCTCGGCCGAGCCGACCCGCATCCTCGACAGCCAGGGCCGGCTCATCGGGGAGTTCTCATCCGAGAAGGGGCTCTACGCAAGGGACCCGGACGAACTGCCCGCGTTCCTCAAAAAGGCCCTGATCGCGGCCGAGGACGGGACCTTCTACGAGCACCGCGGCCTCAACTACCGCGCCATCGCCCGGGCCATGCTGGTCAACCTCCAGCACCTCTCTTTCCGGCAGGGAGGCTCGACCTTGACCCAGCAGCTCGCCAAGCTCATGTTCACGACGCGGCGCAAGACCTACGGCCGCAAGGTCTTCGAGGCCTTCTGCGCGAGGAAGCTCGAGTCGAAGTTCACCAAGGACCAGATCCTCCTCATGTACCTCGACTTCGCCTATTTCGGGCACGGGTGCTTCGGGGTGGAGTCCGCGGCGCGGTTCTACTTCGGCAAGTCCGCCCGGGACCTCGACCTCGCGGAATCCGCGCTCCTCGTGGCGGTCATCCCGAACCCCTCCCGCTATTCGCCCTTCGAGAACCGGGAGCTCGCGGCGGCCCGCCTGCGAACCGTGCTCTCCCGCATGACCGGCCTGGGCTTCGTCCCGGCCGCCACCGCCCAGCGGGTCGCCGAGGATTTCTGGAAGAGCCAGGAGGCCCGCTTCAGGAACCCGGAGACCTCGTTCTGGAGGATGAACGTCAACAGGTCCCCCTACCTGGTCGAGGTCGTGCGCCGGGCCCTCGAGAGGCGCTTCTCCAAGGAGCGCATCATCAAGGGCGGCCTGCTGGTGAAGACCACCTTCGACCTCGAGCTCCAGACCGCGGCGCAGACAGCGCTCGTCGCGGGCCTGCGCGCCGAGGACGCGTCGGCCAAGGCCGGCGTCGAGAAGAGCACCGCGGCGCCGGCCGCCGCCCCCGCGCCGCCGGTGGAGGGCGCCCTGGCCGCCCTGCGGCCCGCGGACGGAGCCATCCTGGCGCTGGTCGGAGGCCGCGGGTTCTCCTTCAGCAACCAGCTCATCCGCGCCACGGACATCTCCCGCCCCATCGGGTCCTCGGTCAAGCCATTCATCTTCGCCCGCGTCCTCGAGGCCGGGCTCGCCGGGCCCGACGACACATTCGACGACAAGAAGCTCTCCTTCCGGCTCGAAGGCGGCCGGCGATGGGAGCCCGCGAACTACGGCAACAAGTACTTCGGTCCGGTCTCCCTGCGCGAGGCCCTGGCCAAGTCCCTCAACTCCGTGGCCATCCAACTGCTCCAGAAGGCCGACATCGATTCGGTGATGCTGCTCCTGGGCGAGGCCACCGGCCTGCCGGCCGCGAGGTTCCCCCGCAATCTCTCCCTGGCCCTGGGCACCGCGGACCTCTCCCCGGTCGCCGTGGCGCGGGCCTATGCGGCGTTCGCCAACGGGGGCATGACGGTCGAACCCTGGTTCCTCGCCTCCGTGGAGGACCGGGGAGGGGCCGCGCTCCTGCCGGCCGTACCGCCCTCCCCGACCCGGCGCATCCTCTCCGAGAAGACCGTCCTCGTCATGCGCGAGCTCATGGCCGGGGTCTTCAAGCCGGGCGGCACGGCGTACGCCGCCGCGCTTACGGCCGGCTTCACCATGCCGGCGCTCGGCAAGACGGGCACGACCAACGACTATCGCGACGCGTGGTTCGCGGGCGCGACCCCGGACATCGCGGCGAGCGTCTGGGTCGGCTACGACGACATGCGCCGCCCTCTGGGCTACGGCCGCACCGGCGGCAACGTCGCGGCCCCGATCTGGATCTCCTTCGTCAAGGAAGCCTACCGGCACCGCCCCACCCGGCCGTTTGATAGTCCCGCGGCCCAAGAGCTAGAATCTGGGCGATGACCAAGCCGGGGCGTCCGCTCCTCCTCCTGCTGGCCCTGTCGCTCTGCGCCTGCGGCAAGTCCCGGGAGAAGGAGCCCAACGACCATTTCACGAACGCCACCCCGCTGCGGCCCGGCGCCTCCGTCCGGGGCACGGTGGCCTCGCCCGGGGACGTGGACGTCTACAAGGTGGACGTCGGCCGGGAGGGGGCCCTCTCCTTCCGGCTCTCCGGCATCAAGGACGTCGACTTCGCCGCGAGCTGGCAGGACCACGACCGCCAGGAGCTCAAGAAGTTCAACGAGACCGGCGCGGGCGGGGACGAGGAGGGACTCGACCTGGGGGTCTCCGCGGGGCTCTACTACCTGGCGGTCTCCAACAGGAACGCCAAGGCCAACAACCCGAAGCAGGAATACGTCCTGGACATCAAGCTCGAGCCGGGCCCGGGGAGCGAGTCCGAACCGAACGACACCGCCCTGGCGGCCAGCACCTTGACGGTCGGGGGAGTGACCCGGGGGCACTACTTCCCCAGCCGCAACCTCCTCGCCGCGACCACCGACCAGGTCGAGGAGGACTGGTTCCGTGTCACCGTAGACCGGGAGGGGATGTTCTCCCTCAACGTGGACGTCAGCGAGGTCCCGGGCGTCGACGGGGTGCTCGAGGTCTACGACACCGCCAACTTCTACAAGATCAAGGAGGTCGACTCGGCCGGCCCCGGCGAGCCCGAGATCCTGAGGAACTTCGGGCTGAGGGGCCCCGTGCAGTACCTGATGCGCCTGCGCTCCAAGACCCGGGCCGCCAACGCCATGGCGCCCTACGAGATCCTCACCGAGCTCCTGCCCTACTCGGGGACCACGGAGTTCGAGCCCAACGACCAGAGGCTCGACGCCACGCCCTTCACCGGGGACTCCATCACCGGCACGCTCTCCCCCGCCGCGGACGAGGATTGGTACCGCGTCCCGGTCGAGACGTCCGACAAGAGGATCCTGACCCTGAGCCTCTCCGCGCTCAAGGGGATGGACCTCGTCATGCTCGTGACCGACGACCTGGGCAACACGATCCTCGCCGTGGACAACGCGGGCAAGGAGTCTCCCGAGACCATGACCGGCCTCGGGGTGTCGACCGGGACGTTCCACGTGGCCGTCAGCGAGAAGTCCCGCCGCGCCTCGGACTCGCGCAAGTCCTACACCCTGAGCAAGACCCTCTCCCCCTTCCAGGCCGGCCTCGAGTTCGAGCTCAACGACTCCTCCGAGACCGCCCAAGCGCTCAAGGTCGGCGAATCCCTCGACGGCTACATGGCGCCCAAGGGCGACGTGGACTGGTACGAGTTCAACGTCTACCAGGGCGCGGACGTGTCCCTGGAGGTCACCGGCGTCCTCAACGTCAAGTTCCTCCTGACCCTCTTCGACCAGGAGTACCAGGAGCTCCTCGGCGCCGCCGCCGCTCGGCCGGGAGAGGGCGTCTCCTTCCAGCGCCGCCTCGAGCCAGGGACCTACTTCCTCCGCCTCCAGCCCGCGGAGCCCGGCCAGAACAACGTGCGCGACAAGTACACCCTGCGCCTGAAGGCACAATGAGGACCCTCCTCCTGCCGCTCCTGGCCGCCCTGCTCGCCTCCTGCAGCCGCCAGCAGGTCGTCCGGCCTCCGGCGCCGGTCCCGCCCCAGGCCGTGGTGGCCGCCAACTTCGAGGTCACGGCCGTGGAGGTCGTGGAGAGCGCCGAGGCCGACGCCGTGGGCTTCGTCAAGGTCTATGTGGACAATGAGCTCGCGGGCCAGACCCAGGCCGGCCCCCGCTCCTCGGAACGGAAGTGGCAGGGAAGCCTCGCCCCCGGCAACAGGCTCCTGCGCTTCGAGGCCTGGACCGCTGGGCCGTTGGGCGAGCCCGAGCCCATGCCTGAGGAGTTCCAGCCGCGGGAGCGGTTCGTGCGCGTGGAAGAGGGCTCCCTCACGAAGGTCCTGCTGCGCTTCACGGACGGGGGCAGGAAGTCCGTGCTCCAGGTCGGCCGCGAGCCTCTGCCCTGACCCGCCTCAAGCCACGAGCGTCAGCCAGAGCGTCGCCAGGAGGATGAGCAGGGCAGAGAGCGGCGCCCCCACCTTGAAGTACTCCCAGAAGCCCACCTTCGCGTCCCGCGCGGACTCGAACACGATGAGGTTGGCCACGGACCCGATGATCGTGAAGTTGCCCGACACGGTCGACGCCGCGGCCAGGGCCAGCGGGAGGGCCCTCTCTTCGCCCAGCGAGGGGAGGAGGTTCACCATGAACACGACGGCCGGCACGTTGCTGACCACGTTCGACACCGCGGCCGAGACCCAGGACACGGCCGAGACGCGGGCGAACAGGGAGGCCCCGGCGAACCGGGCCGTCTCCCTCATGCCGGCCTCCAGGGCCCCGGACTCGCGCAGGCCGCCCATGACCACGAAGAGCCCGGCGAACATGAGCAGGAGCTCCCAGTCGATGTGCTTGAAGGCGTCGCGCGGCCGGGTCGACCCGGCCAGGATGAGCAGGCTGGCCGTGAGGATGGCCGCGAAGGGCGGAGGCACGTCGGCCGCCAGGAGCGCGAGCAGGACCGCCACGCTGCCCAGGCAGGCGTAGATGAGGCGGCCGCGGAAGGCCGGGACCTTGACGCCTCCGGGGTCGATGGGGGGGCAGGCCGCCAGCTCCCGCCGGTAGATCCG
>JBAZSR010000252.1:0-4836 GCA_041662295.1 Elusimicrobiota bacterium | reverse complement strand
CGGGGGGAGACGTACAAGCTCGAGCTCATCGCGGACCTGGCCGACGGCACCATCAGCTATTACTCGCACGCGAGCTTCACGGACCTCTGCCGGGGGCCCCACGTGGAGCACACGGGCAAGATCGGCTTTTTCAAGCTCACGACCGTGGCGGGCGCGTACTGGCGGGGCGATGAGAAGCGGCCCCAGCTGCAGCGCATCTACGGCGTGGCCTTCGACACCAAGGAGGCCCTCGAGGCCCACCTCCACATGCTCGAGGAGGCCAAGAAGCGCGATCACCGCAAGCTCGGCAAGGAGCTCGGCATCTACTTCTTCGACGACGACATCGGGCCGGGCCTGCCCTTGTGGCTGCCCCGCGGCGCGGTCATCGTCGAGGAACTCGAGGCCCTGGCCAAGAAGACCGAGGCGGACGCCGGCTATGTGCGCGTGCGCACGCCGCACATCTGCAAGGAGAAGCTCTACGAGACGAGCGGGCATCTCTCCCATTACAAGGAGAGCATGTTCCCTCCCATGGAGTTCGACGGCGAGAGGTACTATCTCAAGCCCATGAACTGCCCGCACCACCACAAGATCTTCGGCTCTTCCTTGCGCTCCTACCGCGACCTGCCCATCCGCATGGCGGAGTACGGGACCTGCTACCGCTACGAGCAGTCGGGCGAGCTCTTCGGCCTCATGCGCGTGCGCTCCATGCAGATGAACGACGCGCATATCTACTGCACGCTCGAGCAGTTCGAGGAGGAGTTCCTCGCGGTCTGCCGGATGTACCTGGGCTACTTCAAGATCTTCGGCATCGAGAAGTACCTCATGCGCTTCAGCACGCACGCCCCGGAGGGCCTCGGCAAGAAGTACGTGGACGAGCCCGAGCTCTGGAAGAAGACCGAGGACATGGTCGAGCGGGCCCTGGTTTCGGGGAAGGTGCCCTACGCCAAGTCCGCCAACGAGGCCGCCTTCTACGGCCCCAAGATCGACGTCCAGGTCTGGAGCGTCATCGGCCGCGAGTTCTCCCTGGCCACCAACCAGGTGGACTTCGCCGTGCCCAAGCGCTTCGGCCTCGTCTACCACACGGCCGAGCACGGCGAGCAGACCCCCCTGTGCATCCACCGCGCGCCCCTGGGCACGCACGAGCGCTTCATCGGCTTCCTCCTCGAGCACTTCGCCGGGAACTTCCCGCTCTGGCTCTCGCCCGTGCAGGTGCGCGTGCTCACCATCACCGAGGGCCAGAACGAGGCGGCCCGGGCGCTGGAGAAGCGCTTGAAGGCCGCGGGCCTGCGCGCGGACGTCAACGACACCTCGCACAAGGTCGGCTACAAGATCCGCGAGGCCCAGGGCGAGAAGATCCCCTACATGATCGTGCTCGGCCCCAAGGACGTCGAGGCCGGGACCCTGGCCGTGCGCCTGCGCGACGGCCGGCAGTTCATGGGCGTGACCGAGGCGGACTTCCTCGCCAAGGTCCTCCCTGAGCGCGACGAGAAGAGGCTCTCTCCGGCGTGGCCGCAGGCCTTGGCATGACGCGGCCGGCTGCCGTCGCTCTCGTCTTGGCCGCCGGCCTCTGCGTCGGCTGCGGCAGGTCCAGGCAGGCCAAGGAAGCCGGGACCAAGGGCTCCCTCGAGGGACTCCGGTCCGGGGTCTCGACCTACAGCCGTCAGAACAACGGCCAGTATCCCGTTGCCTTCAACCAGCTCTATCCCCGGTTCATCGCGAACATCCCTCCGGCGTTCACGGCCGCCCACGGGGAGGTCGCCGAGGTCCAGGCGTACGGCGCGGAGGCGTGCAGCGGCGCGGTCATCGACGGCTCCAGGCTCAAGGACACCGGCGGCTGGGGCTATGTCTCCGACAAGAGCGCTCCCTGCTGGGGCCGCCTCTTCGTGGACTGCACGCATTCGGACTCCGACGGCACGGCCTGGCATCAGCGCTGAAGGCTCAGGCCCGGCCGGCTTCCAGCGCGAAGTCCGCGCGGCCGAAGACCTTGGCCCCTTTGGTCAGGAGGGAGAAGGCGGCCAGCACCATGCCGTGCTGTCCGGCCAGCGACGACCCCGAGCCCCGCATGAGGAGCAGGTCAACGAGCCCCACGGCCATGATGACGCAGCACAGGGTCACGGCCACGGCCGGCCGGTCCAGCCACAGGCGCAGGGCTTCCAGCCGAGGGCCGGGAGCGTTGGAACGGTCCTGGACCTTGCGCAGGGACTTGAGGACGTGGCCGAACTCGCCCAGGACGCGCAGGAAGGTCCATAAGCCCATGATGAGCAGGCCAGCGAACCAGATCGGGAAGCCTTCTTCCGGCTCTCGGACCGCCTCGAGGAGCTCGAAGACGCCGCAGCCAGCGTAGAGCGCGGCCAAGCCGAGGTTCCAGCCCCAAGTCTCCCGGACCCGGTCCGCTTGCCGCAGGAAGGAGGCGAGGGGGCCCCCAGTGTCGAGCCTTTCTGCGGCGTGCTCGAGACGCAGGAGTCCGCTGAGCAGGTCCTTGACCCCGTCCATGCAGAGGAGCGCTCCCCAGACCACGACCATGGCCTCGCCGGACAGGTCCTGAGGCGCGCCTTCCTTGAGTTCCTCGGGCAGGGAGATTGCCAGGTCATAGGCGCCGGCAGCCGCCACCAGCAGTCCGATCGCAAGGCCAGTCCATGGGGCGCGCAGGAACTGGACTACCCAGGCTGCCGCTGTCCTGAGGACATTGTTTTCCATCGGTCCGAGATTCAAGCATTTGAGGCCTTGGGCTGTCCCGCGGACCCTGAAAAGTTCGTAGAATGGCATGCCGGACCACAGGAGACTTGAATCATGATCAGACTCTTCGCTCTTGCCATCGCCGCCGCACTTTCCGCCTCCGCAGCGCCGGTCAAGGCCCCTGTCCCGGCAGCAGGCGCCCCTGGCCGGGTGGCGGCCGACCACCGGATGGACGGCGCTGCTGCGGCGTGGGCGCCGATCGCGGCGGGCCTCAAGGCCGACCCTCTCTTCTCGCGCCTGGGACTCGACGCCATCAAGCCCCAGGGAGGCAACGCGTTCCTCCATCAGGTCGTCTTGAACCCCGCCGGCATCCCCATGTCCTTCCAGGGCACGCTCCGCTTCGACCCGTCCGCCAAGGACGGGGCCCCTTTCGCCACCCTGCTCTCGGTGACCACGTGCCCGGATTCCGGCCGCGGCCTCAACATGGGTTCCCTCCACGCGGTCTCGGCCAAGCTCGACATCGCCATCCTCAATCAAGGCGGCGCGCCCAAGCTCCAGGTCCGGCTCCTGCCCAGCTTCGTCGGCTTCGGTCCTGACGGCCCCTATCTCACCCTGACCTCCACGGCTCAAGGCATCGAATACGACCTCGTGGGGCCGGGCCTGAAGCTCGCGGATCTCGTGCCCGGGACCAAGGACATCCCCAGCCTCAAGGACCTCTCGGTGCGGAGCGCTGATGTGGATCCGGGCCGGTTCACGGTGTCCGGGGATTTCAAGGGCAAGGCCGTGTCTTTGACCGCGGCCTTGGCCAGCAAGGAGTTCACCCTCACGGGCGACGGCCTCTCCCTGCCCGACTTCGTGCCGGAGAGCGCCTCCATCCCGGTCCTGCGCTCCTTCGCGTTGGACCGCGTGGCCTACTCCACGGCGAGCCTCGCGGTCTCAGGCAAGGCCGGCGGCAAGGCCCTCGCGGTCCTGCGGTCCGCGGCTTCGGGGGACGTGACGGTCTCGGGAGAGGGCTTGAAGCTCGCGGACTTCATCCCCGAGTCGGCCTCGGTGCCGGCGCTTTCGAGCTTCGCCTTCGACCGCTTCGCCTACTCGGCCGGAGCCGCCTCGGTGCGGGGCCGGTTGAACGGCAAGGCCGTGACAGCCTCCCGGTCCGCCGGGGGGGGCTCCTTCACGATGACCGGGGCGGACCTCAAGCTCGTCGATCTCGTGCCCGAGGCCGCGAGCCTCCCGCTTTTTAAAGCCTTCGCGTTCGAGTCCATGACCGCCTCTGGCGCCGCGTTCGCCGTAGCCGGCAGGGTGGGCAGTCGAGAGGTCTCCGTGAAGGCGGACCCGGCCGCCAAGTCCTACTCCGTCACCGGCGAGGACCTGACTGCCTCCGACTTCTTCCCAGAAGCCGCGTCCATGCCGGTCCTGTCCAAGTTCGCCTTCGAGAGCCTCACGCAGACCGCTTCGGGGCTCGTTGTGAACGGCAGGATCGACGGAAAGCTCGTGACCGTGCGCAGGGACGCGTCCGGCAAGAGCCTTGTCGTGACCAGCGAGGCCTTGAAGCTCGCGGACATCATCCCCCAGGCCTCAGGCTTGCCCCTGCTGGACCGCTTCGCCTTCACCGGCTATTCCCGGTCCGCCTCGAGCGTGACCGTGACCGGGACCATCGATGCTAAGGCCGTGTCCGTGTCCAAGGACAATGCCAAGGACGACGTGATCGTGACCGGCGCGGATTTGAAGCTCGCGGACCTCGTGCCTCCGGCCTCCGGCCTGCCCGTGCTCTCCAGGTTCTCCTTTGACCGGGCCTCGTTCACGAGCGCCCGCGTCGCGGTGACCGGCAAGGTGGGCGCGGCCTCCGTCACCCTGACCCTCGACCGAGCAGGCCAGTCCTTCACGGTGGAGAGCTCGGGCCTCAAGCTCGCGGACTTCGTGCCTGCCGCGGTCTCGGTCCCTGGCCTCGACCTCTTCGTCTTGAAGAGCGTGGCGCGGGGCAGCGCCTTGACCACGGTCAGCGGGACCATCAACGGCAAGAACGCATCCGTGTCCGTGAGCGCGGGGGGGGAGTCTTTGACCGTGACCGGGGACAGCCTCACCCTGGCCGTCTTCATCCCCGAAGCCGCCGGGGTCCCGGTTCTCGATAAGTTCGCCTTCCAGAGTCTGACCCGGTCGACCGCTAGCGTCTCCGTGGCCGGG
>JBAZSR010000251.1:0-4952 GCA_041662295.1 Elusimicrobiota bacterium | reverse complement strand
CCCTGCGCTGGGCCCTGGAAAGACTCGCCGCGCTCGAGAAGCAGAACGCCGAGAACTCCAAGAAGGCCGAGTGGGAGTTCCGGATGAGGGTCAAGGCCGAGGAGGACTTCAAGAACCAGCTCCGCTTCGAGACCGCCAACGCCGAGGATACCGTGCGCCAGCGGACCCAGCAGACGGCCAAGGAGTACGCGGAGAAGGCCGCGGCCCAGGAACAGCGTCACGCGGCCGAGCTCGCCGAGGCCCGGCGCTCCTCCGGGGAGCGACTCCAGGAGCGCGAGGATGAGCTCAGGGAACGCGAGCTCGAGTTCGAGCGCTTCTGCCTCGCGCAGAAGCGCGAGGTCGAGGCCGAGCTCCGGCGCCTCGAGGCCGCGGCCCGCGCCGAAGCGGACCGCCGGGTCTCGAACGCCCAGGCCGAAGGAGACCGCAAGGTCTCGGAGGCCCTTGCCGCGGCGGACAGGAGGCTCGAGGCCCTCCGTGGCGATTGGCTCCGCGAGCGCGCGTTCCTCGAGCGGGAGCTCGCCGAGTGGAAAGCGACCGCTTCGGAAGCGGAGAAGCCCTCCGCCCCTTGGGAGGCCGAGCCCAAGCATCCGCCCGCGCCGCAGTCCGCCGCCCCAGCCCTGTCCGCCGAGGCCCTCGACGCGATCTCCACCGCCCTGAGGGAGCAGAGGGCGGCGCTCGAGACCGGATGGAAGGAGGCGCGCCAGAGGCTCGACGACGCCGAGAAACGGCTCTCCCGCCGGGAGGATGAGCTCGCGGCCCGGGACCTCGGGCTCGGGGAGCGCGAGGACGCCCTCTCCAGGAAGGAGGCCGCGCTCGACGCGGGCGGCAAGAGGCTCCTGCGCCAGTACCGCGCCAAGCGCGCCGAGATCGAGAGGCTCAAGGCCCTGGCCGAGGCCGAGCTCAAGGCCCTGGCCCGCCGCATCGCAGAGGACTCGCGGTAGGCCATGGCCAGGAAGGCCGGTCCCGGAGCCGAGGCGGAGAGGATCCTCGCCCGCTTCCGCTCCGAAGCCTCCCTCGTCACGCTCGAGCGCTCCGACTTCGAGGGCCCTGAGCCCGAGAGCCCCCCCGAACCGCGGCGCGTCGCGGTCCTGGAACCGCCCGAACCGCAGCGCATCGAAGTCCCGGTCCAAGAGTCCGTTGAGCCTGCCCGAACCGCGACCGTTGAGCCTCTGCGACCCGTTATCAAGGAACCCGCCGAGCCCGCCTTCGTGCCTGCCCCCCCCAGCCGCCTTCCCCTTTACGCTCTCTGCCTCGCGGTCCTGGTCGGCCTGGGACTGGCTGTCCGCCAGTGGCGGGCGTGGGACGAGTCCCGCATCCACCGCGTCTTCCCCCTGCCCTTTGCCGCGACCTCGTCTTTGGCCGTGGAGGGCTCGACCCTCCAGACCGTGGACCCGGCGCGGGGCCTCATGTTCACCTTGGCCGCGTCCAAGGACGGCGTGGCCGTGACCTCCATCCAGAAATTCCCGGTTTTCGCGCCCGACGGCCTCGCTCGGACCGGGGCCAGCCTCTGGAGCTCGGACGCGGTCACGGGCCGCATCCTGCGCCACTCAGCCTTCCCTCCTTATGGCATCGAGGCCGCGTTCACCAACCCGGACAGCAGGCCAGCGGACCTGGCTTGGGACGGGAAATACCTCTGGAGCCTCGACCGCAGGACCGGCACGGTCAGCCAGAACACGGCAGGCGCGTCCCTGTTCCCCATGGCTCAGTTCACGCTCCCGGCCATGGAGCCCGCGGGCATGCGCGCAGGGGAAGGCTCGCTCTGGGTCTTCGACCAGAGGAGCCGCGGGATCCTCCGCTTCAAAGCCTCCGGCATCCTCGCCAGGGTCGACAGCCTCGACCTCTCGGAGTGGCTCGCCCCGGGCCAGGCCGTGACCGGCATGGCCGTCTCCGGCGGGACCCTCTGGGTCGCGGCACAGAACCCTGCCGAGCTCCATCGCTTCGACCTCGAGCGCTTGGAGAAGCGCGTCAAGGCGCCAGGCCGCTGATTCACGCCCAGCCCTGGAAGGCCGGCTGTGGCATCGCTTCACATCCTGCCTTGTCAGGGGAACCAGGGCATTGCCTCGACGACGATGGGAACTTATTCGGCCCTCGATCGTATATAGTCTATGGGCCTGCCGATCGTGCAGGGGAGCATCGAGCGCCGGATCTTTCTGGTCCGAGGCTGTCGCGTCATGCTGGACCGGACCCTTGCGGCGCTCTATGGCGTCCCGACCGGGGAGATGAACCGTGCGGTCAAGCGCAACATCGAACGGTTCCCCGCGGATTTCATGTTCCGCCTCACCGCGACTGAATGGGAAGACTTGAAATGCCAAATTGGCATTTCAAGATGGGGAGGAGACCGAAGGGCGCTCCCCTGCGCCTTCACCGAACACGGGGTGGCGATGCTCTCAAGCGTTCTCAAGAGTCCGAAAGCCATCGAAGTGAACATCGCCATCATCAGGACTTTTGCAAGGCTCCGAGACACGCTTGCACTCCACAAGGAATTGGCATCGAAACTCGAGGAGCTCGAGCATCACATCATGGCGCATGATGCGGAGATCAAGAGCATCTTCGATGCTATCCGGGAGTTGACGACGCCGCCGAAAGACCCTCCCCGGAAGATAGGATTCAGCCCTTAAAGATTCTTCCGCGGCAGGGACCTGCGGCAAGGTCATGGGACAACCGGCAACGGCTGGACCGGAGGTCAATCGTTCTTGGTGAAGCAGTAGCCGATCTTGGACACGGTCTCGATGAGACGGCCGGCGCGCTTGCCGAGCCTGCGCCGCAATCGGCTGACCGCCACGTCCACGGCCCGGGTGTCCGCGTCGGACGCCATACCCCAGACGGACTCCAGGAGATAGGCGCGGGTCAGGACCCGGCCCGCGCGCCGCATGAGGACTTCCAGAAGCTCGAACTCCCGCGGCTGAAGGCGCACGCGCCTTGCGCCAGGACGGCTTGGAGGCGCAGTCCTGCGGGGGCCTGATGCTGAAAGCGCAGGTCCTCCTCTCGCCGACGGGGACCTTCCGTAGACGAGACAGCGCCTCTGGCTCGGGTCGATCTCGACTCCGCCGAGTTCGAGCGGCCCGCCTCGGTGCTCGACAACCTCGCGCCGCCGCCGGAGCACGGCCCGCGCCCGCGCAGCGAGCTCCCGCGGGTCGCAGGGGCCGGCGAGGTAGTCCTCGACCCCGAGCTCGAAGGCCTTGAGCAGGAGCTCCTCCCCCTTATGGGAGCTCACCATCATCACAGGAACTCCGCGGCCTTCCATGCTCTGCCTCAGCACGGAAAGGCAAGTCAGGGCGGACATGTCCTTGGGGTCGTCCAACAGGACGAGGAGGTCGGTCTTAGCGTTGGCCACGGCCTCGAGCGCCTGGCTTGCCAGGGTGCACGACGAGGGGTCGAACTCGGGCTTGACCGCTTGTCCGAGGCAATCGAGCCCGGTCTTGTCCTCCCCGAGGAATGTGATGCGGAAACCCATAGGTAGAGAGTACTCTATCAATGTTACATATTGGTTACTTTTTTGACAAGTAGCGGATACAAAAAGACTTTATAGTGTAGATATGATTCCAAGGGTGAAAGACACCCCAGTACGGAGAAGAACATGTACAGACTGCTCGTGATCGAAGACGACGTCAACATGCGGGAACTCCTGGCCAAGACCCTGGTCCGGGAAGGCTACGACTGCGCAACCGCAGGCAGCGGCGGGGAGGGACTGGAACGGGCGCTCAAGGACAAGCCCGACCTCATCCTCCTCGACATCCACCTCCCGGACATGAACGGCCACGAGGTCTGCCGGAAGCTCAAGGCCGACCCGCGCGTCGCCGCCATCCCGGTGGTGATGCTCACAGGCGAGGCCCGGTCCATCGAGGAGCGCGTCAACGGCCTCGACGCGGGCGCGGAGGACTACCTCCTCAAACCCTTCAGCTTGAAGGAGCTCGCGGCGCGCGTGAAAGCCCTGGTGACCGCGGGCTCCAAGCCCACGCGGCCCTGACCATGCGCATCAGAACGAAAGCCGCGGGCCTCGTGCTCACCCTGGTGAGCCTCGTGGTGGGCATGGTCGCGGCCAACCTCATCCTCGTGGAGCGCGCCGGAGTCGAGCGGGACTTCGGGGCCCGCACGGACTCCCTGCTCGAGGGCGTCTCACGCCTGGCGCGCGAGTCCCTGCTGGCCAAGGATGAGCTCATGCTCCTGAGCTACCTCATGTTCCTGATGAAGGACCACCCTGAGCTCGAGATCGCGGTGGTCAGCCGCAAAGGACACACCTCGGTCATCGGCGAGGTCAAGACCGAGCTCTTCTACCGCACGATCACGCTCACGGACCCCACCGCGGCCCAGTTCAAGTCCTCGTCCAAGGCCTTGGACACAGCCGCGTCCGAGTCTGCCGCCGCGGCCGAGACCGCTGCCGCGTCCGAGGCCGCGGCCGGGGCGCAGGGCCAAGACCTGCCGCAGGACCCGAGCCTGCCCAAGCTGAGCGTGACCAAGACCGCGGGCCGCGAGGCCCTCCCCCCTTCGACATTCATGATCCAGCTCGGGTTCTCGAAGACCATCCTCGACCGCCAGGCCCGAGCCGCGGTGAAGGCTCTCATGGCCAGGATCTCCATCATCGCAGGCCTCGGCCTGCTCCTGGCGAGCGCCGGGGCCTGGTGGCTGGGGAAGCTCATCACGCGGCCCGTGACCGAGCTCGCCGCGGCCTCCGAGTCCCTGTCCCGGGGCGACCTCGACGCGCGGGTGAACCCGTCCTCCGACGACGAGCTCGGAGGTCTTGGCCGGAGCTTCAACGCCATGGCCTCCCGCCTGCGCGAGCAGATCCGGTTCAAGGAGGACCTCTTGAGCACGCTCAGCCATGAGCTGAGAACCCCGCTCGGGGGCTTGAAGGGCTATGTCGAGCTCCTCGAATCCGCGCCTTCAGAGCCCCCTGCCGAGCGGGCCAAGTCCCTGCGGGTCATGGCCGACACCATCAGCCAGATGGAGAAGTC
>JBAZSR010000250.1:0-4981 GCA_041662295.1 Elusimicrobiota bacterium | reverse complement strand
ACCCGAAGTCACTTCTTCGTTGGGCCACAGCGCTTATCCGACTGCGACCAAACCTGGTCTGCAATGGGAGACATTCAACAGATTAATTCAACGCATCCCCAATTTGCGACCTCCAATTCGTCAGCAAAAATGGGATTACGCTACAGGCCCTATGCCTTTACCGAGCACGGCGCCGTAGCCGCGGCGTTCATCCTAAACAGCCGAGTGGCTGTCTCAGCCAGCATCCAGATCGTCCGCACATTCAACCGCCTCAGGCAGCTGGCCCAAGCCCACAAGAATGTGGTCTCTGCCCTCACCGAACTCTCGACCAAGGTCGCCGGGCATGACGAGCAATTCCAAGTCGTCTTCAAGGCCCTTCAGCAGCTTATGGACCCGCCTGCCGAAGCGCCCAAACGGATCGGTTTTGTACCGCGGGAGACTCCTACGCCCCGCGAGTGACCAGACTTCGGACTCTCTCCATGAGCGCCTCGGCCTTCTCGACCTCCGCGGCCGCAAGCCCCTTGCCGCTGTAGCGCTCCCTGTAGTGGAGCTCCACCAGTTCCACGACAGGCTCGAGCTCGGGCCTGCTTGACCTGGCTTTCAAGGCGTGCTCCAGGGGCGTCATGGACGGCTCCCGCGCCACTCCGGCCTTCTCCAGGAGCCTGCTGGCCCGGCCATAAAGGGTCGTGGGCCTGGCTCGCAGGCCTTGGCGCACCCTAGCCAGCAGAAGAAGCAGGCCTGCGAGCACTGCCAGGACGCCGACAGGCCGGCCCGCGGTCTTGATCCACCCCAGCACCCGCTCCTTGGTCAGGGTCTGGCTCAGCCTGAAGAAGGTGTCGCGCTGGGAATAGGAGTCGTAGCCGATGACATGCCGGTACCAGCGAAGCTCCAGGGCATTCATCATGCGCTCCAGGCGGCTGAAGAACGCGTCCCTGGCCAAGGAGAACCCGGAGGCCGGCGTGGGCTCGAGCGTGACCCACCTGCCGCCCGCGTACGCCTCGACCCAGGCATGGGCCTGGCCCTGCCGCACGTCGTAGAACCTGCCGTATTCGTTCCACTCCGAGGCCAGAAAGCCCGTGACGAGCCTGGTCGGCACCCCGGCATGCCGCAGGAGCACCGCGGCAGCAGTGGCGAAGAACTCGCAGTTGCCCTTGCGGTCCTTGAACAGGAAATCAGGGAGGGTCTTCTGCCTCGAGGTCGAGTAGGTGGAGTACGCGTAGGAGCGCCGCAGATGGGCTTCGACCGCCTTCGCCTTCTCCATATCCGTCCGGCTGTTCCCCGTGATCCTCGCGGCCAGCTCAGCCACCCTGGGATCGGAGTCGGGAAGCTGGAGGAACCTGGACGCGATCATGGCGTCATAGCCCTCGATCGCCGAACCAAAGCCCGCCTCCCCCTGCCTGGGCACGAGCGTGTAGCGCAGTCCGCGCGTGTAGGGCGAGGCAAGATAGGCCGAGTCCGTGTGGTCGAAGTAGACCGCGCCCGAGGGCAGGACCACGGCGTTGACCGCGCCCACGGTGAAGAGCACGGTCAGATTCACCGGGTAGTAGATGAACTCGAGCACGGGCGGGAGATCCGACCCCTTGCCCGGGAACCTCAGGAGCTCGCCCTGCCTCGGGGTCCAGGCCCTGCCGCCCACTGCGTTGTACTTGTTCTTGCCGTAGCGGTAGACGAAGTCCGCCTTGCTCTTCTTCCACCGCCGGCCGTCGAACTCGTCGAACGCGGCTCCGCGGACGTAGAGGGGCGGCGGCTCGCCCGGGCCGGTGGGCATGAGAGGCCGCACCCGCATCATGCGGCTCGAGGAGCGCTTGAGCTCTCCGTACCAGCCCAACGACACCCCATCGCCGAAGCCCGCCACGGTCGAGGCCTTGGGCTGGAGCTTGTCGATGCCCATGGCCGTAAACGGGTTGATGTGCCGGAAACTATCACGCCGCGGGCTGAAGAAGAAGAGCAGGCTTGCCAGGGCCAGAACCCCGACAACGCCAGCGCCGAGCCCAGGCAGCCAGTCCCGCCTCTCGCTGAATTCCAGGCCCGAGGCCAGGCAGAGCCAGACCCCCGCGAACGCGATATAAAGGAGGAAGACGAGGAAATACCATGGCGTGAGCGTCAGGCCCGAGGCCAGGAAGAAGCCCAGGAATAATATAAGGAACCACTGAGCGAGCTCATTGGGCTTCACATCGTTGACCGCCCGGTTGACCAGAAGATAGAGCACCAGGTGCACGTTGGCCACAGCAACCCCGAAATAGCGCCAGTCCAGAGCCAGGATATAGATCAGGACAGCGGCGGATATCGGATCCCAGAAGAGCCGCGAGCCCCTCCAGACCTTCTTCTCGTGAAGCGCCCAGCCCAGAGGCACGGCAGGCAGCAGAGCCAGGAGCGGCTTGGTCCCGATCTCATCCACCAGGAACAAGGAAGCGTAGACGATGGCTGTGCCAAAGAATGTCCAGCGCCTCAGGGCCGGCGTGTCCGCCACAGCCGGCCCCGCCGAGGCCTGCAGCGTCGAAGGCCTGACTGACTTGCCTTCGCCCAGCAAGGCGAGGAAGCGCAGGGCCTTGTCCAGGTGGAGCAGGCCCTTGCCGTAATCCACCCCGCCCTCCGAGGTCACCAGCCGCACCTCCGCGCCGGTGTCGATGTACCACCGGAACGCCGAGGCCGCTTCCGTGACCCGGAGCTCAGCCGGCTCTCCTGTTCCGAGGTTCTCGAGCCTGATGGTGACCCGCGAGTCGCCGGCCACGCAGTACTCGTTGACCAAGGTCTTGTCCTGCTTGGCCGAGAGCTTCCAGTTGATGAGCCTTGAATCGTCGCTCGTGTCGTACTCCCTGATGCCGAAAAGCTCGTCGCCCCGCCCCTTCTTCGGCCGGGGCCTGCCCGTGAGGCTCGCGTCCGCCGTGATCTCAGCCTCGGCATGGACCTCGCGCATCCGCGGCAGAGCCGTGCCTTCAAGACCCGTCAAAGAGGCCGCGTGCCTGAAGAACCCGAAGGGGAAGAGGCTCTCCAGGTCCACGCCCGCGACAGCGTTGCGGCCCCGGTGCCTGAAGGTGAAGGGAAAGGCGGCCTCAAACCCTTCGCCAGGCCCGAGCCTGGCCGCCAGGGCCTCCCTCACCCGGATGCCGAAGGAAGGCAGGCGGCCCGCGTTGGTCAGCCGCAGGCGGAGGGTGAAGAGGTCCCCTCGGAACACCTGGTCCGGCTGGAACGCCTCAGCCTTGATGCCTGAGATGTTCACCCTGCCCAGGAGCCAGGACACGGCCAGGGAGGATGTCACCACGCCGAAGAGGACGTAGAGGAGGTTGTTGCCCGTGCTGAAGGAGGCCGCCATGGACAGGGCGGCCATGCCTGTCGCGCCCCAGCCCAATCGCGTGAGCCGGGATCTGCGCATGGGACCCAAGCCCGTCAACTCGGGGAAGGCACGCTTCGGACGATGCCGGCCACGGCTTCCTCGACCTCGTCGATCTTGGCCACCCCGTAGAGGCTCGTGTCCAGGATCAGGCGGTGGCTGATGACAGGCACGGCCATGGCCTTCACGTCGTCCGGGACGCAGTAGTCCCGGCCCGCGATCAAGGCCATGGCGCGGCTCGCGCGCACCAATGCCAAGGCGCCGCGCGGGCTCAAGCCGAGCTTCACCTGCCTGGCCGTGCGCGTGGCTTCCGCGATCTTGACCACGTAGTCCAGGAGCGCCTCGTCCACCCGGACCGCTTCCGTCTGCTTCTGCAGGTCCAGGACCTCGGCGATGGTGAGCGCGGGCTTCAGGGCCTGGATGCGCTCGCCCAGGTCCTTCTCCCTGAGGATGCGCTTCTCGTCTCCAGGGGCGGGATAGCCGATGCGCACCCTGGTCAGGAACCGGTCCAACTGCGCCTCGGGCAGGGGGTAGGTGCCGTGGTACTCCACCGGGTTCTGAGTGGCGATGACCATGAAAAGCGGCGGCAGGGCGTGCGTCCTGCCATCGATGGAGACCTGCATGTCGTTCATGGCCTCGAGCAGGGCCGACTGCGTCTTCGGGGTCGAGCGGTTGATCTCGTCGGCCAGCACCACGTTGCTGAAGATCGGGCCCGGCTTGAAGTCGAAGGAGCCCGCCTTCTGGTCGAACACCGAGAGCCCCAGGATGTCCGAGGGCAGGAGGTCGTTCGTGAACTGGATGCGGTGGAAGCTCGCCTCGATCGAGCGCGCCAGGACCACGCCCAGCAGGGTCTTGCCGATGCCCGGCACGTCCTCGATGAGCAGGTGCCCCTTGCTCAGCAGGGTCGCCACGGTCAGCTTCACCACGCCCTGCGGCCCCACGAAGATGCTGTTGATGTTCTCCATCAACCTTGAGATCCTGCTGTCCATGGCTGTCGTCACTGGCACAAGAGCCTCAACCGCGTATAGAATGTCGGATAGGCGTTGACCACGCACCTGCCGTCCAGAAGATTCATCTCCCCCTCGCAGACCAAGCCCGCGACCAGGGCCGCCATGGCCAAGCGGGGATCCGTCCCAGCCTCCATGCGCACGCCCTTCAAAGCCGAAGGTCCCGTCACTGTCAGGACCCCGGCCCGCGAAAGAGCCTTCCCGCCCAAAGACTTGACCAGCCTGACCGCTGATTTGACCAGGGCCCCTCCATCCTTGCCCAAGCCCTTGATGCCCTTGAACCGCGTCTTGCCCGCGGCCTGCGTCGCCGCGATCATCAAGACCGGCAGTTCGTGCACGGCCCGCAGGGTCTCTTCAGGCGAGACCTCGACGCCCTTCAACCCAGCGGCCAGGACCTGCAGGTCCCCCACAGGCTCGGGAGCGCCGATGATGTTGTCCCCCCACGGCGTCCTCTTGATGGAGGCGCCCATCCTGTCCAGGATGTCCAGCCAGGCAGTCCTGCACGGGTTGGCGCCCACCTCGGACAGCGTCAGGTCGCTCCCTGGGACGATGCTCGCGGCCACCGCCAAATACGCCGCCAGGTGCATGTCCCCGGGGAGCCGCACCGCGGCGCTGCGCGGCAAAGCCCCGCCTGTCACCCGGCACGAGCCCCTGTCCCGCTCCA
>JBAZSR010000249.1:0-5009 GCA_041662295.1 Elusimicrobiota bacterium | reverse complement strand
TCCCTGCCGTCCGCCATGATCTCCAGCCAATACCGGCCCGGTCCGGCCAGGCGCACGAAGGCGAGGTGCCGGCCCGGTTCCGAGCCGAGTAGCACGGGCTCGGACGCCACTCCTCCTGCCGGGCCCATGGAGTAGACGCGCGGCGCCTCCAGCCCCGGAGCGAGGCTGAACCCGAGGCGGACGCGGCTCTCGGGGGGGACGCTCCGAGGGACCGGGTCGAGCCCTGCCCCGCGCTCGACCGCGGCGAAGACCCAGGCTGAGCGGAAGAGCCCTTGGGCGGCGCGGCCGCTGCCGAAGCGGTCCGCCCTGAGCTTGGGAGCCTCGATTGCGACGCGGTCAAGGAAGCCCTTAGGGTCTTTGCCTCTGCCGCAGACCACGATGGCGTCGGCCGCGAAATCCGGGCACCCGGCGTGATGGAGGACATGCTCCTCGATCCAGCCCGGCCAGAGCTCGCACTCCGAGTCGAGCCTCTCGGCGAGGAGCTCAGCGGCCCTGTCGAGGCACGGCTCCGGGGACAGAGGCGCGGTCCCTGCCCCGGCCAGGCGGCGCTCCACGAGACGGCTCAAGGGGGAGGGGCCCGAGGCTTCCGCGTACGAGGAGGCTCCTCTGCCGGGCAGGACCAGGAGGCCGGGATCATGCTGGGTCCGCCCGCATCCGGAGAGCGCCATGGCGAGGACAGCGCCATGCGCCATCCGTGCCGCCGCCCTTGACTTTCCGGCCCCCATGGGAGCAATGATAGACCATAGGACGCCGGCCGCGCCAGGTCCGGCGGTCAAAAGCTATACTATCGGGCCATGGACGGCTCCAGGACCAGACCGGGCAGGCGGGCCGCGGGGGCCGCGGCAGCGGTCCTGTTCTGGGTCGGGCTCCTCGCCTACGCCTGGCTCCAGCGTTCCCTCCTCCCCGGCATCGCGGAGCTCTTCCGGTGATCGCCGCCCTGTTGTTCGGGGGCCTGCTGCTCTCGGGCACGGTCATGTTCCGCAACCTCCTGGGCCGCCGGACCTGCGAGGCGGCGTTCCTCGGCTCCCTCCTGGCATGCTGCGAGGGCGTCCTCATCGTGCTCGCGTTCGGGGCCGCGGGCCGCCTGGCTCCCGGGCTCGTGGCGCTCGCGACCTTCTGTCTCTTCATCCTCCACGGACTGGTGGCGCTCTTCCACCAAAAAGAGGAGCTGCCGATGCTGGGAGGGGGGCTCCAGCGCTGGGCGTTCCCGCCCGTGTTCTGGCCCGCGGCCGCCATCTTCTTCGCGGTCCTCGCGTTCCGGCTCTTCATCGCGTGGAAGACCCCGCCGGACGCGTGGGACGGGCTCTCCTACCATCTGCCCATCGTGTTCCGCTGGATCCGGCAGGGGGACCTCTCCCTGGGCGGCTGGCCGACCTTCCACCGCACCATCGCGCACAACGGCGAGTACCTGGCGGCCTGGCTGTCCCTGCTCGACGGCGGCCGCATGGAGGCCGCGAAGCTCTCCCAGGCCGCGGCCCTGCCCCTGATGTTCACGAGCGCCGCGGTCCTGGGCCGCAGGCACGGGGGCGCGGTCTGGTCCCTGCCCTGCGGCTTGGCTGCCTGCGCCGCCCCCTTGGCCCTCATCCAGGCCGGCATCCCTTATGTGGACCTCTTCTACGGCGCGAGCTTCCTCGCGGCTGCCGCGGCGGCCGTCCTCTTCGATCGGACCGGCTTGGCCGTGCACCTGGCGGCCTTTGCCGCGGCCTTCGGCCTGGCCCTGGGCGCAAAGTCCACGGCCTATCTGCAGGCCCCGCTCCTCCTCCTTCCGTTCTGGACCCTCTGCCTGCGCCGGGACCTGCGGCTGAAGGCCGCCCTCTGGCTCATCCCCCTGACCCTCCTGTCGCTCGCCTTGGGGGGCTCGACCTACATCGAGAACTGGCGGGCCCACGGCAACCCCGTGTACCCGTTCGAGTTCAAGGTCGGCGGGTGGACGGTCTTCCTCGGGCCCATGTCGCCGTCGGAACTGCTCACGGAGGTGGAGCGCTGGTTCGTGTCCTCTCCCGCGGGTTGGCTCTGGTACCCCTTCCGGGAGTCCTTCCGCGGCAGGCTCGTCTATGGCTCGGAGCACGGCTTCGGCCCGGTCTTCGCGGCGTGTTACGCGGTCCTCCCAGCGGCTGCCTGGGCGGCCCTGCGTTCGAGGAATAGGTCCGCTCTCTGGCTTGCGGCCATGATCCCCATGACCCTGGCCGCCTTCTTCCTGTTCCAGCCCACGAGGGAGCCCCGCTACATCATGTTCCTGCCCGGCCTTGTCCTGCCCCTCGCCGCCCTCGCCCTGCGCCGCGCCCAGGGCTGGGCGCGGAGCGCCGCCCGGCTGGGCTGGTCAGCCGGGATCATCCTTTCCTGCGTGCTCTTCCTCGGCTGGTTCGGGGGGGAGAAGGACTACCGGGACGCCTGGAAGCTGCTGCGCTCCCGGGGGAGGATCGAGCCCGCCGAGTTCTACAAGGCTCGCTTCGACACCCTGGGTCAGGCGTGGGCCTTCCTCGACAAGCGGCTCGAGCGCGGCGACACCGTGGCGGTCAACTACGCCGAGCTCATCCTGCCGTGGGCGGGCCTGCCGCCCCGGGCCGAGGTTCACGTGGTGGGCCACCGTGCGACCCTGCTGCCGGACGCGCTCTACGGGGAGCTGCCCGAGGAGTGGATGAACCTCCTCGACAGCCTCCGCGTCCGGTATCTTGGGCTCTGGGAGCCCCGCTGGTATCCCGGTCTCGACGAGGTCGAGCGGGACTTCATTCGCCGCCAACCGGACCGGTTCCGTCTCCTCGGGCTCTGGGAGACCGGCGGCATGGGCAAGACCGCGGTCTACGAGGTCCTTCCGAAGCCTGGGTCCCTGCCGGCGCTCCCCCGCGATTAGAGGCGGAGCGCGATCTCCACCGGTCCGCCGTCGGAGCTCTCGAGCACGACCTTCCTGCCTGAGCAGGAGACTTCCACGCCGGGCCTCTGGCTGCCGGGTCTCGGCCGGCAGGAGACCGCCGGGGCCGAGACCTCGAAGGAGAGCCCGTAGCGTCCCGCCGGGGCCTGCACCTTCAGCAGGACCTCACTGCCCGACGCGGTGTAGGAGAACCGGGCAGCTTCCCGGGCGGACCAGAACCGGGCGAGGCGGCCCACGGGCCAGACCGCCGCGTCCGAAGGCAGGGTGTTGAGGATCCGGTCGAGGGCGCGCTTCTTGGCAGGGGCGAGGCTCGGATGCGCCAGCCACACGAACGGGCTCTCGTTGTTGGAGACCTTGCGGAACAGGGTCAGGACCCTGCTGAAGTCCAGAGGCCCTTCGGGCTGGTTCTCGTCGTCCCAGGACATGGGAAGCTCGAGGACGCCCGACTCCAGGTCCAAGGACCGCAGGCGCGGCAGGGGGAAGGGGAAATGGGTGAGGGCTTGGCAGGGGACCAGGCTCGAATCCCAAGCGTAGCCCGTGACCTTGAGACCCTCGTCGAGGAAATCAGGATCGCGGCGAAAGGCTGAGCGGAACCCTTCCACCTTCGCGTCCGCGGCCGCCTCGATGAGCCTCTTGCTGACGGCCATCTCGCCGAGCAGGGTCCCTCCCCGCGTGTAGCCGTCCTCGTCGACCTTGGGCCGGTAGGCATCCACCTTGACGTCCGGGCTGCCGATGGGGTTGAGGTGGAGGTCAGCTCCGTGGGCCACGCCGTGGCTTGCGAGCTCGTGCCCGTCCGCGGCGAGGACCTTGAGGGCCCGGACGAGCTTCTCGTCGAAGACGGGCCCCTTGAGGACGTCCTTCATGCGCTTGGTCTGCACGAAGAAAGTGGCTCTGATGCCTTGGGCCTTCTCGGCCCTGGAGAAGTCCTCGGCCGCGTCCACCCCGGAGCCCCACCCGAGGTTGTGGGAGAGCGCGATGAGCCCCTGCAGGCGGCCCGGGAGGGAGCGCAGGCGGACCCATGGCTTGGGGCCGCTCTCGTACCACCCGCGGAGGAGCAGGGCCGCGACGTCGCCCGCGGGCTCGAACGCGTTGTTGCGGCAGCGGTCGGCGTCGAAGTGGCGGCGGCTGCGCGGCCGGGTCACGAGGTCCTTCAGGTCGAAGCCCAGGGTGTAGACCGCGCCCGCGCCGTGGCGCACGCGGATGATGGCGGGCTGGCTCTCGTCCGTGAAGAAGGCGATGGGGCTGGCCTGGGCCGCGGCCATGAGGCCGTGCGTCCATGGCCCCTCCGCGGTCCTCCTGCCGGCGAGGCGGATCTCCGCCTCCTCGGGCTCATCGAGGTAGACGAGGCCGGCGTCGGCCGCGGTCCGGAAGCTCAGGCGGTGCCGGGTGCGGCGCGGGTTCTCGGCGTAGAGCCCGGTCAGGCCCTGGAGGAGGTCCGGCGGGGTCTGAAGGATCAAGGTCCCGCCCTGCTGGACATAGGCCTTGAGCCTGGAGAGGACCTCGGGGCCGGGCCGGAGCGAACGGTCGTCCGTGGGGATGAGGACCATGCGGTGGCTGAGCGCGGTCTGGAGGTCGTGGGTGACACAGAAGGGGATCCCGGCCTGGATGAGCGCACGGGCGGCGGGGAGCGCCTGGTGGCCGGGCCCCATGAGGAGCACGGCCGCTCCGCCCTCGACCGGACGCCCCCGCTCCTGGAAGAGCCGGCCGTTGTCCGAGCCCGTGGGCACGAGCACGGTCGGCGGGGTGGCCCTGGTGAATCGGGGAAGGCCCCCGGCCCACCAGACCACGAGGGCCAGCATGGCCAGGGAGACGAGGCTGAAGATGTGCCTACGCAGCACGGCCCCTCCGCCTGACGATGCCCTCGCGCTCCATCTTGCCCCACTCTCCCCTGCCCAGGATGAAGTCCATGGTGCCGGCCAGCCTGAGGTAGGTCATCACCTGCCGGTACCCGAAGTTCTCGATGACGGCGTAGGCGATGAGGCGGACCCATTGCCCGTATTTCGGGTACTCCCGCGGGGTCATCTCGCCGAGCATGATGCCGGTCAGGGAGAGGAGCGTGCCGCAGAGCATCGCGCAGATGAAGAACGCGAACATGAAGTCCGAGTGGATGGCGTCGAGCCACCAGCCCGCGATGAACACC
>JBAZSR010000248.1:3327-5064 GCA_041662295.1 Elusimicrobiota bacterium | reverse complement strand
CATCTACATCATCCCCATGGTCAACCCGGACGGCGTTGAGTACGATGTCTCGGCCAGCCAGTACCGGTGGCAGAGGAAGAACATGAGGGTCAACCCTGGAGGCGAGATCGGGGTGGACTTGAACCGCAACTACGGCTACATGTGGGGGGGCTCCGGCGCCTCGGACCAGCCTCACAGCGACACCTACCAGGGTCCCGCGGCCTTCTCCGAGCCCGAGACCCAGGCGATCAAGAGGTTCGTGGAGGCCCGGCCCAACATCAAGACGAGCGTGTCCTACCACTCCTACGGCAGTCTCATCTTCTGGCCCTGGAGCTACTCCTATGACCCGATCCCGAATGGGGAGGATCTCAAGGTCTTCAAGGCCATCGCCATGAAGATGGGAGCCCTGACCGGCTACACGCCCGAGCAGTCGAGCGACCTCTACGCCTCCAGCGGCGACACCGACGACTGGATGTACGGGGCGCGCAGGATCTTCGGGTTCACCTTCGAGCTCGAGGGCGGCTCCTTCTACCCCGGCGCCGCGGCCATCGCTCCGGCCGTCAAGAAGAACACGGCCGCGGCCCTCTACCTCATCGGCGCGGCCGGGGACCTGCGGGCCGCGGCGAAATAGAACCCCTCAGCGGGGGTTGATGGCCTTCAGGTACTTCAGCGCGGCCTGGAGATGCTCCTTCTCGTCGGCCATGATGCCCTTGACCAGCAGGCGCTGACGGGCGTCGTCGAGCTTCTTGAGCAGGTCCTCGCAGGCGCGGATGGAGCGCAGCTCGCGCTCCACGTGCGTGCGCAGGGTCTCGCGCAGGGAATCTGACTTTGGGGGCGCTCCTGGGACGGTCTGGGCGAGGTCGTCGATGCTCGCCATGCCCCGGAGGATCTCGGAGTGCACCCTCTCCTCTTCCGCGAACCGCTCGAACAGCTCGCCGATGCGGTCGCCGTCGATGATCTTCCTGCGGAAGAGCTTGGCCTCGTGCTCGTAGAGCCGGACGTCCGTGATCTCCTCCGCGACGGTCATGGCGATGAGTCCCATGACTGCAATGGTACAAAATCAGGGGAAGCCGGGGAGCGCGGGCAGGCTCAGCGCACGAGGCCCGGCGCGAGCCTGAGGATGCGCGCCGCGGCATCGGGGTTGCGGCTCATCCAGAGGACCGTGGCCGGATCGCCGACCAGGGCGCTCACGAACGCGTCGTCCTTGGCGAGGGCCGACGGGCCCTCCGCGGCGAGGATCTCCTTGACGAGGGCGCTCTCGAACAGGGCCTTCACGCTGCGGGGGTCCTGCATGGCAGGGCTGGCGAGGAACGCCGCGACCATGCCCGGGGTCCGGAGCATGGTCTTGAGGAGGATGGGGCTTGAGAGCGCGGCCTTGATCAAGGGGTGGTCGAGGTAGCGCCTGACCCTGCGCCGGTCCGCCAGGAAGCCGCGCAGTTTGGCCGGGCTCGAAAGGTTGGTCCGCCGGATCATGAAGGCCGCGGGGTGGGCCAAGAGGTCCTGGAACATGTCCTGCTTCTTCGCCCAATCAGCCGTGCCCGGACCCGGGGTAGGGGAGGGGGCCTTGACGGCGGCGGGGATGCCGGGGTTGAAGGCCGGCGAGAGCCCGGGCGGCGGCGGCACGAACCTGGCGCCCATCATGAGGGGGCCGGATGCCACGGCGTCCCTCATCATCATGGAGCCCTGATGGCTCTCTGCCGCGGGCGCCGCTTGCTGTCGGGCCTGCTCATCCTGGAGATCGATGTCGAACCCGTCAGC
>JBAZSR010000248.1:0-3317 GCA_041662295.1 Elusimicrobiota bacterium | reverse complement strand
AAGAACGCTACGAGGCCGGCGCAAGCCAGGCCTGCGGCGCTCACGAACGCCATCCTTTTCGCCATCACGATAGTATGCCCCGCCACGGGGTTTCCGTCAGGTGTCCAGGGGCCCAGGGATTGGGGAGGCGGGAGGCCCACTCCGGGGTGGGCCTGGCGGCCCTCTGTGATATAATAATCGGGTCATGCGCTGCTCCGCGTGGCTCATCGGCATCCTGGCGCTAAGCCCGTGCGCCTCCCGCGCTGTCGCCGCCGATGCGGGAGCGGCCGTCTCCTTCGACGGCTCCAGGGATATGGGATCCGACCTGACCGACCGACTGCAGCTGCGCCTGCTCGCCGCCATCAAGGGCAAGCCCGCCCCTGTCCCGCCGTCCCTCGGCCTGGCCGAGGCGGGCAAGACTTGGGGCAACGACGTCCAGATCGCGAAGCTCCTGGCGGGCCACCCGGAGCCCAAGACCTCCTTCCGGTTCGCGGTGATCGGCGACGCCGAGCCCGGCCGCTTCCCGTGGCAGAGGGTCTTCGCGCCCACGGACGGCTTCCGCAAGCTCGTCGAGAGGGTCCAGGGCATGAACGCGGACTTCATGCTCCAGCTCGGGGACATCGTGTCCAAGGGTGTGGAGGGCAACTACCTCAAGCTCGTGGAGTTCCTGAACGCCGAGGTCCGCGTCCCCCTGATGGTCGCGCCAGGCAATCATGACCGGTCCCAGCCCAACGGCGACGCTGACAAGAGGCTTTTCACCGAGCTCTTCCGGAAGCTCGACTGCTCCTTCGACTACAATGGCTGGCGCTTCATCGTCCTCGACTCCTCGGACCGGCGGCTGACTCCCGAGCAGTTGGCCTGGCTCTCCCGCCAGCTCCTTACCGACCTCCCGGTGCTGGTGTTCACGCACGTCCCCCCTGGCTACCTGCGCGGGGTGCTGGTCTCGGCCTTCGAGGAGAAGTCCTACAACATGAGCGGATTCTTCGACGAGGGCAGCGCGGACTTCCGCAAGCTCGTCGAGGCGGCCAAGGTCCGGAGGGTCTATCTCGGACACATCCACGCCCTCGGCACGGCCGAGATCGACGGCGTCCGCTACGTGCTGACCGGCGGCGGGGGCTCGCCCCTCTACCCTCTGCCCCCGGGGTATCCGAAGGCTAGGACCACGCACTTCATCGGGGTCGAAGCCGGGTCCTGGGGCCTGCGCGAGACCGTGTTTGAGCTCGACGGCAAATCCCACCCTCTTCTCGGTGCCGGGGATTGACTCCCGGCACCAGCAGTGGTAGGACTTTCGGCCCTGGACGCGTCCTTGAGGAGCCTGTTAAACTTGTCTCTATGAGCAGGAGGCTTGCCAAGGCCCTCGGTACCGCGCTGGCCGCGGCAATGATGGCGCTGGCTGGCCCGGTCCTTGCCGCGGAGAGTTTCGATTTCGACCGCCAGGGAGGGGAGAAGTCCACGGCTTGGTCCGTCATCAGGCGCCTGGCCGCCCTGTCGGAAGTCAGCTTCCGCATGCCGGCGAAAGCGGCCGTGACCGCCGTGGTCCGCAAGTCCGAGGCAGTGGTCCTGCTCAAGGATAACGAGCCGGTCCCCGAATTCGACATCGAGATGGCCACTGTCATCGAAGTGGACCCGCGCCTTGCCGAGATCAGGACCGTGTCCGCCAAGACGGCGGTCGACGCCGGCAGGACGACCCTGCCCAAGGTCATGGCCTCGATGCCGGCCGCGCTAGCGGGCATGAATGCGGGCTTCTTCTCCCTCCAAGACGGCACCCCCATTGGTTTCTTCATGGAGGGGGGCAAGGTCATCCGCCACTCAGGCCATGATTCCATGAACCGGATCTTCACCGTGGACAGCCAGGGCCGGCCTGCTGTGGTCAAAGGGGTATCGGTCGAGCCCGAGGGCGTCGTGTCCGCGGTGGCGGGAAAGTCCTCCTGGGCCGAATCCTCCAACTCGGCGCGCGCAGCGGTGTGCGTCACAACGGGCGGCAAGGTCCGGCTCGTCGCGGCCTATCCCGTCTCGAACCTCGGCCGGATGACCGTGTATTTGAAGCTCAGGGAGGGCTGCGAGAGCATCGTCCATCTCGACGGCGGGGGTTCCACCCAGATGGCATTCAAGGCGGACCGGCTCGTCACGGGCTGGGAGCGCAAGCCCGAGTGCCAGAAGCCGTCCAAGCAGTCTCCTCCGCAGTGCTTCCGCCGGGTCCCCACCTTCCTGGTGGTCCTGCCCAAGACGCGCTGAGCCACTGGTCGTGCTTAGCCCCTGGCCGCGCTGTGTTCCTTGGATGCGCTGCTTGGCTCGATGTCCTATCGCGGGCAAGAGTAGGGCAAGGCAAGGGGAAGGGTGGGGGCTGGGTGGGTCAAAACAGGAATTGGCCAGTATAGTGGCCAATTCCTGTTTTGGGAGACACCGGGTCCTAAAGGGACCGGCACAACCCCTCAGAGGGTCGGAGCAGTCACTCGGGAGGTCGGCGGCCCCTCAGCGGGCTAAAGCGTGCCTAGATGGGGCAGTGTTCCATTGGGGAGGGATCTTTCGACGGGAAGAGGAGTCCCTCGACTGAAAAGGGAACTTTTTTGGGCCTGGATCGTATTATGAAGAGTGGCAGCTCTGGATAGCCTTCCAGATGATCCTCCGGAATGGCGGGAATACGTGCCGATCCTCGGCAGAAGTCCCCGGTTGATGCCTCGGATACTCGATGAGGTCTTCAACAGCAGGGCTCAGGTCGAGGTCCTCCGCGTCCTGTCCTATCACGCGAAAAGGGGCGTCACCCGCAGAGGAGTGGCAAGAGCGGCCAGGTTGAGCCATCAGACGGTCAATGACTGCATGGCCAGGCTGGAATCTCTTGGGATGGTCAGGCGACTGGGATTTGGATGGAAAAGGGTCCTGGATGAGCGGCATCCGCTCGTAAGCAAGGGCTTGCTCCCTTTGTTCGAACTGGAAGACCGGCTGACCTAGTCCAACTCGATCACGGCCCAGCCGCCGGGCTCGAGGCTCCCGCTCCAGTCCAAGCCGAGCCCCGCGTCCTTGACGTGGACGTTCACCCAGCGGCCCGTGGGGTTGGCGAGCACCAGGGCGCCTGCCTTCTTCGCGCCTTCCGCGACCAAGGCGTAGCCCACCCAGCCCTGGTCAGCGCCTGCCTCGAGGGTCCTCATGGAGGCGGACGGGAGCTTGGACCGGACGCGAGCCCCCTTGCGGAAGAGGTCGCGGTAGAACGCGGCCAGGCCCTGGTCGCCGCCGCGCCAGTCGACCTGCACGGGCACGCCGAAGGGCAGGGACTTGGGCTCCGAGGGGATGGGCTTGTCGAATCCGACCTCCTGGGAGCCGTAGAAGAGGAGGCTGCCCGG